>CAXBIR010000008.1:0-50423 GCA_963975825.1 uncultured Polaribacter sp.
TCTGTAAAATTACCTGTTGTAGAAAAAAATAAGATTATCCACGTGTAGCTAATTCTATTATTTCTAAATCTTTTATTTCACCATTTTCTAGATTAAATCTTAGCATAGTTCTTATTTTATGAAAACCATGGTTTCCTGCAGCTCCTGGGTTTAAATGTAATAAATTTAATTTCTTATCATATTGTACTTTTAAAATATGAGAATGCCCAGAAATAAATATTTTTGGAGGATTTAATTTAATATCTTCTCTAATTCTTCTATAGTAATTATTTGGGTAACCACCAATATGCGTCATCCAAACAGTTACTTTCTCTAGTTCAAATTTATAATCTAACGGAAATTCTGCTCTGGCATCTTTATCGTCTATATTGCCATAAACAGCGCGTAAAGGTTTTAGCTTTTTTATGGTATCTGTAACATCTAAATTACCAATATCTCCTGCATGCCAAACTTCATCTGCTTGTTTTACAAACTTTAAAATTTGATCATCAATAAAACTATGTGTATCGGATAATAATAATATCTTCTTCATTAAAAATAGTAAGAAAAGTTTAACGTCTCTTCCAATTTCAAAAATACTAATAACAAAATAAATTCCGTAATTTTACGGTCTACAAAAAAATAATTTTCTTGAGATATTTTATAGAACTTTCTTACAACGGTAAAAAATATCATGGTTGGCAAATTCAACCAGATGTTATATCTGTGCAAGAAGAATTAAATAATGCAATAAGTACTATTTTACAAGAAAAAATTGAAGTAGTTGGTGCTGGTAGAACAGATACAGGTGTACATGCTTCGCAAATGTTTGCTCATTTTGATATTGAAAAATCAATTAAAGGAGACATTGTTCATAAGCTAAACTCTATCTTACCAAATGATATTACTGTTTACAGAGTTTTTTTAGTAGATGATGAACAACATGCAAGATTTAATGCAGGTAGTAGAAGTTATGAATACAGAATTTGGTTAGGCAGAAATCCGTTTTTATTAGATTTTTCTTGGCAAATTCATTCACAAAAATTAGATATAATTAAAATGAATGAAGCCGCAAAAATTTTACTAGAATATGAAGATTTTCAAACCTTTTCTAAAGTAAAAACAGATGTTTACACCTTTAATTGCAATGTTACAGAAGCTTTTTGGGAACAAGAAGGTAATTTGTTAACCTTTCATATTTCAGCAAATAGGTTTTTAAGAAACATGGTTAGAGCAATAGTAGGTACTTTAGTAGATGTTGGTTTAGAAAAAATATCTATACACCAATTTAGAGAAATTATAGAAAGTAAAAATAGAGGTAATGCAGGCTTATCTGTACCAGCAAAAGGATTATTTTTAACACAAATAAAATATTAAGGTTTGGCAAATAAAACAGGAAACGCTTTTGATATGGATATCTTTTTAAGACTAATGAGTTTTGCAAAAAGATACAAACGTAATTTTATAATTGCTGTAAGTTCTACTATTTTATTAGCAGGTGTAGCTTTATTAACACCTATTATTCTTAAAGATACAGTAGATTTATATATTGCTAATAAAGATTCTGAAGGATTGATAAATAGTGTTTTATTAATGTTAGGTATTTTAATGCTAGAAGTAGTTTTAAGATTTTCATTTATATATTATGCAAATTGGGTTGGGCAGCATATAATTAGAGATATAAGAGCAAAAATTTTTAGACATATTTTACAATTTAGAATGTCTTATTTTGATAAGAATTCTGTAGGTAAATTGGTAACAAGAGTAGTTTCTGATATTGAAACTATTGCAGCTTTTTTTAGTAGTGGTGTTTTTACAATTGTAAGTGATGTTTTACAAATGTTTGCCGTAATTATTGTTATGTTTATTATCAATTGGAAACTAGCATTTATAGCAATTGCAGTGCTACCAATATTATTGTATGCTACTAAAGTTTTTCAAAAAGCAATAAAAGCAACTTTTCAAGAAGTTAGAAACCAAGTAGCTAATTTAAATGGCTTTGTGCAAGAAAGAGTTACAGGAATGAAAATTGTACAACTTTTTAATAGAGAAAAAATAGAATACGATAATTTTAAAGATATAAATAATAAACACAAAGAAGCCTATATAAAAACCATTTGGTACTTTTCTATATTTTTTCCAATAGCAGAAATTTTATCATCTATAGGTATAGGTTTAATAGTTTGGTTTGGAAGTAAACAAGTAATTGGAGGAGATGTTCCAGGACCAGGAACCGTTATGGCTTTCGTGCAAATGGCACAAATGTTATTTAGACCATTAAGACAAATTGCAGATAAATTTAACCAACTTCAAATGGGAATAGTTTCTGGAGAAAGAGTTTTTAAAATTATAGATACAGATAGTGCTATTTCTAAAAACGGAGTAATAGAAGCAAAAAATCTTAACGGAAACATTAGTTTTAAAAATGTTAGATTTAGTTATGTTGAAGGAGAAGAAGTTTTAAAAGGAATAAATTTAGAAGTAAAGAGCGGGCAAACTGTAGCAATTGTAGGTGCAACAGGTGCAGGTAAATCTACTATTATTAATTTATTAAATCGTTTTTATGAAATTGATAGCGGTGTAATTTGTGTAGATGATGTAGCTATAGACGATTATAAATTAGAAAGCTTAAGAGCACAAGTTGCAGTAGTTTTGCAAGATGTATTTTTATTTTCAGATTCAATTTTAAATAATATTACTTTAAAAGATGAAACTATTTCTAAACAAGAAGTAGAAAAAGCTGCTAAACAAATTGGTATTCATGATTTTATTATGACGCTTCCTGGAGGTTACAATTACAATGTTAAAGAAAGAGGAGCAATGTTATCTTCTGGACAGAGACAATTAATTGCTTTTTTAAGAGCTTATGTAAGTAAACCTAGTATCTTAATTTTAGATGAAGCAACGTCTTCTGTAGATGCACATGCAGAACAAATGATACAATATGCAACCGAAACTATAACAAAAGATAGAACTTCAATTGTAATTGCCCATAGATTAGCAACTATTAAACAAGCAGACAAAATTATTGTTATGGATAAAGGTTTAATAGTTGAAGAAGGAACACATTTAGAATTATTAGAAAAAGAAAACGGTTATTATAAAAATTTATATGATAAGCAGTTTAGTTTAGATGTTGCGTCTTAAAATAGTTTTATAAAAAGATTTTTTTCATAGTTAAAATGTTAAATTTGACGTTCAAATCTTAAAAACAAATAAAATGAAAAAAGTATTATTATCTATGGCAGTTGTTGCTTTGTTAACAACAAGCTGTAAAAAAGCAAAAGAAGCTGGTTCTGATATTAAAGAAGTTACTGTAGAAGCTGCTGATAAAGCTGCAGATGCTACTAAAGACGCTGCAAATGCAGTTGTTGAAGGAGCAGAAAATGCTGTAGATGCAACTAAAGATGCTGCAAACTCTGTAATAGAAGGTGCTAAAGATGCGGTTTCAGAAAGTAAAGATTCTGCTTTAGAAGGAGTTACTATTCCAGAATTTGAGAATGAAGAAGTAACTAAACACTTAACTACTTATGCAAACTATGCAAAAGAGTATATTGAGTCTAAGGGAGATGTATTAAAAAATGCTAAATTGGCAAAAGAAGGTGTAGCTTTAGCTAAAAAAGGAAAAGAATTATTAGCTACTTTAGATGGTGAAGCAGCTACTAAATTTAAAAGTGTTATGAACGCTATTCAGTCTAAAATGGCTCCAGCTAAATAATTACCAATATTTTAAAATACAAAAGGTTCTCATTTTTATGAGAACCTTTTTTTATGTTTTGTATTAAAAATTAATTTTTACATCAAATCTTTTCTAAGCTTATCATTTAATTCTATAAAGTTTGCGTACAATTCAAAACCACCATCTTTTATATAAGAAATTTCCCCAGTTTCTTCCGAAACTAATAAACAAACGGCATCTGTTTTTTCTGAAACACCAATAGCTGCTCTGTGTCTTAAACCAAATCTTGCAGGAATTTTTGTGCTATCAGAAATTGGTAAAACAACCCTTGTAGCTACAATATAATTGTCTCTAATAATTAGAGCACCATCGTGTAACGGACTATTTTTATAGAAAATACTTTGTAAAAGAGCATCGTTTAAGAGTGCATTCATTTTATCGCCAGTATTAATTAAAAAATCTAAGGTATTGGTTCTTTCTATAACAATTAAAGCGCCTGTTTTAGATTTAGACATTTTTTGGCAAGCTTCTAAAATTGTATCAGTATCTATTTCAGAACTAATTTCTGTCTGTAAAAATTTAAGTTGTTTTAAAAAACTACGTTTGTTTGTAAAGTTGGTTGTACCAATCATTAACAAAAATTTTCTTATTTCTTGTTGAAAAACAATGATTAATGCAATTACACCTCCAGAAAGTAAGTAGCCTAAAATACCACTTAGCATTTCCATTTTTAAAGCTTGGGTAATTTTCCAGATTAAAAAAATAAACGCAATTCCTATAACAATATTAATTGCTACAGTTCCTTTTAAAAGTTTGTAAATATAATAGAGTAATGTTGCTACCAACAAAATATCTAAAATATCTAGTAAAGAAAATTCAATAAAATCGAACATAAAAAATAGACGGATTTTACGTAAAAATACTAATTAATTTATTTAAAACCGTATCAATTATTTATTTCTGCATCAGATAATAAAAGAGGGTATTTATCTCTAATTACTTTTATTTTTTCTTGAATCTTTTTATCGTTGTTATTAGAATTTTTAAAATCTTCTAATAAACTAATGTAGTTTCTATTGTAAAGTTTTACAGAAAGTTTGTTTCTTAGAAATGTATAAGAAGCATTTAAAATATCTAAAGTTTCTATATAGCTACCATAACTAGTGGTTTTGGCTGTTTTTATAGATATAATTGCTTTTGTAGGATGATCTGAAGACAAAATATCTTTTTTACCATCACACCAATCACAAGGTTTTTTATTAATATCTAAACCACCACCATTGTCTATAAAATTAATAGCAATTTGTTTTAATTCTTCTACTAGAATTGTTTTTCCGTCTACAAAAAGTTCGTTGTTTTTGTTAATGTTTACCTCTAAAATATTTCTTTGGTTTACATCTATATTAGATGGGTTTTCTTCTTTTTGAGGAATTTTTCTTGATATACCTGCATCTACACTCATAGTTGTGGTAACTAAAAAGAAGATTAATAATAAAAACGCAATGTCTGCCATAGAGCCTGCGTTAATTTCTGGAGTTTCTCTTTTGCTCATAATTTCTAGTTTTTAAAAGTTAATAAATTGAATCTGCTCTCGATTCTATAATCGAAAGTTTTATTAAAGTTTGACTAGGTAGATTTTTGGCGTTAACATTTCTTTAACAAAAAAGATGCCAAGTTTTTATGATTTAAAAAAGTTGGTAAGTTATTTTAGCCCTGATTGAACGGTTTGTTTGAGCTCTTTTTTATTCCTTTTTTAGGATAAAAAAAGCGAGTAGTGAAAGCAGGAAATAGCTTCTAGAAATTATTTTATAAAATCTGATTTACAATTTTTACAGCTTCTATAGCTTCTTTTACATCGTGAACACGTAACATATTTGCACCATTTAAAAGTGCTATTGTGTTTGCAGAAGTGGTGGCATTTAAAGCTTCTTTAGCAGAAATATCTAATGTTTTATACAACATAGATTTACGCGAAACTCCTGCTAAAATTGGAGCGTCTAAACTTTTAAATAACTCTAAATTCTTTAGAATTTCAAAATTATGCGCAGTTGTTTTTCCAAAACCAAAACCAACATCTATAATAATATCGTTTAGTTTTAGTTGATGTAATTTTTGAATTTGTGCTGCAAAAAAGGTAATAATTTCTTGCGTTACATTTGTGTAAATTGGGTTCTTTTGCATGTTTTGTGGAGTGCCTAACATGTGCATTAAAATATAAGGAACTTGCAATTTAGCAACAGTTTCAAACATATCATCGTCCATTTTACCTCCAGAAATGTCGTTTACAATTGCTGCGCCAGCATTTATAGTTTCTTCGGCAATTTTACTTCTAAAAGTGTCTACAGAAATAATAATTTCTGGAAAATTTTTAACTAATAAATTAATTACAGGAACAATTCTTTGTAATTCTTCTTCTTCAGAAATGTGTTTTGCACCAGGTCTAGAAGAATAAGCACCCACATCTATAAAAGTTGCACCTTCTAGAAGCATCTTTTCTGTTTGCAAAAGAAAATCGGATTCGTTTTTATATTTACCACCATCAAAAAATGAATCTGGTGTAATATTTAAAATTCCCATTACTTTTGGTAATGTTAAATCTACTAAAGTTCCGTTACAATTTATGGTCATTTTAAGAGACTACTTTGTTAATTACGTGGCTAATTTCTGGTGCTTTATAATTGTTCATTTTCTGCATTAATTCTTCTACAGAAGAAGCAACAATTAGCATGTTTCTATTGGTTTGTTTTAAGAAACCTTCAGTTACCATTTTATCTAATTGAACTAAAGCTGCGTCGAAAAAACCATTTATATTTAAAAGACCTATTGGTTTTTGTTCTATATGAAGTTGCCCTAAAGTAAGTGCCTCAAACAATTCGTCTAAAGTACCAAAACCTCCTGGAAGTGTAATATAGCCATCAACTAATTGGCTCATAATTACTTTACGTTCGCTCATTGTTTTACAAACAATCATTTCTTCTACACCAGAATGAATTACTTCCTCTTTTTCTAAAAGTGAAGGAATTACACCAATAACTTCACCACCATTTGCTAAAATTGTGTCAGAAATTGCACCCATCATTCCTATTTTTCCACCACCATAAACCAAACCTATTTTGTTATTGGCAAAGTAATTTCCTAATGCTACAGCAGCTTCTTTGTAAATGGGATTAAACCCTAAACTAGAACCACAAAAAACAACAATTTTATTCATTTCTTTAAATAATAAATTCATGGTAAAAATAAATGAATTGCGTGTAAGTTTTACTATTTTTGAAGAAATACTTTTATTAGAAAAATGCAAGATACTTCAAAACAATACGATGCTGTTATAGATGAATGTAGAAGTTTATTCATAAAAAAAATGTCTGATTATGGAAGTGCGTGGCGTATTTTACGTTTACCTTCTTTAACAGATCAGATTTTTATAAAAGCACAAAGAATTAGACAATTACAGGAAAACGTCGTTAGAAAAGTAGACGAAGGAGAAAAGTCTGAGTTTATAGGAATTATAAATTATTCTATTATGGCGCTAATTCAGTTAGAAAATGGTGTTGTAGAAAACCCAGATTTAAATACTGAAGAGGCAACTATTCTATATGATAAGCACAGTAAAATTACCAAAGAATTAATGATGAATAAAAATCATGATTATGGTGAAGCTTGGAGAGAAATGCGTGTTTCTAGTTTAACAGATTTAATTTTACAAAAATTATTAAGAGTTAAACAAATTGAAGATAATAAAGGTAAAACTCTTGTTTCTGAAGGAATTGATGCAAATTACCAAGACATGATTAATTATGCAGTTTTTGCAATGATTCATTTAAGTGAATAATTTTAGTTTTAAAAACCTATTTCGATTATGAAAATATTAGTTCAAATATCTAGAATATTAGTTGGAGCCTTATTTATATTCTCTGGCTTTGTAAAATTGGTAGATCCTATTGGTTCTCAATATAAATTTCAAGAATATTTTTCTGAAAGTGTATTAAATATGGAATTTCTAATTCCCTATGCATTGCCTTTTGCTATTGTTTTAATTGTAGCAGAAATACTTTTGGGAGTAATGATTTTAATTGGATATAAACCCAAAGTAACAGTATGGAGTTTGTTAATTATTACAGTAATTTTCTTGTTTTTAACATGGTATTCTGCATTTTATAACAAGGTAACAGATTGTGGTTGTTTTGGAGATGCAATTAAATTAACACCTTGGGAAACTTTCTATAAAAATGTAATTTTAATTGTTTTAATTATTTTATTACTAATTAAAGTTGAGGTAATTAAACCAATTTTTAAAGGGAATATTCCAAAGTTAATTACATTTTTATCTCTAGCAGGTTTTTTATTTATTATTCAACATGTATTAACACATTTGCCAATAATAGATTTTAGAGCATACGCAATTGGTAAGAATTTACAAGAAGGTATGCAGTATCCTGCAGATGGTTCTATTCCGCCAGTGCATGATTTTATGTTAGAAGATACACAACAAGATTTAGCGCCAGTTTTATTGGAGCAAGAAAAAGTAATGCTAGTAATTGTTTATAATTTAGACAAGTCTGATGTAAATGGATTTCCGGCAATTAAAGAAGTTTCAGAAAAAGCAATTAGTAAAGGTTATACTGTTTATGGTGTTTCGGCCTCTTTTTCAGATGATTTAAACTTAGCTAAAGAGAAATATAATTTACCATTCGAGTTTTTATTTTGTGATGAAACAACTTTAAAAACCATGATTAGAGCAAATCCTGGAGTAATAATTTTAGATAAAGGAACAGTAACCCAAAAGAAAAATTGGGTAGACGTAGAAGATTTAGAATTGTAGAAAAATTTTTAGTTACTAAAAAGGATTAATTCTTATTGCGTAGTTTGTCTACATCAGTAAGTGTTAATCCTTTTTCTTTTTTGAAAAACACGTGTTTAGAGCTTCCTATAATTTGAGCAGAATAAATACCAGAATGACCAGAAAACAAATAAGAGGTTGTACAAGCTATTGCTATAAAAACGCCAGATTCAATTCCAAATAATTCAATTCCCATTATTGTACAAGCAATAGGAGTATTTGTAGCTCCTGCAAAAACGGCAACAAATCCCATTCCTGCTAATAAAGGCATAGGTAAAGGTATAAACCAAATTAAAACGTTTCCTAAGGTTGCACCGATAAAAAATAAAGGTGTCACTTCTCCGCCTTTAAAACCTGCACCTAAAGTAAAAGATGTAAATAATAATTTCAGAATAAAATCATAAGAATTTACGTTGATGTTAAAAGCATCTACAATGGTAGGTACGCCAAGTCCCATGTATTTTGTAGTTCCTAAAAGGTACCAAGTAATTGCTAAAATTACACCGCCAATTACAGGGCGAAGTGGCGGGAATTTAATAAACTTCTTAAATGTAATATTCCACAAATGAGTAGATTTAGAAAATAGCATACTTACCAAGCCAAAAATAATACCAGCCAATAAAGCCCATAAAATAGTTACTGGTGTTAATTCTGCTACCGTAGAAATTGTGTAATGTGTATGATGAGATATTTGCCAAACATCGCAGAAATAGTTCGCAAAAATAGCCGCTAAGAAACTAGGTAAAATTGCATCAAATTTTATTCTTCCAATTATCATTACTTCTAACGCAAAAATTGCACCCGCTAAAGGAGTTCCAAAAACAGAGGCAAAACCTGCACTTATACCTGCAATTAAAATAATTTTTCTATCTAAATTAGAAAGCTTAAATATTTTAGTAAATTGATCTGCAATTGCGCCACCAATTTGCACAGCAGTTCCTTCTCTACCAGCAGAACCACCAAATAAATGTGTTAGAATTGTTCCTAAAAAGACCAACGGAGCCATTTTAAAAGGAATTACTTTTTTAGGTGAATGGTATTCTTCTAATAATAAATTATTTCCTTTTACAACACTTTCGCCATAATAATGATAAGATAAACCAATAATTAAACCTGCTATTGGTAACAAAGCAACAATCCAAAGGTTTGCTTCTCTATAATTTGTGGCCCATTCTAAAGACCATAAAAAACCAGCAGAAGCAGTTCCTGTAAAAGCACCTATTAACAAACAAATAAAAGTCCATTTTAAAAGAAAAAGCAAAGAAAAGCTTTGCTCGAATGAAAGAAATAATTTTTTAATTTTATTCATAAATAGTACATCCTTCTTATGTAAAAGAAATTATTAGAAAGTATCTAATAGAATAACAGTTAAATAAGTCTTTTAGTTGTGTTGTGTGGCAAAAATAAACAAATAAAAGTAAAGAGTTTTTTAAATTTTAGAGAATCATTTTTTATTGAAATAGGTTTGTTTTTAAGATTTTATTGTAACTTGTTTTTCACTTTTAAAATAAACTATATGAACGAATTTGTTACCTATACATCAGAAGAAAATTATGCAATAATTACAATTAATAACGGAAAAGCAAATGCTATTTCTCATGAAGTTGTAACGGGTTTAAATGCTGGTTTAGACAAAGCTGAAAAAGATAACAAAGTTGTAATTCTTACAGGTAAAGAAGGTATCTTTTCTGGAGGATTTGATTTAAAAGTAATGACCAAATCTCCTGAATCTGCTAAAGAATTGGTAACAAAAGGGTCTAAATTGTCTTTAAGAATGTTGTCTTTTCCTCAGCCAATAATTATTGCTTGTTCTGGACATGCAATTGCAAAAGGAGCATTTTTATTGCTTTCTGCAGATTATAGAATTGGTTTAGAAGGCGATTTTAAAATTGGTTTAAATGAAGTGATGATTGGTATGACAATGCACAATGCTGGTATTGCAATTGCAAAAGCACGTTTGTCTGAAGTGTATTTAAACAGAAGTGTAAATAATGCAGAAATATATAATTCTAAACAAGCTATAACTGCTGGTTTCTTAGATGTAATTGTACCAGAAAGTCATTTATTACCAACAGCAATTAAGGTTGCAGAAATGTCTTCTAAACTAAATAAAAAAGCACATGCAGAAACAAAATTGAAAGTTAGAAAACAACATTTAGAAGATTTAGAGAAAGCAATTGAACTAGATTTAAAAGCTGATATTTCTATAAATATGTAATGTTTTTTTAAACAATTTTATTTAGAATTTAATTACACCTCAGAAAAGATAAAAGTTTACAAACAAGTTTAGCCCTGATTGAACGGTTTGTTTGAGCTCTTTTGAGGAACGAAAAAAGCGAGTAGTGAAAGCAGGAAATTGCTTCTAAAACTAATGCTTTTTAAAAACTTTAATTCCTGCTTTAATTTCTATATCTAAATGATTTTTTCTTGGTGTTAATGGGCAAGAAAACTTATCGTTATAAGCACAGTAAGGGTTATAGGTGTTATTGAAGTTTAACTGTATGGTATTATTTTTTTGTATATCTGTAACCATTACATCCATATAACGGCCACCACCATAAGATTCGTTGCCAGAAGTATCGTCTGTAAAAGGAAGAAATAAGTAATCTTTATATTCTTCGTCTTGTAAATCGTCTTGACTCTGATATATGGTTAGTTGATGATTTTGACCTTGTAAGGTGAAATTTAATTTACCAAATTCTTTGTACAAAGGTTTTCTGTCTGTAGTTGTTGCCATTTCAAATGTTGGCGCATTTTCTGTTTTAATTAATTTTGCAGTAACAATAAAACTAGAATCTACAGGAAAAAAATCTAATCCTTTAAATTTCTTTAAATCTTTCTTTTTTAAAGGAGATTTTGTTGCGTCTTTATAACTTGCGTTTAGTTTTTGCTGATATTCTGTTTTACCTATTAATGGTCTTTTACCTTGAGAGGTACAAGAAATCATTAAAAATAACCAGAAAATTAGTAGTACGTTTTTCATCTTTTTAGTTTGGGTTAAAACCAGGTGTAATTTTAGTACTTGGTTTTATTTGGTAATTTTGAATTAACTTGTTAGAAAGGTTTTCAAATTGATTTCCCTCTGAAAGTTGTCTTAATTTATTAGGATCAAAACGTCCTTTTAAGTAAAATACAGAGGTTTTTGCTAAAGTAGAATTAAAAATTATAGCTTGTGTAACAACGTCTCCATCTTCTTTTACTGAAACAATTTTTGTTTTTTCTGGTTGATTGCTTCGTAACATATCTGTAAAATTATTGTCTGTTACTAAGTTCATTTCGTTAATTAATTGTTGCTGTTTAAGCGTACTAATTTCATTGAAAGTTATAAACTTAAAATCTTTTACATTGCCAAATAAACTATTAATTTCTGGTGAAATACTACTTACCAAAGCTCTCATGAAATTAGGAACTTGAAATGCAGTTACACCAATATCTCTTTTATGATCATTAAAAAAACTTTGAAAAGATTTACTACTTCCGCAAGAATTTAAAAGTATACTTAAGCTAATAAAAAGAATAATTTTTTTCATGAGATATAATATTTGTTTAGTTCAAAAATACAACATTCAACTATTTTATGTAGATTTGAGTTTAATAAAAAAAACAAAATGAAGATTGTTATTACATATAAAACTCAGTATTCGTATTCATTACGAAGAAATCGGTCTGTTTGTATGTTTTAATAATTTCAATATAAAATCTATTAACAAATAAAAAGTCCGACTTCACAGTCGGACTTTTTATTTGTATACTAATTGATTAACCATGAAAAAAATATTAAAAAACTACGTAAATACCTTTAAAGGTCTATCTAAAGAAGTTTGGTGGCTTTCTTTAATAACACTTATAAATAGAGCAGGAACAATGGTAATTCCGTTTTTGTCTATCTATTTGTCTGACGGTTTAAAACTAACCTTACCAGATGTTGGTTGGATAATGTCTTTCTTTGGTTTAGGTTCTGTTGTTGGTACTTGGCTTGGAGGTAAGTTAACAGATAAAATTGGTTATTATAAGGTTATGCTATTTAGCTTATTTGGTACAGGTGTATTCTTTGTTTTATTACAATTTGCAGAAACTTTTGAGACTTTTTGTGCAGGAATTTTCTTTGTGATGCTAATTGCAGATTCATTTAGACCAGCAATGTTTGTTGCTTTAAATGCCTATAGTAAACCAGAAAATAGAACACGTTCTGTAACCTTAATTCGTTTAGCAATTAACTTAGGTTTTTCTGCAGGACCAGCAATTGGAGGCTTAATTATTACTCTTTTTAATTATAAAGGTTTGTTTTGGGTAGATGGAGTAACTTGTGTTTTAGCAGCTTTTTTATTACTGAAAGTATTGCATCCAAAGAAAGCAAAAGTAATTGAAGAGGTAAAAGTAGAAAACCCAGTTTCTGCATACAAAGACAAAGCTTTTTGGGTGTTTTTTGTCGCAATGTTTATTTTTGGCTTTGTGTTTTTACAGTACTTTTCTACAATGCCTTTGTACTATAAAGACATTCGCTTTCTAACGGAATTAGAAATAGGATTGTTAATGGGGTTTAATGGTTTTTTTATTTTCATTTTTGAAATGCCTTTAATAAATTGGTTAGAAAACTTAAAGCGTTCTAAAACGAAACTAATTGCATTTGGTTTATTTTTAGTTGCCTTAAGTTTTATTGTTTTAAACTTAACATCTTGGGTTGGCATTTTAATAGTTGGAATGTTATTAATGACAGTTGGAGAAATGATTGCTTTTCCGTTTTCTAATGCTTTTGCTGTAGAAAGATCTAAAAAAGGAAATCAAGGAGAATATATGGCTCTGTATAGTATTTCATTCTCATTAGCACATATATTTAGTCATAATATAGGAATGCAAATGGTAAATAAATTTGGTTATGAATTTACGTGGAATTTTATTACTATTCTAGCCTTAGTTGGTGTTTTTATATTATTACTTTTATTAAAAGTACTAAAAAAAGAAAAAGTTTAGCATAAAAAAAGCATCAAGAATTAACTTGATGCTTTTAATTTTATAAATATTGTTATTTATAGTTGAACTCTCCAACCATAAGGATCTTCAGATTTGTTTGTCTGAATATCTGTAATTGTTTTCTTTAAAAGCGCAGCAAAAGGCTTTTCTAATTCTGGTAAATCATAATCTTTTTCTTGATAACCAAAACCAGCAATAGGAGAAATAACTGCTGCTGTTCCTGCACCAAACATTTCTTTTAAACTACCAGATTGTGCAGCAGCAATAACTTCTGAAACAGAAATTTTTCTTACTTCCACATTAATATTTAAATCTTCTGCTATTTGAATAATACTTTTACGAGTAATTCCATCTAAAATTCTATCGTTAGTTGGGCTTGTAATTAAAGTATCATTAATTCTTATAAAAATATTCATTGCACCAGCTTCTTCAATATACTCATGTGTATTGTCATCTGTCCAGATTACTTGGTTATATCCTTTTTCTATAGCTAACTGTGTTGGGTAAAACTGTGCAGCATAATTACCACCAGCTTTTGCAAAACCAACACCACCATTTGCAGCACGTGCATATTTTTCTTCAATTAAAACTTTTACTTTACCAGCAAAATAAGCTCCAGAAGGCGCAGTACAAATCATAAATTTATACTCATTTGCAGGAGATGCATGAAAACCGTTTCCAGAAGCAAACATAAATGGTCTTATGTATAAAGAACTTCCATCTTTTGTAGGTATCCAAGCTTCATCTACTTCTAATAATTTTTTTAATCCATTCATGAAGATGTCTTCAGGAATTTGTGGAATAACTAAACGCTCTGCAGATTTATTTAAACGTTTACAATTGTCTAAAGGTCTAAATAATAAAGTATTTCCTTCAGCATCTTTGTAAGCTTTCATTCCTTCAAAAATTGATTGTCCGTAATGAAAAATCTTAGCAGAAGGATCTAGAGATATTGGTGCAAAAGGCTCTATAACAGATTCTTGCCATTTACCATCTTTAAAAGTACAAGTAAGCATGTGGTCTGAAAAAACACTACCAAAAGGTAAGTTATTAAAGTCTACAGTGTCTATTTTAGACTTTTCTATATGTTTGATTTCTATGTTAGAATTCATAATTTGTTTGATTAAATTTCACTACAAATGTACATAATTTATTCATCTGTAGAGTTATAAAAATTGGGGTTTTGCTGTTTAATTACTTACATTTGTAAACACGTTATTAAATAAAATACATTATGAAATTAGTTGTTAGGTTTTGTGTAATTGCATTATTAGCTTTTACAGCATGTAAAGAAGGTAAAAAAGAAAGTAAAGAAGTAGAAGTACCAGCTGCTAAAGAATTAGCTTACGCCTCTTTTGGAGATAAAATTTCCAAGGAAGAAGCAATGACATCTAAAGAAATGTTAGCAAAATTCGAAAGTATGAATGTTGGTGATACTGTAAACGTAAAATTTGCTTCAGAAATTAAAGAAGTTTGTGTTAAAAAAGGATGTTGGATGAAGCTTCCTTTAGCAGAAGAAACAGAAACAATGGTACGTTTTAAAGATTACGGTTTCTTTATGCCTTTAGATTCTAAAGGGCAAGAAGTAATTGTAGAAGGTAAAGCATTTGTACAAATGACATCTGTAAAAGATTTACAACACTATGCTGCAGATGCGGGTAAAAGTGAAGAAGAAATAGCAAAAATAACTGAGCCTAAAAAAGAATTTGCTTTTGAAGCAAATGGAGTTTTACTAAAGGCTAAATAATAAATTTAACATAACAATCTGTAATTGTGAAAAGAGAAATTTTAATTACCTCAGATGGTTCTACAACCATACATTTACCAGATTGGGATGAGCAATATCACTCAAAACATGGTGCGATTCAAGAATCGTATCATGTTTTTTTACGTTCTGGTTTTGATAGAATTATAGAAAATAATTCAGATATTTCTATACTAGAAATTGGTTTTGGTACAGGTTTAAATGCATTTATTACTTTATTAGAAGCAGAAAAAAATGCAATTAAAATAAATTATGTTGGCGTAGAAGCATATCCTATTTCCGCAGAAGAAGTAACAAAACTAAATTACGTTAAAGAATTAGGTGTTGTAGAAAAACAAAACCTTTTTGATAATATGCATGCTGTTTCTTGGGAACAAAAAAATATTATTTCAGACACTTTTCAACTTACTAAAAGAAAACAATTTTTTCAAGATATTGAAGACGAAAATGCTTTCGATTTAATTTATTTTGATGCTTTTGGAGCTCAAAATCAACCAGAATTATGGACAGAAGATATTTTCTTAAGAATGTACAACGCTATAAAAAATAACGGAATCTTGGTTACTTATTCTGCAAAAGGAAGCGTTAGAAGAGCAATGCAGTCTGTTGGCTTTTCTGTAGAACGTATTCCTGGGCCTCCAGGAAAAAGAGAAATGTTAAGAGCTGTAAAGTTGTAGTTTTTATCATTAAATTTCTTGCTTACAGTTGTTTGTAGTTTTCTTTTCTTCTACTCTTTTCTAAAAGAGTTTAAATTTATTTACTTACATAATATTCTCTTAAAGTTGTTAACTTTTTTCTAACCCTAGTTTAACACAATGGTTTTTCTGAGTTAACAAAATCCTTCCTTTATAATTATAGTTTTGGCATCATAATCAAAAAACTATAAACTTTAATTATGAAAAGATCAGTAACAAAATTATTTTTAGCACTTACCTTAATGGGGGCTAGTTTTACATTAATAACAAGTTGTACAGAAGAGGGCTTAGATGGAGAAAACGGTTTAGATGGCGTAAATGGTGTAGATGGAAAAGATGGTGAAAATGGTAAAGATTTTACACCAAGTCCAAGTTTGTTCTCTAATAAATCTTCTTTAAATCCTTTAGTAAATATTAGTGCAAGCTTTAATAATGTAAAAGCATATTCTCTTATTAGTTCTACAGATGTTTTATCAAATGGTTTTCGTTTGGTAGGAGCACAAGATGGAGCAGGGTTTTTAAAAGATGGAGATGAGTTTATCTACGTTGTAAACGCAGAAGACGATTATGGTGTTTCTAGAATTCGTTTTGACGAATTTATGAATCCAATTAAAGGAGATTGGTTATTAAATGCCGGTGTTGCAGATTTTGCAAGACAATGTTCTGCTACAATGTGGGAAAAAGATATTCATGGTGGAGATAAAGATATTTTCTTATCAGCTTCAGAAAGTATTGCTTATGATGTTAAAGGGATAGATCCTTGGGTAGAAACACCAACACCAACTGCAGATTTTGGTTTAGATGCTTTAGGAGAATTTTCTTGGGAAAATGCAGTTCCGTTACCAAAAGACGCTTATTCTGGTAAAACTGTAATTATTGGAGGAGATGATGATTCTAGTGGTTCTGAAGGACAAGTAACTATGTATGTTTCTGAAAACGGAGATGCAGATTTAGAAAATGGTAAGATTTATGTCTTAAGATTTAAGCAAATTTCTGATGGAGCAAATGGAGTTAAAGCAGTAGATGCAAATGCTGTTTATAATGAAGGAAGCTTAGATTTTGGTGGAACTTATGATGTAGAGTTTGTGGAAATTGAAAACGGAGCTAGCATGACAAAAAATGAAATGGAAACTGCTTGTACTAGTGTTTTTGCGTCTCAGTTTATGAGAGTAGAAGATGTAGATTATCAAAAAGGTTCAGATGCAAATGCTAGAAATGTATTTTTTGCAGTTACTGGAAGAGGTCCTGGAAGAGGAACTTATAATGACTGGGGAACAGTTTATAAATTAGAATTAGACGATACAAATCCATTAGAAGGAAAGTTAACACAAGTAGTTAGTGGTAATACAGATACTAATAATAAAGATGGAAACTTAGCAGCACTTCAGAGCCCAGATAATATTTGTGTTACAGAAAACTATATTTATGTTCAAGAAGACCCTAACTCATTCAGCAGAGGTCATGCAGCACAAATTTATCAAACAGATTTAAATGGTAACAATGCAAATGTTGTTTTAGAATTACAAATAGAAAGTAATTTATCTCCAACAGGTAGTTCAAATTTTTCAGGAGAATTTGGTGCTTTAATAGACGTTTCAGATAAAATTGGTCAGCCAGATACATTTATTTTAGCTTTACAACCTCATTATTGGCAAAGTGACGATTTTAAATCTGCTAATTTACCTCATAACCAAGGTGGACAAATTGTTTTATTACAAGGTTTACCTAGATAAAATTTAAAAAATTACATTCTAAAATGAATCTCCATAATTTATGGAGATTCATTTGTTTATAAAAAATTTACGTATGAAAGTAAAAATGAGTAAAAACTTATTATTTATATTTTTTCTATCAATTGTAATTTATTCTTGTAAAAAAAGCAAAGAAGAAAATTATACAGCAAAAGTAAATTGGTCTGTTGCTCAAGAGTATTATAAAACCCATATTACTAAAGCAATAACATATTTAGACAGTCTTAAGTTAGAAGGGTTAAAAGGGCAAAAAACAAAATTCTATTTTAAGAAAGTAAGAGAAAATTTTAAAAAATCAGAACCTTATGCGTCTTATTTAAATCCGGAAGTTGGGCATAGAGCCAATGGTCCAGCGCTTCCGTTTTATAAAGAAGATAACGGTAAAATTTTAGAGCCAATTGGTTTACAAAAAATAGAAGAAAGTATTTATGAATTAGAAACTAGTGAAGAAGATTTTAATAAAGAAATTTATGTTACCAAAGGCTTATTTGCAGTTTTAAAGAAAAATATAATTAAAAGAGAAATTAACTCTCATCGTTTTTTTATAGCCACACATCAACAATTATTTAGAATAGCAAGTTTAGCAATTTCTGGTTTCGATACTCCTGTTAGTCATTTAGGAATTTCAGAAACAATAATATCTTTAGAAAGTTTAGCTTTTGTTTATAAAGAATCCATTCAACCAATAATACAAAAAAAAGATGTAGAATTAGATAAGAAGTTTCTTTCTAATATTTTAAAAGCAGTAGCATTTATTAAAAGTAATACAGATTTTAATACGTTTGATAGATTTACATTTACAAGAGATTTTTTAAATCCTATTACAAGAAATTGGGTTCAAATAAGAAAAACAAGCAAACTTTGGCTTCCAGTAAAAACAGAACCTTTTAATTTTGATGCACCAACATTTTTCGAGAATAATTCTTTTAACCTTACTTATTTTACACCACCAACAAATAGAAATGCAACAACAAAACAAATACAATTAGGAGAAAAATTATTTTCAGACCCTAAACTTTCATCAAACAAAAAAATGGCGTGTATTAGTTGTCATTTGCCAGAAAAAGGATATGCAGATGGAGTTGCGCTTAATAAAGATAATAAAGGCAATTTATTGGTAAGAAATACACCAACATTAATAAATGCAGCATTTCAAAAAAGCTTTTTTTGGGACGGAAGATCTAGAGATTTATTAGATCAAATTTCTATGGTTTTTAACAATGAAAAAGAATTTAATACAGATGTTCATAGGTTTTCCGATGATATTTTAAAAGATTCTACTTACATTAAACTGTTTAAAAACGCATATAATGAGGTACCTAAAAGTAACAGGGTAGTTATCAGAGCAATTTCTTCTTACGTATCTACTTTAAATGGTTTTAATTCTAAATTCGATAAAAATATTAGAGGAGAAGAAAACACGTATTCCGAAAGTGAAAAAAATGGATATAATTTATTTATGGGAAAAGCGTTGTGTGCAACATGCCATTTTATGCCTTTAACAAACGGAACAGTTCCACCTTTTTTTACAGAAACAGAAAAAGAAGTAATTGGTGTACCAGAAACCAAAATGAATAAAAAATTAGATAACGATTTTGGTTTTTATTGGAGATATAAAGAAGATTTACATAAAGGAATGTTTAAAACACCAACTATAAGAAATGCAGCAATAACAGCGCCTTACATGCATAATGGAGTGTACGAAACTTTAGAAGAGGTTTTAAATTTTTACAATCTTGGTGGAGGTGGAGGCCTAGGTTTTAACCTAGAACACCAAACTTTACCGTTCGATAATCTAGAACTTACAGAAAAAGAACAACAAGACATTATAGCTTTTATACAGACTTTAACAGATGATTCTGTTAAAAACAAACAATATTAGAAAGTTTATTACAGTGTTAAAATATTTAATATCCGTTCAATTTTTTATCTTCGTTTAAAATATATTTAAATGGAATTTAAAAGAAAATTTGGAAGAAAGAAACAAACAAAACCAACAAAGGGGCTCTTTCTAATACTATTATTAGTTATTGCTGTTATACTTTGGTATAAAATGGAACCTATAATGAATTCTCTTTTTCAGAAATAATTTTAGAAGCTATTTCCAGCTTTTCGTTATATCTTTTTTTAAGAAAAATAAAAAAAGGATGCCACTTCAATCTGGGCTAAAATTGTTTGTAAACTTTTAGAAAATCTATTTTTTAAAGTTTCTACCTTTCCAATTATATTCATAAAACAGCGATTTAAAAACAATATAAACGCTAAAAAAAGGATACAAAAGACTACTAAAAATATACCATTTTAACAATGCGTTTTTATGATCATAAAAACGCATTGTTGGTATAAGTAAAAATAAATCTACGGTTATTTTTGTTGTTAAAGGCAGTAGCATTAAAGCCAATTTTTCACCAAAAAATAGACTTAAAATAATACTTAAATTTACCAAGAAAATTAATATGCCAATTAATTTTACTTTGTTAGATTTAAACTTACTGGTTTTAGAAGCCCAACGTACTCTTTGGTTTATTAAATCTGTATTTGTGTTAACAGGAAATGTAGTAACTGTTGCGTCTTTAGATTTTAAAAACAAAACACTTTTTTTATCAGCTTCTATAAATTTTTCAAAAAGAAAAATATCATCTCCACTAGCAATGTTGTCGTTTCCATTAAAACCATTTAATTGTAAAAACTTTTCTTTTTTGTAAGCTAAGTTAGCACCGTTACAAAGAAAAGGAAATTGCATACCAAAACCACCAATTGTAGTTCCTTGTAAGCTCATAAAATCTAATAATTGAAATTGTTCTAATGAATTATCTTTAACTTTATAGTTTACAGGAGAAACAACCATTTCTGGGTTGTTTTGTGTTATAAAAGCATCTAAAGTAAGTAACCATTTTTTAGGTAAAATACAATCTGCATCTGTAGTAATAATCCAATTATTGTTAGCGTTAGAAATTGCAGTTGCAATAGCATCTTTTTTAGGCGAATTAGATGTTCTTTTATTTTCTAAAATATAAAAGTTTTTAACCTGAAAAGTTTCAATAAAAGTTTCAATAATTTTTACTGAATCATCAGAAGAAGCATCATCAACAAAAATAAATTCTACCATTTCTTTATCATAATCTAGTGCTAGAATAGAATTTAATAAAGTTGTTAAGTACTTAGATTCGTTTCTAAACGGAATAATTACAGAGAAATTAGTACTAGAAAGTACATTTTCTGCTTTAAATGCATCAATTTTTTTAAATCCAATTGCTAATGCTAAAATTAGAATAGTATAACAAGAAAGTATAAAGATTAGAAACCAAATCATTTTGCTAGTTTGGGTTTAAAAGTAAGTACAAAATAACTTCCAATAATTGCAGGAATCACAAAGTTTAAAAACCACATTAATGTTGTAATGCAAAGAATTAAAACAGCATTAATATCTAAATAATTAAAAATAAATATAGCAACAGTTCCTTTTAAAACAGCATCAAATATAGAGAGCATAGGTATAAAAGAGCTAATTAAATACATGGTACTTATTGCAGATATTGCATCTATATAAGAAATTTCAATATTAAAAAGTAATATTAAAAAATAGAATTGATGAGAGAAAACTAAATACCTTAAAAAGGACAGAGCACTAATTTTCGAATGTTCTAACTTGTTAATACTTACTTTATAATTTTTAAAAATTTGCTTTTTAGAAAATAGATATTTCCAAAGAAAAAATAGCAGTATTGTTCCTGTTATAATAAAGATTATGAAATTGGAAAGTTTGTTTAAGTTAAAAGGAACACTGTTAGTGTCTACAAAATAAATAAGACCCAAAACACCAAAAAAAAGTGTTGCTAAAAGCTGATGTAAATTACCAATAAGATTCAAGTTTAAAATTTTTTTTCTGTAAGACTTTTCAAAATAAAGTGCCTTTGCACCATATTCTCCAATTCTATTAGGTGTAATTAAAGAAGCTGTTAAAGAAGCTAAACTTTGTATTGCTGCAGAAGTTTTACTAGTTTTTACAGAAAAAGAAGCCAAGGTTTTCCATTTTATAATTTCTAAAAACCAGTTTGTAAAACTTAAAAAAAGCAAAATAATGCAGTTTTTTAAAGAAAAAACATTGTATTCTTTCATTTTTAATAGAAAATCAGAAAAACTTAATTGATTGTTAGAGGTTAGTTTTAGGTAAATAAAATATCCGCAACCAAATACAATACTTAGTTTTATGAGCAACCAAAAGAATTGTTTAGATTTGTGTGTTAGCGAATAATTCATTGTTTGCAAAGTAATAAATAATCGTCATTAAGTTTAACGATAAACATAAAAACAATTTTGCAATTTTGGCAATAGAAAAAATTATTTTAGGAATAGATCCAGGAACAACTATTATGGGTTTTGGAATTATAAAAGTGGTTGGTAAAAAGATGGAGTTTGTTCAAATGAACGAATTAATGTTGAAGAAATACGACGATCATTATTTAAAATTAAAATTAATTTTTGAAAGAACTATAGAACTAATAGATACTTATAACCCTGATGAAATTGCTATTGAAGCTCCGTTTTTTGGGAAAAATGTACAATCTATGTTAAAGTTGGGTAGAGCACAAGGTGTTGCCATGGCAGCAGGTTTATCTAGAGAAATTCCTATTACAGAATACTTGCCTAAAAAAATTAAAATGGCAGTTACAGGAAGTGGTAGTGCAAGTAAAGAACAAGTTGCATTAATGTTAAAATCTCTTTTAAATTTAAAAACATTACCTAAAAACTTAGATGCAACAGATGGTTTAGCAGCTGCAGTTTGTCATTTTTATAATTCTGGTAAAGTTGTTGGAGGAAAAAATTATACAGGTTGGGCAAGTTTTGTAAAGCAAAATGAAAAACGTGTAAAAAAATAAGATTATTCATTAGAATAACAACTTTCTAATTTAAAATTAATCCATATTTAGAAAGCGTTATTTGAGTAATAATATTGATTAATTAAAAATAATGGCAGGAATTTATATTCATATACCGTTTTGTAAACAAGCATGTTTTTATTGCGATTTTCATTTTTCTACTTCTTTAAAGAAAAAAGAAGAAATGATTTTATCTTTAATTAGAGAAATTGAAATTAGAAAAAATGAATTAGGAAATGTAATTGTAGAAACAATCTATTTTGGTGGCGGAACACCTTCTGTTTTAAAAACGGAAGAAATTCAACAATTAATAGAAGCAGTTTATGCTAATTTTAGTGTTGTAGATAAGCCAGAAATTACACTCGAAGCAAATCCAGATGATTTGTCTGAAGAACAAATAATAGCAATTTCTAAATCGCCAATAAATAGATTAAGTATTGGAATTCAATCTTTTTTTGAGAAAGATTTAAAATTAATGAATCGCGCACATAATTCTGAAGAAGCAAAAAAATGTTTACAAATAGCAACTAAATATTTTGATAATATTTCGGTAGATTTAATTTACGGAATTCCAGATTGTACTAATGATGAATGGCGAAAAAATATACAAACTGCATTAAGTTTTAATATTCCTCATATTTCTAGTTATGCGTTAACAGTAGAACCAAAAACTGCTTTAGAAACATTAATTGCTAAAGGAAAAATTAAAAATGTAGATGAAGCAAAAGCAGAAGAGCAGTTTTATATTTTAATAGAAGAATTAACTAATGCTGGTTTTATTCATTATGAATTATCTAATTTTGGCAAACAAGATTATTTTAGTAAAAATAATTCTTCTTATTGGTTAGGTAAATCTTATTTAGGAATAGGACCTTCTGCACATTCTTTTAACGGTAAACAACGTAGTTGGAATGTTAGAAATAACGCTAAATACATAAAAGCTATAGAAGAAAATAGGTTGCCAATAGAAAGAGAAGTTTTAACAAAAACAGATGGTTATAACGAATATGTTATGACGGGTTTAAGAACAATTTGGGGAGTTTCATTAGAAAAAATAGTATTAGATTTTGGACAGAAATATATTGACTATTTAGAAAAACAATCTAAAAAATATATTGAACAAGAATTATTGTATATTGAAAACCACGTTTTAAAAACCACGCAAAAAGGTAAGTTTTTGTCTGATGGAATTGCATCAGATTTATTTATGCTTAATTAGGTTTAAAATAAAAAGTAATAGTAAGAAATGAAAGCAATTATAGAATATAATTCAAGAAAGATAGAGGTAAATATTTCTAATCCTATAGATATTTCTATTCCAATAGATGCATCAAAAAAAAATGTAAATGCATGGTATTTAGATGATCCAAAAATTTCTCCAGAAATTATAGACGGAGAAGAGGTTAAGGTTTCTAATGGTGCAGTTGTAAATTTTAACAATATAAGTTTTAATCCTCATTCTCATGTTACACATACAGAGTGTGTTGGGCATATAACAGAAAAAGTACATTCTGTAAATAAAAATTTAAAATATTTTATTTTTTTAGCAGAGGTAGTTACAATTGCTCCTTTGTTTCATAATGGAGATTTTTTAATTGGAGTAAAACAATTAAAAACAGCTTTACGTAATAAGAAAAGAGATGCAATTGTAATTAGAACTTTGCCTAATTTAGAAGATAAAAAAAGCATGCAATATTCAAATACAAATCCAACGTATTTGTCTGAAAAAGCGGCTGTTTATTTAAGAGAAAAAGGAATAAAACATTTGTTAATTGATTTACCTTCAGTAGATAAAGAAAAAGATGAAGGTAGACTTTTGTCTCATAACGCTTTTTGGAATACAAGTGGAGAAATTAGAATGGATGCTACCATTACAGAATTTATTTATGTACCAAATGATGTAGAAGATGGTGAGTATTTATTAAACTTAATGATTGCTCCTTTTGAAAATGATGCAACACCAAGTAAACCTGTTTTATATAAAATTATAAAGTAAGTTTTATTAATAATTAGTTTTTTTAATGATTAAAATAAGTTTTAAATATTTCAAAATTATTTTTTTATCATTTTGCTCATTTTTAGTTTACTATATTTTGACCAAATCAGTTAAATTTAATTCATTTTTAACTGATTTGGTCGATAATGAATCGAGTTATGCCTTTGGCTATTATATTCTAATTAAAATAGGAATGTGGTTTTTAATAGTTTTTGGAATTATTTCTTTATTAGTTGTTTTAGTTAATTTAAGTAAAACTTATAATAATTAAAACCACTTTTTTCGTTTAAAATACCAAACAGAAGCAACGGTAACTAGAACCATTATTCCTAATAAAATAAAATAACCGTATTTAAATTTTAGTTCTGGTATGTGTTCGAAATTCATACCGTAAATTCCAGCTAAAAAAGTTAACGGAATAAAAATAACAGACAATATTGTAAGTGTTTTCATTACTTCATTTAATCTGTGTCCTTGTATACTAAAAATCAAGTTTATTTTACTTTCTAATTCTTGTAGCTCAAAATCTATATTAGAAATTAAATTATTAGTTTGTTCCTTTAATTCACTAAAATATTTTACGTCAAAACCTTCAATTTCTATTTTTTCTAGCTTTACAACGGTGTCTTTTAAACTCATTGTAGCTTTCTTAAAATTAAATAATTCTTGCTTTCTTTTTTCAACTAAAGAAGTAAATTCTGGGGTTGGCTTAATATGTGAAGAGTTTAATTTGTCTGCACTTAATTCAGCATTTTCTTCATACGTATCTTGGTAATTATCTATAATAGATTCAAGAAGTAAAAACAATAAATAATCTGCTCTTTTCTTTCTAACAATTCCTTTATTACCTTCTAAACGCTCACGAATCCAATTAAAATAATCTCCAGTTTTTTCTTGAATAGACCATAAAAAATCTGCAGAAACAATAAAAATCATTTGTTCAGATTCTAATTTATTACTTTCTGTAATTAGAACTCGTGTGGTTATAAACAATAAATTATCTAATAAAATTACTTTATTAGGGTGTTCTTCATCACTTAATAATTTTATTAAAAAATCGTCTAATTTATTCTGATAAATAACTTTCTTATATTCACTTTGAAACTTTATTCCATAAGTGTTTAACCATTCTATCGTTTCTGTTCCTTGAGATAATTTTATCTGAGAAATTGCATCGAAATTAGTTTTTTCATAATTTTTAGCAGAATAACTTATGATAGAAGTGTTGTCTAGAAATTCATTTTCCATTTAAATAATAATTGTAAATTTGATAGATAAAGATACTTTTTAAATTTGTAAAAAAGACACTTTTAAATTGAAGAGTTTATGCACATAGAACAATTAAGAGATTTTTGTATTGCAAAAAAAGGCGTTACAGAGCACTTTCCTTTTGATGAAGTTACATTAGTTTTTAAAGTAATGGGAAAAATGTTTGCCCTTACAAGTTTAAATAATTGGGAAAAAGGCGAAGAAAAAATCAATTTAAAATGTAATCCAGAAAAATCTGAAGAATTAAGAACAATATATGAAGGTATTTTTCCTGGGTTTCATATGAATAAAAAACATTGGAATACAGTAATTATAAACTCTAGTGATGTTTCAGATGATTTGGCAAAAGAGTTAATAAACCATTCTTACGATTTGGTAGTAAAAGGATTGACAAAGAAATTACAAAAAGAACTAACAGAATTGTAAATATGGAAAAGCAGAAACTTAGAGAAATTTACAAACAAAAACGTAAAGAATTATCTGACAAAGAACTTGATAAACTAGAACAAAATATCTACCAACAAATTTATAGTTTAGATATTTCTAATGTAAAGAATGTGCATTTATTTCTGTCTATGAAGAAGTTTAAAGAAATAAATACGAATCCTTTAATTTCTTATTTCAGAAAAAATAATAAGCGAATTGTAGTAAGTAAATGTAATTTTATAAATAACACTTTATCTCATTATTATTTTGATGAAACTACAGTTTTAGAACTAAATAAATTTGGTGTTCCAGAACCTGTAAATGCAGAAGAGGTAGATGAAAAAGAACTAGACATGGTATTTGTACCAATGCTAATTTCTGATGCAAAAAAGTATAGAGTTGGTTATGGAAAAGGATATTATGATCGTTTTTTATCTAATTGCAGAAAAGATGCAAAATTAATTGGGTTAAATTTCTTTAAACCTATTTTACAAATTGATGATGTGAATGAATTTGATATTGCTTTGCATGAAGTAATCTATCCTAAATAAACTTTAAATCGCCTTTTATTCTTTGTAAATTTGCAGCAAATAATTTTGAAGATGATTGTACAAGGAAATATTGTTGATATACAAAATAAAAGAATTTTTAAAGGAGAAGTTGAGGTAAAAAACGGCAAAATTTTAGAAGTTCGAGAAGCAAATCATAATATAGAAAACTATATTTTACCCGGTTTTGTAGATGCACATATTCACATAGAAAGTTCTATGTTGGTTCCTTCAGAATTTGCTAAAATTTCAGTCAAACATGGTACAATTGCAACAGTTTCAGATCCGCATGAAATTGCAAATGTTTTAGGTGTTAAAGGAGTAGAATTTATGATTGAAAACGGAAAGAAAGTTCCGTTAAAATTTAATTTTGGTGCGCCTTCTTGTGTTCCTGCAACTTCTTTTGAAAGTGCTGGTGCAATTATTAATGCAGATGATATTAAATTAATGATGGAAAATCCAGACATTAAATATCTAGCAGAAATGATGAATTATCCTGGTGTTTTATTTGATGACGAAGAGGTTTTAGCAAAAATTCAACATTCAAAAAACAATAACAAACCCATAGATGGTCATGCTCCTGGTTTAAGAGGAGATGATGTAACAAAATATATTTCTGCGGGTATTTCTACAGATCATGAATGCTTTTCTTATGATGAAGCTTTAGAGAAACTTCAAAAAGGAATGAAAGTAATTATTAGAGAAGGTTCTGCAGCAAAAAACTTTGAAGCTTTAATAGATTTATTGCCAGAACATTTTGAAAATATGATGTTTTGTTCTGACGATAAGCATCCAGATGACTTATTATTAGGACATATTAATCAATTATGTGAAAGAGCTGTGGCAAAAGGGATTGATGTTTTTAAAGTATTACAAGCTGCTTGTATAAATCCTGTAAAACACTATAATTTAGATGTAGGTTTATTGCAAAAAGAAGATGATGCAGATTTTGTTTTGGTAGATGATTTAAAGAATTTTAATGTTTTAGAAACCTATATAAATGGTGAGTTGGTTGCTAAAAATGGTGAGTCTTTTGTAAAATCTGTAGATTTTGAAGTTTTAAATAATTTTAAAACAGATAAAAAAGCAATTTCAGATTTTAGGTTTGAATCTTCTTCTGAAAAAATTAATGTTATTGAAGCTTTAGATGGAGAGTTGGTAACAAACAAAATAGAAGCAAATGCTCTAATTATTGATGGAAACTTGGTTTCTAACACTATTTCAGATGTTTTAAAAATGACGGTTGTAAATCGTTATAAAAATGATGTTCCAGCAATTGCTTTTATTAAAAATTTCGGACTTAAAGAAGGTGCTATTGCAAGTTCTGTTGGGCACGATTCTCATAATATTATTGCGGTTGGTGTTTCTGATGAAGCAATTTGTAAAGCTGTAAATTTAATTATAGAAAATAGAGGAGGAGTTTGTGCTGTAAATTCTTCTGAAGAGAAAATAGTTTCTTTACCAGTTGCAGGTATTATGTCTGATTTATCTGCTGAAGAAATAGGAAAATCTTATGCGGAATTAGATAAAATGGCAAAACAAATGGGTAGTAAATTAAGGGCGCCTTATATGAGTTTGTCTTTTATGGCATTGTTGGTAATTCCTTCGTTAAAATTATCAGATAAAGGTTTGTTCGATGGAACTTCTTTTAAGTTTACTTCTTTAGAAGTAAAGTAATTTAAAATCTTATTTAGTTGCAAGCATTCCAAATCACATCATTTGGTGTGTTTGCAGTAACTTCTATTTCTTCTTTAGAAACTGGGTGAATAAAGTTTATTTTTCTTGCATGTAAACTAATGCTACCATCTTTATTAGATCTAGGAAAACCATATTTTAAATCACCTTTTATAGGGCTTCCAATATGAGAAAGTTGTGTTCTAATTTGATGATGTCTACCTGTTTCTAAATCAATTTCTATTAAAGAATAATTCTCTAATTTTTTAATTACTTTATAATGCAGAATTGCATTTTTGCTACCTTCAATTTCTTTTTTGTAGACAAAAGATTTATTCTTTTTTGTGTCTTTTTTCAAGAAATTAATTAAAGTGTCAGAAGTTTTATTTGGTTGTTTTTTTACAAGTGCCCAATACGTCTTATTAATAGTTTTATCTCGTAACATTTTGTTTAAACGCTCTAAAGCTTTAGAGGTTCTAGCAAAAATTACAATTCCAGAAGTTGGTCTGTCTAATCTATGTACAGTTCCAATAAAAACGTTACCAGGTTTGTTATACTTGTCTTTTACGTACTCTTTAATTACATCGCTTAAAGGTTTGTCTCCGGTTTTATCACCTTGGGTAATATCACCAGCTCTTTTGTTTACAATAATTATATGATTGTCTTCAAATAAAACTTGTAAATTCTCTTTAGTAGATTGCATTATAGGTTACTTAAAAAGTAATATATTATTTAAAATCTTTGGCAACATCTTCATTAATACCATCAATAAAATCTAAAAACTCTTTTCTTCCTAAGCTAGTAGAAGAAGAGGTTAAGAAAGACATAGGTAAAGTTTCCCAATGTTGTAATAGTTTCTTTTTGTAAGAAGTAATTTGTTTATTTAGTTTAGAACTTCCTAATTTGTCTGCTTTAGTAAAAACAATGCAAAAAGGTATTTGGTTTTCACCTAAAAACTGCATAAAATCTAAATCTATTTTTTGCGGATCGTGTCTAGAGTCAATTAAAACAAAAGTACAAACTAGTTGTTCTCTTTCTTTAAAATAATTTTCTATAAAATATTGAAAAATTACTCTTTTCTTTTTAGAAATTTGTGCGTAACCATAACCTGGTAAATCTACCAAAAACCATTCTTCATTTATTTTAAAATGATTTATAAGTTGGGTTTTTCCTGGTTTTCCAGAGGTTTTAGCCAAATCTTTACGCTCCATTAACATATTAATTAATGAAGATTTACCAACATTAGAGCGTCCTATAAAAGCGTATTCTGGTATTCTATCTTTTGGTGCATTTATAACATTAGTGTTACTCATTACAAACTCTGCAGACTTAATTTTCATCAGATTATATATTTCTTTGAGTAAACCATTTGTGAAGAATTGTATTAAATTCTTCAGGTTTTTCCATCATT
The DNA here is from genome assembly GCA_963975825.1 of uncultured Polaribacter sp. Taxonomy (GTDB): domain Bacteria; phylum Bacteroidota; class Bacteroidia; order Flavobacteriales; family Flavobacteriaceae; genus Polaribacter. The sequence continues at coordinate 29,885 of CAXBIR010000008.1, forward strand.
GCAGCATGTCCACATTTATCTATCCAAAACAAATCTGAATTTGGTAAAAGTTTTTGAAAATCTTCTGCAACTTCAGGTGGTGTAACGTTATCTTGTTTTCCCCAAATTAAACAAGTTGGTTGTTTCATTGCAGGTAAATCATTAGCCATGTTATGTCTAATAGCACTTTTTGCAATTGCTAAGGTTCTAATTACAGAACTTCTATCGTTTACAATTTTAAAAACATCATCTACCATTTCTTTAGTTCCAATTTCTGGATCATAAAAAACGGCTTTAGTTTTTTCTTCGATGTATTGGTAGTTTCCTCTTTTAGGAAAACTATCTCCCATTGCTTTTTCGTACAAACCAGAACTACCAGTTAGTACTAAAGCTTTTACTTTTTCTTGATAATGTTTTGTAAAATACAAACCAATATGTCCGCCTAAAGAATTTCCTAATAGAATAGCGTCATCTATTTCTTTAAACTCCATAAATTCTTTTAAAAAGCTAGCTAAGTTTTTAACATTTGTTTTTATAAGAGGAAGTGAGTATAAAGGTAATTCAGGAATTAATACTTTGTAGCCATTGTTAGAAAAATGGTCAAACGTAGCGCCAAAGTTGCTTAAGGCTCCCATAAGTCCGTGTAAAACAATAATAGCAGGTCCTTCTCCTGCTTCTGCATATGTAAATTTCCCTTCGGTTTTTAACTGGTCAGTCATCATTCAATTCGTTTTACTTAATCGCAAATGTAATTCTTTTTTATAACATAAATATCGTTTTCATAAAACGCTCTAATTCAATTTTTAAGGTTGTTGATGTCTGTTTTTGCTTTGAAAATGTTATAACTTATTAACAATGTGGTAAAAAGTGGTAAAAAGTGGTAAAAATTATATATTTTTGATATCTATTAAAACAACTATTTATTTGTGATAAATCTAATTGGTACATATGAATGTAAAGCAGACGCTAAAGGTAGAGTGATGTTCTCATCGGCTCTGAAGAAGCAGTTGCAACCAATTTTAAATGAGGGTTTTGTAGTAAAAAGAGCTGTTTTTCAGCCTTGTCTAGAATTGTATTCTATGGAAGAATGGAGTTTGATGATGGCGAAGTTAAATAAGCTTAACAAATTCGTTAAAAAGAACAACGATTTTATTAGAAGGTTTACAGCAGGTGTAAAGATAGTTGAATTTGATGCTGCTGGTAGAATTTTAATTCCTAAAGATTTATGTGAATTTGCAGGAATAAAAAAACAGGTTGTTTTGTCATCAGCAGTAAATATTATTGAAATCTGGGACAAAGACAATTATGAAAAAGCAATTGATGATGCAGCTTTAGATTTTGCAGATTTGGCTGAGGAAGTAATGGGAAATACAGAATTTGATGAATTATCATAGTCCAGTTTTATTAAAAGAAAGTGTAGATGCATTAGCTATTAAAGCAGATGGTATTTATGTAGATGTAACGTTTGGTGGTGGAGGTCATTCAAGAGAGATTTTGAGTAGGCTTGGTGAAAACGGAAGGTTGTTTGGTTTTGATCAAGATCCTGATGCGTTAGAGAATGTTATAGATGATGAAAGGTTTACTTTAATTCCTGAAAATTTTAGATATATCTCAAGATTCTTAAGGTTTCATGGGGTTAAGAAGGTAGATGGTGTCTTAGCGGATTTAGGTGTTTCTTCTCATCAATTTGATGAAGCGGAAAGAGGTTTCTCTATTCGTTTTGATGGTGATTTAGATATGCGAATGAATCAGAAGTCTAAAATTTCTGCAAAAGAAATTATTAGTAGTTATTCTGAAGAAAAATTAGCTGAGATTTTGTTTTTGTATGGTGAATTGAGAAATTCAAGAAACATAGCAAAAACAATTGTAGAAAAAAGAGAGGAAGAGAAGATTGAAACTAGTTTTCAGTTAAAGGAAGTTTTGCAAAGGTATTTACCAAAAGCAAAAGAGCATAAAATATTGGCTCAGATATTTCAGGCAATTAGAATTGAAGTAAACGAAGAGTTAGATGTTTTAAAAGAATTTTTACAACAAATGCCAAATTTATTAAAAGATGAAGGAAGATTAAGTGTAATCTCATATCATTCTTTAGAGGATAGATTGGTGAAAAGATTTATAAGAACAGGATTGTTTAGTGGCGAGCCCGAGAAAGATTTTTTTGGAAACACAAGTGAACCAATGCAGAAAGTCGGGAAGTTGATAGTACCTACCCCACAGGAAATTAACATAAACAATAGGGCTCGCAGCGCTAAATTAAGAATTGCAACTTTAAAGAAGTAAGATGTCTAAGATTAAAAAAGGTATATATGGTTTTCTAAGAGGAAGTTTCCTTACAGATGAATCTGCTTTTAAAAATTGGCGAATAATCATCTTTATTGTTGGTTTGCTTTTAATTATGATTTCTAGTGCGCATAATGCAGAGAAAAAGGTTTATAAAATCTCTGAATTAAATAAGCTAAAAAGAGAGTTAAGGGCAGAATATGTAGATACAGGTACTATTCTAATGAGAATTAAAATGGAATCTAGTATTAGAGAAAAAGCAAAATTTAGAGGTTTGCAACCTTCACAAACCCCTCCAAAGAAAATAAAAGTAACTTATAAAAACGAATAAATTGGCAACTCATAAAAAAAGCATTTTAACTAAATTCTACTTGGTAGGTGCTTTTATGACATTGTTTCTGTTGTCTATTATTTTTAGGGTTATTAATCTTCAATATGTTCAAGGAGATGAATATAGAAAATTAGCAACAGAACTTACGGTTAGGCAAGATACTATTTATGCAAACAAAGGAAATGTGTATGCAGCAGATGGTAATTTGTTAGCTACGTCTATGTCTAAATTTAATATTTTCATGGATTTGGTTACTGTAGATGGGCAAATTTTTGAAGATAATATTGTTGAATTATCTAGTGAGTTGTCTAAGATGTTAGGTAAGTCTTCTAGCTATCATCAGAAAAGATTAAGGGCTGCAAAAAATAAGAAAAGAAGATATTTTCTAATTGCTAGAAATATTGGGTATACAGATTATTTAAAGATGAAAAAATTTCCAATTTTTAATTTGGGAGTTTATAAAGGTGGTTTTATAGCAAAACACAGAACAGAACGTGCACATCCAATAGGTAAAATAGCAGAAAGAACTATTGGTTATGATGATTTTAGAGGAGAAGCTGGTATAGAAGGTGCTTTTGCAGATTATATGCAAGGTGAAAACGGTTTAAGATGGGAGCAAAAAATTGCAAAGAACCAATGGAAGCCAATTACAGATTTTAATGAAAAAGAACCAATTGATGGTCATGATATTATAACAACTATTGATGTAAATATTCAGGATATTACACACCATGCGTTGTTAAGAAAGTTAGAGTATTTTGAAGCAGATCATGGTTGTGCTGTGGTAATGGAAACAGCAACAGGAGAAATAAAGGCTATTTCTAATTTAGGTAGAACAAAAGGGGGTAAGTATTTTGAGAAAAGAAACTATGCTGTTTGGGAAAGTCATGAACCTGGTTCTACATTTAAGTTAGCAAGTTTAATGGCAGCTTTAGATGATAAGAAAATTGATACATCTACAGTGGTAGATACAGAGAAAGGTAGAATTTATATACATGGTTCTAAAGTAGAAGATTCTCATAGAGGTGGTTATGGTAAAATATCAGCTGCTAGAGTTTTTGAAGTTTCGTCTAATGTGGGTATTGTAAAATTAATTAGAAAGCATTACGATAATCAACCAGAAAAATTCATAGAAAAATTAGAGTCTTATGGTTTTACAAAACCAATAGGTTTTCAAATTAAAGGCGAAGGAAAACCAGTAGTTCCAAAACCGTCAGATAAAAGATGGAATAAAATTTCTTTAGAATGGATGTCTTGGGGTTATGGTATTTCGGTTACGCCAATGCAAACTTTAATGTTTTACAATGCTGTTGCAAATAATGGTGTTATGGTAAAACCACGTTTTATTAAAGAGTTAAGAAGGCAAGATAAGACAGAAAAGGTGTTTGAAACAGAGGTTTTAAATCCTCAAATAGCTTCAGAAGAAACAATAAATAAGATTAGAAAAGTAATGGAAAATGTTGTAATTAAAGGTACTGCAACAAATATTTATTCATCAAACTTTTCTATGGCGGGAAAAACAGGAACTGCTAAGAAATACCTTCCAAAACATAAAGATGAAAATGGTAAAACGATAGCTGCTGGTTATTCAAATAAACATTACGTAGCTTCATTTGCTGGTTTTTTTCCTGCAGATAATCCTAAATACTCTTGTATTGTGGTAATTCATGATCCTAAAAAGGAAAAAGGATATTATGGAGCAACTGTTGCAGGACCAGTTTTTAAAGAAATTGCTCAAAAAATTTACACAACAACTCCTGTAGATAATCAGTCTGTAGAAGATGAAGTTAGGTTTGATGAGATTGATAACGAATATTCTAAATATGATGATAAATTAGGTAGAAACTATACTGTAATTCCTAATGTTAAAGGAATGTCTGGTATGGATGCACTTTCGTTATTAGAAAATATTGGTTTAAAAGTAAAAATCTCTGGAGTTGGTAGAGTTGAATATCAGTCTCTTAAAAAAGGAGAAAAATTAATAAAAGGAAATACAATTACATTAAAACTATCATAGTCTGAAGAATTTAAAAGACATACTATATCAGGTTTCAATAAATCAAGTTTTTGGTAGCACAAATGTTGAGGTGAAAAATCTTGTTTTCGATTCTAGAAAAATTGAGAGTAATGATGTGTTTTTTGCTCAAAAAGGTGTTTCTGTAGATGGGCATTTATACATTGAAAAAGCAATTAATTTAGGAGCAACTGTAATTATTTGTGAAGATTTTCCAGAAGATAAAAAAGAAGGAATTACCTATGTGCAGGTTGCAGATGTTAATGTTGCTCTGGCAATTATGGCTTCAAATTTTTATGAAAAACCTTCGTCTAAGCTTCCGTTAGTTGGTGTAACAGGTACAAATGGTAAAACAACAATTGCATCACTTTTATATCAACTATTTAAAAAAGCAGGTTACAAAGTAGGTCTGCTTTCTACTGTTAAAGTTTTAGTAGACGAAACTGAGTTTAAGGCAACACATACAACGCCAGATTCTGTAACAATTAATTTTTATTTAGATAAAATGATTGATGCTGGTGTAGATTTCTGTTTTATGGAAGTGAGCTCTCATGGAATTCATCAAAAAAGAACAGAGGGTTTAACTTTTGCTGGCGGAATTTTTACAAACCTTTCTCATGATCATTTAGATTATCATGAAACGTTTGCAGAATATAGAAATGTTAAAAAAGAATTTTTTGACTCTTTACCTAAATCGGCATTTGCCTTAACAAATATAGATGATAAAAATGGCGACTTTATGTTGCAAAATACCAAAGCAAAAAAGAAAACATATGCTTTAAGAACATTAGCAGATTTTAAAGTTAAAATTTTAGAAAAACAACTGTCTGGAACTTTAATTTCTGTTGATGGAACTGAAGTTTGGACAAAATTAATTGGTGTTTTTAATATTTACAATTTAACAGCAATTATTGCAACTGCAGAGTTGTTAGGCTTAGAAAAATTAGAGGTTTTAACAATTGTAAGTGAGTTAGAGAGTGTGAGTGGGCGTTTTGAGTATGTGGTTTCAGGAAATGGTATTACTGCAATTGTAGATTATGCACACACACCAGATGCTTTAAAAAATGTATTAGAAACGATAACTGATATTAGAACAGGTAATGAAAAAGTAATTACAGTTGTTGGCTGTGGTGGAGATAGAGATAAAACAAAAAGACCAAAAATGGCACATATTGCTTCGCAGTTAAGCGATCAAGCAATTTTTACATCAGACAATCCTAGAACAGAAAATGCGCAAAGTATTTTAGATGAAATGGAAGTTGGTGTTTCGCCGGAAAATTATAGAAAAACATTAACAGTTTTAGATAGAAGACAGGCAATTAAAACAGCTTGTAAGTTTTCTGAAGCTGGAGATATTATACTTATAGCAGGAAAAGGACATGAGAATTATCAAGAAATAAATGGAGTTCGTGCTCATTTTGATGATTTAGAAGAAGTGAGAAACTGTTTTAATCAATTAAAAAATTAGTAAGAATGCTGTATTATTTATTTCAATATTTAGAAAGTCAATTTAGTTTCCCAGGAGCTAGTGTGTTTCAATTTATCACATTTAGGGCAGCTGCAGCTTTTATATTTTCTTTATTAATTTCTACAATTTACGGTAAGAGAATTATCAATTTCTTGCAAAAACAACAAGTAGGAGAATCTATTAGAGATTTAGGTTTAGACGGACAGATTCAAAAAGCTGGTACACCAACAATGGGTGGAGTTATTATAATTCTTGCCACTTTAATTCCTGCTCTTTTGTTAGCTAAGCTAGACAATATTTATGTAATTATTTTAATAATTACAACGGTTTGGATGGGTTTAATTGGTTTTTTAGATGATTATATTAAGGTATTTAAAAAAGATAAAGCTGGACTAAAAGGAAGATTTAAAATACTTGGGCAAGTTGGTTTAGGTGTAATTGTGGGCTCTATGTTATATTTTCATGATGATGTAACTATTAAAGAGCAGTTGCCAGTAGAGCAACAAATTGTTCAAGATAACGGAAGAGTTAAGGTTTTTGGTGAGGCTCATAAGTCTACAAAAACAACGGTTCCTTTCTTAAAAGATAATGAGTTAGATTATACCGAGGCCTTAAGTTTTTTAGGTGATGGTTATGAAAAATATGGTTGGATTGTTTTCATTTTTATTGTTGTTTTTATTGTAACAGGAATTTCTAACGGAGCAAATTTAACAGACGGAATTGATGGTTTAGCAGCAGGTTCTTCAGCAATAATTGTTATAACGCTGGCAGTTTTTGCTTGGGTTTCTGGTAACATTATTTTCGCAGATTATCTAGATGTAATGTACATACCTAACTCTGGTGAAATGACAGTTTTTATACTTGCTTTTGCAGGTGCTTTAATTGGGTTTCTTTGGTACAATACATATCCTGCACAAGTATTTATGGGAGATACAGGTAGTTTAACCATCGGAGGAATTATAGCTGTAATAGCAATTGCAATAAGAAAAGAATTATTGTTACCAATTTTAGCGGGAATTTTTGTGATTGAAAACTTATCTGTAATCATGCAAGTTTCTTGGTTTAAGTACACAAAGAAGAAGTTTGGTGAAGGAAGAAGAGTTTTTAGAATGGCACCATTACATCATCATTATCAGAAATTAAGCTACCATGAAAGTAAAATAGTTGTTCGTTTCTGGATTATAGGAATTCTTTTAGCAGTATTTACAATTGTTACTTTAAAATTAAGATAAGGTGAAAAAGTTAGTCATTCTTGGTGGAGGAGAAAGTGGTGTTGGTACAGCGCTTTTAGGAAAACAAAAAGGCTATGAAGTTTTTGTGTCTGATAAAGGCTCGATTGCAAATAAGTACAAAGAAGTTCTTTTAAATAACGAAATAGATTTTGAAGAAAAAAATCATACAGAAAGCAAAATTTTAATTGCAGATGTTGTGATGAAAAGTCCTGGGATTCCAGATACAGTTCCTTTAATTTTAAAATTGAAGAAAAAAAGAATAAAAGTAATATCTGAAATAGAATTTGCGGCAAAATATACAGATGCAAATATTATTGGAATTACTGGTTCTAATGGAAAAACAACAACAACATTACTTACGCATCATATTTTAAAAAGTGCGGGTTTAAATGTTGGTGTTGCTGGTAATATTGGCGATAGTTTTGCGCAACAAGTTGCAGAAGAATCTTATGATAATTATGTATTAGAGTTAAGTAGTTTTCAGTTAGATGGAATTGAAGATTTTAATTGTCATGTAGCAATTTTAACAAATATTACGCCAGATCATTTAGATAGATATGAGTATGATTTTGACAAGTATATAGCGTCAAAATTTAGAATAACAAAAAATCAAAAAGCAACCGATTATTTAATTTATGATGCAGATGATGAAGCAATAAATAATTGGTTAAAAACAAATAAAACAAAAGCAAAATTAGTTCCGTTTTCTTTAGAAAAAGAATTAGAATACGGTGCTTTTTTGAAAAATAATAATATTACAATCAATATAAATAAAGATACTTTCAATATGCCAATATCAAGTTTATCAGTAAAAGGAAAACATAATGTTAAGAATGCAATGGCTGCAACAATGGCAGCGCAATTGCTAAGTGCAAGAAAGCAAGTTATAAAAGAGAGTTTAGAAGATTTTGAAGGCGTAGAGCATCGTTTAGAGAATGTTGCAAAAGTATATGGTGTAGAGTATATAAACGATTCTAAGGCAACAAATGTAAATGCAACTTTTTACGCTTTGGAATGCATGGACAAACAAACTGTTTGGATTGTTGGTGGTGTAGATAAAGGAAATGACTATAACGACTTATTGCCTTTAGTAAGAGAAAAAGTAAAAGCAATTGTTTGTCTAGGTTTAGATAATGAGAAAATAAAAAATACGTTTGGTAACGTAGTTGATATCGTAGTGGAAACTGCAGGAGCAGAAGAAGCTGTAAAAGTAGCTCATAAATTATCTGAAAAAGGAGATGCAGTTTTATTATCTCCAGCTTGTGCAAGTTTCGATTTATTCGAAAACTATGAAGATAGAGGTCGTCAATTTAAAAAAGCTGTAAAAAGTTTATAAATAATAGAAGTTAAAAAAAAGTGAAAACCATTTTTCAACATATAAAAGGAGATAAAACCATTTGGGCAATTGTTGCTGCTTTGGCTATATTCTCATTTATGCCAGTATATAGTGCAAGTACAAACTTGGTATATGTTGTTGGCGCAGGTTCTACACTTGGTTATTTGGTAAAACATGCTTTTTTATTACTAATGGGTTTTGGTATTATTTATGGTGTTCATAAAATACCTTACAGGTATTTTTCTGGAGGTGCCGTTTTAATGTTACCTGTTGTAATTATTCTGCTAATTTTCACATTAGCTCAAGGAACCACAATTGGTGGTGCAAATGCAAGTAGATGGATTCGTATTCCGTTTGTTGGTATAGGTTTTCAGACATCTACATTGGCAGGTTTAGTTTTAATGGTTTATGTAGCAAGGTATTTGGCTAGAAATAAAGAGAAAACTATTAATTTTAAAGAGAGTTTATTGCAGTTGTGGTTGCCAGTAAGTTTAGTGTTAATCTTAATTTTACCAGCAAATTTCTCTACAACTGCTATTATATTTTTAATGATTTTGGTTGTTGTTTTTATAGGTGGTTATCCCTTAAAATATATAGGTTTTATTTTAGGAGCAGGAATTGTTGCTCTTTCACTTTTTGTGTTAATAGCAAAAGCATTTCCAGATGCAATGCCAAATAGAATACAAACTTGGCAAAGTAGAATAGAAAGTTTTTCTAGTGCAGAAGGTAAAGAAGCGTACCAAGTTGAAAAAGCAAAAATAGCAATAGCAACTGGTGGTCCTTTGGGTGTTGGTCCTGGTAAAAGTGTTCAGAAAAATTTTTTACCACAATCATCATCAGATTTTATTTATGCAATTATTATTGAAGAATATGGTCTTATTGGAGGTGTAGTTGTAGTGTTTGTCTATTTTTTATTGCTTTTTAGAGTATTTATAGTTTTAAAAAAGACAACTACAATTTTTGGAACATTATTAGTTGTTGGTGTAGGTGTACCTATTATTTTTCAGGCAACAATAAATATGGCGGTTGCTACAAATTTATTTCCAGTTACCGGCCAAACTTTACCGTTAATAAGTAGTGGTGGTACTTCTATTTGGATGACGTGTTTTGCTCTTGGAATGATTTTAAGTGTAAGTGCTTCAAAAGAAGAAACAGAAGAAGATATTTTAGATGATAATCCTTTAGATATTTTACATGAAACAATCGATTAATATATTAATTTCTGGAGGTGGAACTGGCGGACATATTTATCCTGCAATTGCAATTGCAAATGAGATAAAAGTACGTTACCCTGATGCTAATTTTTTGTTTGTAGGAGCAAAAGACAAAATGGAAATGGAAAAAGTGCCACAAGCTGGATATAAAATAAAAGGATTGTGGATTTCTGGTATACAAAGAAAATTAACGGTAGATAACCTTTCATTTCCTTTTAAGTTGATGAGTAGTTTGTGGAAAGCATCTAGAATAATTAAAGATTTTAAACCAGATATTGCTGTTGGAACTGGTGGTTTTGCAAGCGGGCCAACTTTAATAATGGCAGGTAAAAAAGGAATTCCAACTTTAATACAAGAACAAAATTCTTATCCAGGAATTACAAATAAATTACTAAGTAAAAAAGCAAAAAGTATCTGTGTTGCTTATGAAAATCTAGAAAGGTTTTTTCCAACAGAAAAAATTATTAAAACAGGAAACCCTGTAAGACAAGATTTATTAACAATAGATTCTAAAAGAGAAGAATCTTTATCGTTTTTTAAATTAAATAAAACTAAGAAAACTGTTTTTGTTTTAGGCGGAAGTTTAGGAGCAAGAAAAATAAATGAACTAATAGAAAGTAATTTAGAACTTTTTAAAGAGCAAGATATACAAGTTGTTTGGCAATGTGGTAAATTATATTATGCTGAATATAAGAAGTACAATGAATTAGAAAATGTACAAGTGCATCAATTTATAAATAGAATGGATTTTGGTTATGCTGCTGCAGACATAATTATTTCTAGAGCAGGAGCAAGTTCTGTTTCAGAATTATGTATTGTTGGTAAACCTGTTGTTTTTATTCCATCGCCAAATGTTGCAGAAGATCATCAAACAAAAAATGCAAAATCTATTGTAGATAAAGATGCTGCGTTAATGATAAAAGAAAGTAAATTAGATACATTTTCTGTTGTTTTTAAATCGTTGTTAAATGATATTGAAAGACAAAAAAGATTATCTGAAAATATAAAAAAATTAGCATTACCAAGTGCTACAAAAGATATTGTAGACGAAATTGAAAAACTATTAAAATAAGTGAATTTAAAAAACATACATAACGTTTATTTTGTCGGAATTGGTGGCATAGGAATGAGTGCAATTGCTCGTTACTTTACTGCGAATGGGAAAAATGTGGCAGGTTATGATAAAACTCCGTCTCAAATTACAGAAGATTTAAAAGTTTTAGGTGTAGAAATTCATTTTGAAGATGCTGTAAAAAGTATTCCAATTTCATTTTTAAATAAAGAAAAAACGTTGGTAGTTTATACGCCAGCAATTTCAAAAGATCACACAGAATTAAATTATTTTGTAAACAATAAATTTTCAGTTTTAAAAAGAGCAGAAGTTTTAGGTAAAATTACTGAAACAACTTTTTGTTTAGGAGTTTCTGGTACACATGGTAAAACAACTACTTCTTCTATTTTGGGACATATTATGGCAGAAGTAAAAGCAACTTCTTTTTTAGGAGGTATTGCAGAGAATTATAATTCTAATTTAATCTTAGGAGAAGATAAGATTAGTGTTGTAGAAGCAGATGAATTTGATAGATCTTTTTTACAATTATCGCCAAATATTGCATGCGTAACTTCTATGGATGCAGATCATTTAGATATTTATGAAAACCCTGAAGCTTTAATAGAGTCTTTTGTAGAGTTTTCTAATAAAGTATCAGACACACTAATTGTTGCAAAAGATTTGCCTCTAAAAGGATTGACCTATGCTGTAAATGAAGAAGCAGATTATAAAGCTTTCAATTTAAAAATAGAAAGTGGTAGGTATATTTTTGATGTAAAAACACCTTCATCTGAGATAAAAAATATTGAATTTCATTTACCAGGTAAGCACAATGTTATGAATGCTTTGGCGGCTTTGGCAATGGCAGATGTTTATGGAATTCCGTTAGAAAATATTAAAAAAAGTCTAGTTACGTTTAAAGGCGTAAAACGTAGATTTTCTTATAAGATTAAAACAGATAATTTTGTGTTAATAGATGATTATGCACATCATCCAACAGAAATAAATGCAGTAGAAAACTCTGTAAGAGAAATGTATCCTAATCAGCAAATTTTGGTTGTTTTTCAACCTCATTTGTTTTCTAGAACAAGAGATTTTATTGATGATTTTGCAACTGCATTAACAAAATTCGACGACATTTTACTATTAGATATTTATCCCGCAAGAGAAATCCCTATTTCTGGGGTAAATTCTAATTGGTTATTAAATAAAATTGAAAATAAGCAGAAAAAATTAACTCAAAAAAATAATTTAGTAAAAGATATTAAAAATTCTTCAGCAAAAGTAGTAGTTATGCTAGGTGCAGGAGATATTGGAGTGATGATAAATGAGGTAACAAAAGAACTTTTAAAAGAACTGTAATATGAAACTTAAAAGAATTTTGAAATACTTGTTTTTTGTTGTCTTTATTGGGGTTTTGGGCTTTTTGTATAGTTTTACATCAGCCAGAAATAATCTTAAAAAAATTACTAAAATTGAAGTGAAATTTGAGAAAGGAAACAATAATTTTTTAACTCATGCTATGGTTAATAAATTGTTAATACAAAATGATACAACAGTTAAAAACCAAGCAAAATCTGTAATAGATTTATACAAATTAGAGAATAATGTATCTAAGAACCCATTTGTTGAAAAAGCTGCTGTTTTTTTAACAATTGGAGGTGTGTTAAAATCTACCATAAAGCAGCGTACACCAATCGCAAGAATTATTTCTAGTAAAGATTCTTATTATGTAGACAAACAAGGTGTAAAAGTACCTTTGTCTACTAATTATTCTGCAAGAGTTATGTTGGTTTCTGGTGTAGATGATAAAGAAGATGTTAAAGTGGTTTTACCTTTAATTTCTTATATTTTAAGCGATAACTTTTTACAAAAAGAAATTGTTGGAATTAAGAAGTTTGATGATGATAATTATGAGTTTTCTGTAAGAAGTGGAAACTATAAAATTGATTTTGGAAAATTAAATGAGGTAGAAATGAAATTTAATAAGTTAAAAGCGTTTTATAATACAACATATAAAAATAAAACGATTCAAGAATATAAAACGATTACTTTAAAATATCACAACCAAGTTGTGTGCACAAAATAAATCAAAATGGAAAACAATAAAATAGCTGTTGGTTTAGATATTGGTACAACCAAAATTGTTGCCATGATTGGTCGTAAAAACGAATATGACAAAATAGAAGTTGTTGGTATTGGTAAAGCGAAAAGTTTAGGCGTAAAACGTGGTGTTGTTAGTAACATAACACAAACTATACAATCTATACAACAAGCAGTAGATGAAGCAGAAAGTGTTTCTGGTATAAAGATAGAAGAGGTTGTTGTAGGTATAGCAGGTCAGCATATTAGAAGTTTACATCATTCAGATTATATTACAAGAAATAACGCAGATGAGGTTATAGACGATGGTGATATAGAAGATTTAGTAAATCAAGTTCATAAATTGGTAATGTTACCTGGAGAAGAAATTATTCATGTGTTACCACAAGAATTTAAGGTAGATTCTCAAGCAGATATTAAAGAGCCAATTGGTATGTATGGTGGGCGTTTAGAAGCTAACTTTCATGTAGTTGTTGGGCAAGTTTCATCTATAAGAAATATTGGACGTTGTGTAAAAAGTGCTGGTTTAGATTTAAGTGATATTACTTTAGAACCTTTAGCATCTGCATCTGCAGTATTAAGTTTAGAAGAAAAAGAGGCAGGAGTTGCTTTAATAGATATAGGTGGTGGTACAACAGATTTAGCCATTTTTAAAGACGGAATTATTCGTCATACAGCGGTAATTCCTTTTGGAGGAAACGTAATTACAGATGATATTAAAGAAGGTTGTTCTATTATAGAAAAACAAGCGGAATTATTAAAAATTAAGTTTGGTTCTGCGTGGCCAGGAGAAAATAAAGAAACAGAAATTGTTTCTATTCCAGGTTTAAGAGGCAGAGAACCAAAAGAAATTACATTAAAGAATTTATCTAAAATTATACATGCAAGAGTTCAAGAAATTATTGAGCATGTATATTTAGAAATAAAAAATTACGGACATGAAACTGCAAAAGGAAAACTAATTGCAGGAATAGTGTTAACCGGTGGTGGAGCTCAATTAAAACATTTACGTCAGTTAGTAGAATATATTACTGGTATGGATGCTAGAATTGGTTTTCCTAATGAGCATTTAGCAGGCGATTCAGATGACGCTTTATCTAGTCCATCTTACGCAACAGCTGTTGGTTTATTAATGGAAGGTTTAAATAAAGATTCTAAAGAAGAGGAAATTATAGAAGAGGCAATAGAAGAAATTTTAAATCCTATTGAAACTGAAGTAGAAGAAACTGTCCCAGTTCAAGAAGAAAAGCCTAAGCCAAAAAAGAAAAGATCGTTTTTTGAAAAGTTTACAGAAAGTTTAAAAGACTTCTTAGACAACGCAGAGTAAAAATAAGTTGATAGTTCTTAATTAGGGGTTAAGAAGTAAAGAAAAAATAGAATATTAAAATATAATAGAACGTTATTATGAGCACAGAATTTGATAACATTTCATTTGACATGCCAAAAACACAGTCTAATACCATAAAAGTAATTGGTGTTGGTGGCGGAGGAAGTAATGCAGTAAACCACATGTATACACAACAAATTAGAGGTGTAGACTTTGTTATTTGTAATACAGACGCACAAGCATTAGAAAATAGTCCAGTTCCTAATAAAATACAATTAGGAGCCAATTTAACATCTGGTTTAGGAGCAGGAGCAAACCCAGAAATAGGAGCTCAAGCAGCTAAAGAAAGCATGCAAGAAATTCAGCAAATGTTAAATACCCAAACTAAAATGGTATTTATTACTGCAGGAATGGGTGGAGGAACAGGAACAGGAGCAGCGCCAATTATTGCAAAAATTGCAAAAGATATGGATGTGCTTACTGTTGGTATTGTAACTATGCCATTTGCTTTTGAAGGAAGAAGACGTGCAAAACAAGCACAATTAGGAATAGATCAACTACGTCAGAATGTAGATTCTTTAATTGTAATTAATAACAATAAGCTTCGTGAAGTTTATGGAAATCTTGGTTTTAAAGCAGGTTTCTCTAAAGCAGATGAAGTTTTATCTACTGCATCTAGAGGTATTGCAGAAGTAATTACACATCACTACAAGCAAAATATAGATTTACATGATGCAAAAACTGTACTTTCTAATAGTGGTACAGCAATTATGGGTTCTGCAAAAGAAGAGGGTAAAGACAGAGCAAAAACAGCTATTGTAAAAGCATTAGATTCTCCGTTATTAAATGACAATAAAATTACAGGAGCTAAAAATGTACTATTATTAATTGTTTCTGGTACTAACGAAGTTACTTTAGATGAAATTGGAGAGATTAACGACTTTATTCAAGATGAAGCAGGTTATGATGCTAATATTATTATGGGAGTTGGTGAAGATGAAGAATTAGGAGATTCTATAGCTGTAACTATTGTGGCTACAGGTTTTGCTAAAGATCAACAAAGTACAATTACCAATACAGAAGTTAAAAAAATAGTTCACACGTTAGAAGATGAACAAAAAGCAACTTATAACTTTGGAGAAAAGACAATTTCTAAATCTTCAGCTTTAGATCAACCAATTTCTAATGTTTCAGAACAAAAAATAGTTCATACTTTAGAAGAAGAAGTTGTTGTAGATATCGTAAAACCATCTCCAAGAATGGCTATGGATTTAGTACCGACATCTGAAATTATAGCAAACATGCCTGTCTCTTATGATGAAATTTCTTTAGACATAGTTTCTGAAGATGATTTTATTATTACTGATGCGACACCAGTTGTAGAAGAAATTATTGAAGAACCACAACAAATGCAAGCAGATTTATTATTTGATTTGCCTTTAAATTCTGAAAAAGAAATAGAACAAGATTTAGAAGTTAAATTTAATTTAAATGAAACTCCTAAAGTTAATGTAAATGAGATTGAAGTTTTTGAAGCTGATGAGGTTGTTTTCGAAAGAAAAATAGAAGAAACACGTTATGTTTTAGAAGATTTTGATGCAAAACCAACTATTGGTAAGAGTTCTCATATTATAGCTAAAGAAACCAGAATTGAAGAAGAAGAAATTCAATTTGAATTAAAAACTGCTACACCAAATACTCCTGCTAATTCTGCTCAAATATCTAGTGAAGAAGTTTCTCCTTTAGATTTAACTATTTCAGAATTACAGAAAAGAGCAGAAGAGAGACGTCAGAAAATGAAAGGTTTCAATTATAAGTTTAACGATCAGTTAAGTAAAAATATAGATGAAATTGAGCGTCAGCCAGCATACAAAAGACAAGGTTTAGATCTAAACGTAAATGCACCAATTAGTAGATCTAAGACTGCAATTAATACAGATGATAATAATATAGATTTTAAATCTAATAATTCTTTTTTACATGATAATGTAGATTAAATTTCAATATTATTTTTTAATATAAGTATAAAACCACATCTAAAGTAGATGTGGTTTTTGTGTTTTACAACTCATCATTTTTTTTTGTACCTTTAGTCTATACTTTTAAGCTGTTTGTCTAATTAGCTCATTTTTAAACAGCTATTTGTCTCATATTTGTATAAAATTAAAAAAAATGGCTTCAAAACTACTTTCAAAAAGACTAATTATTATTTTACTTTTCTTGTGTTCAATAACACAAGAGTTTACGGCACAGAACGAACCTTTTAATTGCGATTTTAATGCATATTTGTTTCAACGAAATGATATTTATGCCTTAGACTTAGCTTCTGGTAGTTCTTATTTAGTAAAAGAAGACGTAACCCCAGGAAGTGTAAACGCAGTTGGGTACAACCCAGCAGATGGATATATTTGGGGATCTTTAAGTACCCCAGAAAAAACTATTGTTAGAATAGGTAAAAATTTTAATGTAGAAACTTTTTATATAGATGAGTTGCCAAATTCTAGTAGATATGTTGGTGATGTTAGTTCTGAAGGAATTTATTATTTAAAAGGTGGAGGAACTAGTTATTACAAAATAGATTTAAATCCGGAATCAGAAAATTACACAAAATATATAAGTAGTGGTGTTTTATCAAAAAATATAAGTGTACATGATTGGGCGTTTAATTCGGTAGATGGTCATTTATATACTGTAGAAAAAACCACAAATCATTTATACAGAATTAATGCAACTACAAGTGAAGTAACAGATTTAGGGTTAGTTCCCATTTTAGCTGGTTTAAAATATACTTATGGCGCAGTTTATTTTGATTTATCTGGTCGTTTTTATGTTTCAGCAAATCAAACAGGAACTGTTTATGTAATTCAAAATGTACAAGATTTAGAAGTAGGAAGCATTTTAGAATCTAATCTTTTTGCTTATGGGCCTTCTAGTAGCTCAAATGATGGTGCAAGGTGCCCTACAGCTCCTGTACCGCAAGAAGATTGTGTAAACGGTGTAGATGATGATGGTGATGGTTTAGTAGATTGTGATGATCCTGCGTGTTCTGGTGTTGCAGCTTGTCCTGTACTTGTTCCTAAACTTTCTAGTGGAAATGAAGGAGGATTAGAAAGTAATGATCGTTTATCTCAAAAAGTAAATCAGAGAAATTATTTAAGAAGTAAATCTAGTTATAAGTTTGATAAGTTAAAGGCAAAGAAAGTTAAGAAGTCTATAAATTATAAAAAAACAGCAGCTAAAAATACTAGTTTTGGTTTAGGAGATTTAATTCCAATGGATATAATTGAAGGTGCACAAGCAATAGAATCTTCACCTTCAGATTTAATAGCAATTACAAATGCAACAGAACTAATTTCTGTAGATTATGTAAAAAATAGCGAAACTATTGCTGTAGTATTAGCTACTAAAACAGAAAATGGCGTTTATGAGCATACTAAGTTTATTTGCGATAGATTATTAGGTGCAGAAATATTATCTGTATCTACAATAGAAATTAGAGAACAAGCTTTTATTAAATCTATTATAAAAAATAGAGACGGAACTAAAGAATTTGTTTTAAGTTTTTCTGGAAAGTTAAAGAATAACGATGAGAATTTTGGAATTGAAAGTCACTGGAATATTGATAGATATGAAACAGGTGCAACATTTTATAACTTTCAAATCTGGACAAATACAATAGATGATTTATTAACTTTAGGTGAAGAAACATTAGAGCTTTTTAATGTACAAAAACCAATATTAGATTATAACAACTCTACACCACCGCCAGTTTTTGTTAAAAAAGGTGTTTATAAAAACGGAGCTTTAGAGCTAGAATTAATTAATGTAAGTAGAAGTAAAAGTATAGTAGTAGATGCTGGTTTTAAAAGAACTGAAACTTCTGCAACAGAATATTTTACAAATACTATAGAATTAGAAGAAGGTTACATTACACATTTGGTTATCGAAACAGGTAATATTTTTGATATTGGTTTTAGAATAGAAAACGATTCTAATAGAACACCAGACGATTTATTTATGTCTGACGGAGTTTGGGGGAAAGATGATTCTGCTGAAGGAACAATAATTAATACTTTTGAAATTACACAAAACGAAAACTTATATGTAGGAACTGGTTACAAAATAGAAAGAGATATTGTTTTAAATGCTACAACAAATAAATATGTTTCTGCATACAGAAGTTTTACACCAACTTTTAAATCGATAGATTTATCTGAGTTTAACGCATTAGAATTTGCTGCAAAAGGGAATAGTGATGTTGAAATTACAATTGTAAAAGAAAGTATAGATAAATGGGAAAATCAATTTAAAAAGACAATTAAATTAACAGAAACAGAAGGTAACTTTGTTATTGCGCTAGAGCACTTTAAATCTCTAACAGAAACAAGTTTCGATTTGTCTGATGTGGTAAGTATAACTTTTACAATGTCTTCAGACGGTGTTACAACAGTAGAAAAAGAACTATCTATTAAAGATCTAGTATTTACACAGAAAACATTAAGTGTAGATAATAATGTAATTGAAGAAGGAGAAACTAAGTTATACCCAAACCCAATGAAATTAAGTACAGAATTAAGTTTTTATTCTGAAGTAGAAGCAAAAACAAAATTAGAAGTTTATAATATAACAGGTGCTTTGTTAAAAAGAATTACTTTTGATGCAAAATTTGGAAATAATAAAATTTCTTTAGATAAAGACAAGTTAAGTGCTGGTTTTTATTTTGTAAAACTTTCTAATGATAATAGAACATACAAAACCAAGAAACTTATTATAAATTAAAGTATAAGAGTCTTTCTTAAAATTATAAAAACCGCATCTAAGTTATCTTAGGTGCGGTTTTTTATTGATCAATTATTTTATTTTTCTAATGGTTTAGTAATGTCATTTCCAGTTCTCTTTTTCCAATCTTTATTTAAATCTGGATCAATTTGAATTTGGTTTTTTGTTTTTTCAATAAAAGTAGGAATATTTTCTTCTTCAATTACTTCAACGGTCTTTCCGTTTGGTAACTTCATTTTCAATATTTGTTCTTAATCTTCTGATGATTCTTCTATGATATTGTTTTCTGAGATATTAGTGTTTTTAAAATTTATCTTTTTTTATTGAATAATTTTGAATATACTTTTTCTAATTCGTCATAGGTCATTTTTTTATTAGAAGTATAGAAATTTAAAGTTAAGAGGTCTTTAGAAGTTTCAGATACATTAACAGATGATTCAGGGTTTTGTTTTATAAAAGAATCTACCTCATAAACAGAAACCTCTTTACCTTCTATCATATAATTAAATTTTTTATTTTTAGCTGTTTTTGATGCATATACTATTGTGTTTCTAATAGCTAACTGCTTTTTTTCATTTTCATTTAACTTTAATAAATGACTCTTATTTTTTTTTACGTCATTTAAATTTGTAAGTATAATATTCGTTTCCTCGTTTATTTTAAAAGTAAATCCTGATGGAAATGCGACTAAGTTTTGGTTAGTTCTAAAATCATTTCCGGTTCTTTTTTTCCAAGCCTCTAATGCCTTTTCTGATTTTTCTACTTGCTTTTTTGTAGCATTTTTAGGAGCCAAAGGCGGTGGAAACAATAATTTATCTTCTTTGGTTAATTCACTTTTTAATTTATAAAATACATTGTTGTTCTTCTTTAGTTTTATGTAGGGTTTGTAAGGATGAATTGGTCTTTTTACTTTGCTCTTCTCTTCTTTTGAAAGTTTAAAATATAAACCTCCTAATTCTGCAAATGTTTTTTGTAATTGTTCTTGTTGGGTATTTGTTCTTTTTACAAAGTGAGGTTTTGTATTTCTAATTTCTTCGTAGAAACTATTTTTTCTACTGTAAACTTCTAAAGGTGAATTTATTTTTTTACGTAGTTGATTTACATCTTCTAACTTTAGTTGAATAGTCTTAACACTTTGCTTAGATGATGTATTCTTTTTATTTATTGTTGGCAGAGATGGAGTTAAATCTTTAATTTGTAATGATTTTTTTTGTTGATTTGAATTCATTCTTCCATACAAATATTTCATTCTTTCAACGTCTTTTCCTAAAAAGATTGTTGGTTTGTTTGCTGTCTTTTTACTTTTATATTTTGTTGTTAATTTTTGATATTCTTTCATTTCACTGATTGAAATCCCTTTATCCTCTACTATTTCAATAATTTCTTTTTTGTAATTTTTTTTATAATCCTCAAATTCTTTAACTC
>CAXBIR010000009.1:0-47726 GCA_963975825.1 uncultured Polaribacter sp.
CCGAAAGAACTGGATTTTGAATCCAGCGCGTCTACCAATTCCGCCACTTGAGCATTTATTAAATAGGATTGCAAATGTATTAAATTATTTTATTTTAAAGTCTATAAATTAATTCGAAACTAAATAAATAATTTCTACTTTTGTACACTTACAACAACACAATATAAATAACAACTAAATGCCTACAAATCAATTAGCACCAAAACTTTTTGCATGCAGACAAAGCACAGTTTTGGCAGAAAAAATTGCAAAAGAATACAATACAACTTTAGGAAAAGTAAAAACTACTTATTTTAGTGATGGCGAATTTCAACCAGCTTTCGAAGAATCTGTTAGAGGAAGACGTGTTTTTATCATAGGATCTACATTTCCTAATGCAGACAACTTAATGGAAATGTTACTAATGTGTGACGCTGCAAAAAGAGCATCTGCAAGACATATTACTGCAGTTATGCCATATTTTGGTTGGGCAAGACAAGATAGAAAAGATCAGCCAAGAGTTGCTATAGGAGCAAAATTAGTTGCAAAACTTTTAGAATCTGCTGGGGCAACAAGAATTATGACTATGGATTTACATGCAGACCAAATACAAGGTTTCTTTGAAAAGCCAGTAGATCATTTATTTGCTTCAACTATTTTTATGCCCTATATAAAAAGCTTAAAATTAGAAAACTTAACAATTGCTTCTCCAGACATGGGAGGTTCTAAAAGAGCATATGCTTACTCTAAACACTTACATTCAGATGTTGTAATTTGTTACAAACAACGTAAAAAAGCCAATGTAATTTCTCATATGGAACTTATTGGAGATGTTGAAGGAAAAAATGTAATTCTTGTAGATGATATGATAGATACAGGAGGTACTTTGGCTCATGCAGCTAATTTAATGATGGAAAGAGGTGCTTTAAGTGTTAGAGCAATTTGTACCCATCCAATTCTTTCTGGAGGTGCTTATGAAAAAATAGAGAATTCTGGTTTAACAGAACTAATAGTTTCAGATACAATTCCTTTAAAAAAGGAGACTTCTAAAATAAAAGTGGTATCTTGCGCCCCATTATTTGCCGATGTTATGCATAAAGTGCAAGACAATACGTCAATTAGTGGACAATTTTTAATGTAAATAAATTAATAAAAAAGTAATGAAATCAATTACAATTAAAGGATCAAAAAGAGAAAGCGTAGGTAAAGTAGCAACTAAAGCCTTACGTAATGCTGGTATGGTTCCTTGCGTTATATACGGAGGAGATAAGCCAGTGCATTTTTCAGCAGAAGAATTAGCATTTAAAAAGTTGGTGTATACTCCAAACGTTTATACTGCTACAATTAATGTTGATGGACAAGAAATTCAAACAATTTTACAAGACATTCAATTTCACCCTGTAACAGATAGAATCATACACGTAGATTTTTATCAGTTATTTGATGATAAAGAAATTACAATGAACATTCCTGTAAAATTAACTGGTACTTCTCCTGGAGTATTAAATGGAGGGTCTTTACGTTTTACTAACCGTAAATTAAAAGTAAAAGCTTTACCTGCTAATTTACCAGATTTTATTAGTGCAGATATTTCTAAATTAAAAATTGGAAGTAAATTAGTTGTAACATCTTTATTTAATGATGCTTATACTTTTATGCACCCAGATAACACTGTTGTTGTACAAGTTAGAACTTCTCGTAACGCAACTGTTTCTGAAGATGATGAAGAAGAAACTACAGAAGCTGCTGCTGAATAATCTTAGCACAACTTAATATATAAAAGCGTTACAAATTTTGTAACGCTTTTTTTTTGTTTTACATAAAGCATTATTTTATTCTTCTTATTTTTGAAGAATGAAAATTTTAGTATTTTTTTTAAAATTATTTCGTTTAAATACTAAAACTAAAGAAGAATTAATGAAGAAGTTTTTAATAGTTGGTTTAGGAAATATTGGTGATAAATACACAAACACGCGTCATAACATTGGTTTTAAAATTTTAGATGAAGTTGCAGAAGAAAACAACGTAACATTTGAAACAGAAAAGCTGGGAGACATTGCTAGCTTTCGTTTTAAAGGAAGAACTTTTATTTTACTTAAGCCAAGTACTTATATGAATTTAAGTGGTAAAGCCGTAAAATATTGGATGGATAAGGAAAATATATCTGTAGAAAATCTTTTAGTAGTTACAGATGATGTTCACATAGATTTTGGAACAATACGTTTAAAGGCAAAAGGTTCTGCAGGAGGGCATAATGGATTAAAAGATATTCAAGAAAAATTAAACACCCAACAATACCCGCGTTTTAGATTTGGTGTTGGTGCAAATTATTCTAAAGGAAGACAAGCAGATTTTGTTCTTGGAGAGTGGAGTAAAGAAGAAACTAGTTTGTTAATAGAACGCTTACCAACTTCAGCAAAAGTTATTTCTTCTTTTGGTACAGCTGGTATGGCGAATACTATGAATACTTTTAATGGTAAATAATTTACCTTTTAATTAAAAAAAAACTAGTTCTCACTAGCAAACCATTCTGCAAAACTAGAATCTGTTTCTTGTAATTTTATAGAATGTAATTTTATGTTATTAGGCAATCTTGTTTTTATTTTTTCAGCAAAATCAATAACCATCATTTCACTTGTAGGTTGGTAATCTACCAATAAAACATCATGACCTCTATCCATTAATTCTTTTGCTAACTCAACATGAGGTGTGTTTTTATTAAAAACTGTTGCATGATCAAAAACATCTACAATTTCTTCATTTACAATCTTTTTTAAGTCACCAAAATCAATCACCATTCCAAACTTTACGTTTGTATTATCAGATATTGGTGTTCCAGAAACTGTTACAGAAAGCTTATAAGAGTGCCCGTGAACATTTTTACATTTTCCATCATAACCATATAAAGCATGACCTGTTTCAAAATTGAATTTTTTTGTGATTCTAATTGTGCTCATTTGTATATTATTGATATTTCTAATAAAAAGATAAATATTATTAGAAGTTACTGTGTATTCTTGTTTGGTAGGTATTAACGACGTTTGTTTCTGTATTTATTGTAAAAATATACAATAACTAATACTACTGCTAATACTAAAAATAAATAATCTCCTCCCATTTTGTTTGTACTTTATAGTTATTTAATTAAAAAATTATCAAGAACATCTGCAATTTTTCTATTATCAGATAATTGTGGAATTTTGTTTTGTCCGCCAAATTTACCAATAGATTTCATGTATTCATGAAAACCACCTTTTTTTACTTTTCTAATCACCAAAGGTCGTAATACTTTTCCTTCAATTAAATCTAAATAGTAAATATTTTGTTCTTGCATAGAGATATCAACTTTTGTTGCAAATTCTTCTATGTTTTTTGGTTCGTTTTCAAACTCTATAAACCATTCATGATAAGGCAAACCGTTATCTGGGTTTACTTGTGGTGCAACTGTAAACTCACTAATATTTATACTAGTTCCTTTAATAGCATCATTTAAAGCTTTTTCTACTTCTTTACCAATAACATGTTCTCCAAAAGCAGAAATAAAATGCTTAATTCTACCGGTTACTTTTATTCTGTATGGTTTTGTTGAAGTAAATTCTACAGTATCGCCAATATTATACCCCCAAAGACCTGCAGTTGTATTTAAAATAATAACATAATTTACGCCTGTTTTTACGTCTTTTAAAGAAATTCTTGTAGGGTTTTCTTCGAAAAACTCATTTGCAGGAATAAATTCATAAAAAATACCAGAATCTAATTGTAATAACATTCCTTTTTCAGTTTGGCTATCTTGGTAGGCTATAAAGCCTTCTGAAGCAGGGTATAATTCGATATAATCTATCTTTTTACCAATTAAACTTTCGAACTTGTTTTTGTAAGGCTCAAAATTTACACCACCGTAAATAAAGAAATTAAAATTTGGGAATAATTCTGAAACAGATTTTCCTGTTTTTTCAATTAGTTTTTCGAAATACATTTGTACCCAAGAAGGTATTCCGCTAATTACAGACATGTCTTCGTTTACTGTTTCTTCTACAACAGCATTTACTTTAGTATCCCAATCTTCTATGCAGTTTGTTTCCCAACTTGGTAGTCTGTTTTTTAATAAATAATTAGGAACATAATGAGCAGCAATACCACTTAAGCGTCCTAATTTTACACCATTTTTATCTTCTAACACAGGGCTTCCTTGTAGAAAAATCATTTTTCCATCAACAAAACTTGCATCATTTTTTTCTACAATATAAAACAACATTGCATTTCTTGCAGCTGTAATATGTGTTGGCATAGATTCTTTTGTAATTGGTATGTATTTTGCGCCAGAAGTTGTACCAGAAGTTTTTGCAAAATAAAGTGGTTTTCCTTTCCAAAGAACATCAGATTCTCCTGCAACAATTCTATCTACATATTTTCTTAAACCTTCGTAGTCTGTTACTTTTACTTGCTTTTTAAAATCTTCATAATTAGAAATTGTACTAAAATTATGGTCTTTACCAAAAGCAGTTTTACTTCCTTTAGAAATTAAATTTTTAAAAACTTTCTCTTGTGTTTTATGCGGATTATTAGCCCATTTATACACTTTTTTAGTTGCAATTTTAGCAAAAGGAATGGCAAAAAAAGATTTGATACTCATTATTTAAAATCTATAAAATTTAATGGGTTTATGGCATAACCACCTTTCCAAAGTTCAAAATGTAAATGTGGGCCAGTAGTAAGTTCTCCTGTAGAACCAACGCTAGCAATTACTTCGCCAGATTTTACAAAATCTCCTTGTTGTTTTAGTAAATTACCATTGTGTTTGTAAACAGAAATAAAATCTTTATTGTGTTTTAGAATTATAACATAACCCGTTTCTGCGCTCCAGCCAGAAAAAATAACGGTGCCATCTGCAGCCGCTTTAATTGGTGTACCTGTTTTAGCAACAATGTCTATTGCAAAATGGTTAGAATTAGCATCGAATTTTTGAGATATATTACCAGTTAAAGGTGCAAAAAATATAATTTTAACCGTGTTTTTAGAGTTGTTTAAAATAGCAAAACGAGTTTCTCTATCTACTTTTTCTCTAAATAAAGAGTCTTCTCTTGTAGCATCTAATTCACTTTCATCTATTGTAATTTGTCTGGCTTCTATTTCTAGAGAATCTATTTCTTCTGAAGTTATTTCGCCTGTTAAAACAGGTCTTAGTGCTTTTGTATAATTTTCTAAAATGGCTAATTTATGCTTTAAAGAATCTGCCTCGAATGTTAATTTTACTGCATCTGCTTTTAATTGCGAAGAAGAATAACCAGGAATGTATTCTTTAATAGGTGTAAATGCTATTAAAACTGTAGTTACAGCAATTAGTAGAACAGAGAAAACACCACCTAAAACAAATACATTTAGTCTAGATAATTTTAATGAAAAACGCTCTTCAAAAGTGTCTTCGTTTAAAACTACCAACCTGTATTTATCAGTTAGTTTTTGTTTTAGTTTACCTTTTTTTTTATCCTTTTTAGCCAAAATAATTATTTGAATATTTACAAATATACAACGAATTTTAAGTGAAATTATTTTCTATAAAAATTCATTTCATCTATATAATTCCAAACTTCTTTGGTTAACATAGGTTTTATGTTTTTAGAAGCTTTAATTCCGTTTCTAATCATTGTAGAAGAAATTTGCACAATTGGTGCTGCTACTTTGTGTATTTTACTATGATTGTCAAACTGAGTTTCAATTGTTCCTTCAGAAATTCTAGGATAGATATATATGTGATGGTGTTCTAAAATAGTTTCAAAATTTTTCCATTTATGAAAACTTTTTAAATTGTCTTCACCCATAATTAAACAAAATTCTTTGTCTTTATATAGATCTGAAATATGTGCTAACGTATGAACAGTGTAATTTGGTTGTGGTAATTTAAATTCAATATCCGAAGGTTTTATCTTTGGGTATTCTTCTGTGGCTTTATAAACTAGTTCTAAACGATGATGATTATCTAGTAAAGAACTTTTCTTTTTAAACGGGTTATGAGGTGTTACAACCATCCAGATTTCATCTAAATCTGAATTTTCTACCATATGATTGGCAATAATTAAATGCCCAATATGAATTGGGTTAAACGTACCAAAATATAAACCAATTTTGCTCATATTATTTTATTATTAAGAGAGAAAAGATAAAGAGTAATTTTATTCTTTATTATCTTCAATATCTAAAAAATTACTTACCAAATCTTCTGCTTCTTTTAAAGCAACATCTAAGTCGTAATTTTTAATTATTTGATCAAATTGCGGTGCAGTTGCTAATTCTACAGAAGCTTTAGCAATGCGCATATTTATTTTTTCTTCACTTTCTGTTTTGCGCTTTTTTAAACGAATTTTTAGCTCGTCTACACTTGGTGGTTTTACAAAAACAGATAAAGTTTCATTAGGAAATTTTTTCTTTATTCTTAGGCCTCCAACAACATCAATATCAAAAATAACGTGTTTTTTTAGTGCCCAAATGCGTTCTACTTCTGTTTTTAAAGTACCATAGAAATTGTCTCTATAAACTTCTTCCCATTCTAAAAACTCATCGCCTTTAATTTTATTTTTAAAATCTTTTAAGTCGATAAAATAGTAATCTTCACCATCTTTTTCAAAACCTCTTGGTTCTCTAGAAGTTGCAGAAATAGAAAATTCTAAATTAAATTTTTCTTGTTTTAATAAATGACGAACAATGGTAGTTTTTCCTGAGCCAGAAGGTGCTGAAAACACAAATAGTTTTCCTTTAAAATCTTTCATTTTCTAAAATTATGATTTCTAAATTTCTCTTTTAAAAGACAGAAAGGAATGTCTTTTAAAGTATTCTTGAAATTTTTATAATACGTTTAATATTTGTTCTTTAATTTGCTCTAACTCGTTTTTCATTTGAATAACAGCTTTTTGCATTGGTGCAAAATTAGCTTTAGAACCTGTTGTGTTTATTTCTCGTCCCATTTCTTGAACAATAAAACCTAATTTTTTACCATTAGAATCTTCTGAGGCTAATGTTTGTAAGAAGTAATCTAAATGATTTGCTAAACGAACTTTTTCTTCATTAATATCTAGTTTTTCTAGATAATAAATTAGTTCTTGTTCAAAACGGTTTTCATCTGTATCTACTTTTAAATCATCAATAGCCTTTTTTAAACGTGTTTTTACGTTTTCTATTCTATCGTTGTCTAAAGCTTTTACTTCTTCTAAATAGGTGTTAATATTTGTAATTCTTTCTTTAAAATCTACTTCTAAAGAGGCTGCTTCATCTGTTCTATATTGTACAATTTCTGTAATTGCAACATCTATATTTTGGTCGATAAGATTCCACTCGTTTTCATCTAATTCTTCTCTTTCTGTACTTAGAGCATCTGGCATTCTAATAGCCATTTTTAAAAGCTCGACGTCATTTTCAGAACCAATAGAAAGCGTATTTCTTAATTGTTCTACATATTGTTTTACAACAGTTTTATTTACAGTTGTAGAAGTTTCATCTGCAGTCATTTCTACAAAAATTGAAAAATCTACTTTTCCACGAACTAATGCAGAAGCTAATTTCTTACGAACAGCTAATTCCTTTTCTTTATAATAAGAAGGAATTCTAACATTTAAGTCTAAATTTTTACTGTTTAAAGATTTAATTTCTATAGTTACTTTTTTAGTAGGCAATTGTAAAACTGCTTTCCCATAACCAGTCATGGATTGAATCATAAAATCGTCATTTTAAATAAGTTGCAAATATAACTTTATTTAGTAGATTCTTCTACTTGTTTGGTTACTAAATATACGCCTAAAAAGATTAGTAAAGTTGCGCTAATCTTTACTAAATTTAAAGAATCGCTGCCAACAATTAAAGCATAAATTGTTGCAATTACAGGTTGTAAATAAATAAAAACACTAACTGTTGTTGGTTTTAATTTAGATAAACCATATAAATTAAAAAGATAGGTTACACAAGATGTAAAGATTATTACAAAGCCAATATTCCAATAAATATTAGTTGGTATTTCTTGCCAATCAACTTCCAATATTTCATTATAACCAAAAGGAAGAACAAATATTAAACCAAATAAATACAACCACTTTACAAATACAATAGGGTTGTATTTAATTATTAAATTTTTAGCTAATACTAAATATAAGCCATATGAAGCTGCATTTACAAATACCAAAAAGTTACCAAAGTTGCTATTTGTAGCACCGTCTTTAGTAGAGTTTCCGTACGTTATTAATAGAATAGTACCTACTAAGCCAATAAAAACGCCAAAAATTCTTTGTTTACCAATAGCTTTTCTAATTAGTATGCTAGAAAAAACTAAAACCATTATTGGCGATGTTACCATCATAACAGATGCACTAATAGGTGTTGTTAAACTTAAACCTTTAAAAAAAGTAAGCATGTTTAAACCAACACCAAAGAAAGAGGCTAAAAGTATTTTTTTATAATCTTCTTTTTCTATTTTCTGACCTTTAATAAATAAACCAAGTGTCCAAAAAATAATTGTTCCACCAATTACTCTTAGTAAAATAAAAGCATAAGGTTTTAAATAGGTTGGCATTACATCTTTTGCAATGGTAAATGTTAAACCATAAATTAACGTTGCAATAGAAACTGCAATTAAAGCTAATATTCTTTTGTTCATGTATTATTACTCTAATAATTTAAAAGCAAAGTTGAGGATAAATTTTAAATTTAGAGCATAAAAAAAGAGCTTCAAATAAACTTGAAACTCTTTTTAGGTTTGGTTGATTAACTTCTGGTTAGTCCACTAAAGGTGGAATTCTTAAAACCTGTCCAGGATAAATTTTATCTGGATGAGATAACATTGGTTTGTTAGCTTCAAAAATTACAGGATATTTCATAGCATTACCATAATATTCTTTGGCAATTTTACCTAAAGTGTCTCCACTTTCTACAGTATGAAATTGTGCCATTGCAGCCTCTTCAATAACTTCTATTTCTGCAACGGTTAAATTATCTTCTACAGAAGCAACTCCGTTTGTGTTTCCTACAACTAAAACTACTTTTTCTTTTGTAGCTAAATCTGCAGTTTCTCCCCAAACTGTTACAGCGTCATCATTTACTTCTAAAGACAAATCTTTAACTTCTAGCTCTAAAGCATTAATTGCATTTCTTAATTGTTCAGACTTTTCTGCATTTTCTTCTTCTGTTGTTTTTCCTATGCCAAAAACCTTAGCTCCTGCATTTTTAATAAATGAAAAAATACCCATTTTTTTATTTTTTTATGATTGATTAAACTTATTCTGAAGAGCAATATACAATTTTTAAGGAATTATGCTACATTTGTTTACATATTTACACAAAATGCATATACACTACATTTCAGAAAATAATTCAATTTTAAATAAATTTATCTCAGAAATTAGAGATGTAAAAGTTCAAAAAGATTCTTTACGTTTTCGAAGAAATATTGAAAGAATTGGAGAAGTTTTAAGTTACGAATTAAGTAAAAAACTTAATTATAAGTCTACCGATGTTTTAACTCCTTTAGGAAAAAAATCAGTAGAAAAAGTAACTAATAAAATTGTGTTATGTTCAATTTTAAGAGCAGGTTTACCTTTACACCAAGGTTTGCTTAATTATTTTGATGATGCAGAAAATGCGTTTATTTCCGCTTACAGAAATCATCCAGAAAACGGAGTTCCTTCAGAAATAATTGTAGAGTATTTTGCTTCTCCTTCAATAGAAAATAAAACACTATTGCTTGCAGATCCTATGTTGGCAACTGGCCAAAGTTTAGTAGCAGTTTATGAAGCTATAAAAAAATACGGTATTCCTAAAGAATTACATATTGTTGTAGTAATTGCCTCTAAAGAAGGTATTGATTTTATTAAAAAGCATTTTCCAGAAAATACACATTTATGGGTTGCAGCTGTAGATGAAACTTTAAATGAGAAAGGATATATTGTACCTGGTCTTGGAGACGCTGGCGATTTGGCTTTTGGAAATAAACTATAGTAAAAAAACAACAATTAAAACACTTATTAAAAGTATTGTAAAAAGTATGTTTTTTACAATATTGCTCTTAACTGCTTCAAAACCATTTGCAATAATTACAGCAGCAGGAAAAAGTAGGAATAACAATTCTGATCCGTTTTTATTTGGTATTAATAGCGCAAATAGTAAAGCTAATCCTAAATTTATTATCAATAGAATCCAGTTTTTCTTAAAAGAATTATTTACAGAAAATGCTTTTGGAGATTTTAAAAATAATGATATTAGTGAAAGAATTATTATTGCTACAGCAATCCAATATAAGTTGCCTTCTTGGTAGAAAATAAAACTATTAAACCTATCAAAGTAAAATAGATTGGTAAAAAGGTAAGTTTTATCAAACCAAAAACAATGTGTAAAGTAAATAATTAAAGGAGTTATAAAGCCAATTATTGGAGCAATTAAATTACTTATTATTGGTTTTTGATGTAGAAAAATAGCAGCATAAATAAGCAGTGTAAACATTGCAGAAAAAGGCTCCATAATAAATAAAATACTTAGCCAAAAACCACCATCAAAAAGTTTCTGTAAAATTTTCTTATGAGATTTTAAGCTATATACTTTTCTTAAAAAAAGAATATATAAAAGTAATGTAGATAGGGCTTTGTAGTTGTTTATAGTGTCTAAAAAGTAGCTTAGTAAAACAGTGAAACTAAAAAAAGCATAAGAGTTGTCGAAGGTTAAATTGTTTTTAGAAACGATAAAGTTAAAAAAGAAGAAAATAACTAGATACAAGCCTAAAAAACTAACTAATTTTAAGATAGTAGAAAGGTCTAAAATACTATTACTAGAAACAGAGAATACTGTTGTTAAAAATAGGCAAGCAAATAATGTTAAAAGAATTATGAAATTGATTGGTTTAGATTTCCCTAAAAAATTGGCTAGCATCGTTTCTTTTGTTATTTTTGCAGCGTAAAGATAATTAAGTTATGATAGCAAGCAATATTTTTAGATGGATTGGTAGTTTATTTACAGATCTTTTATTCCTTCCTTTTAATTGGTTAAGATTAACTGTAGCCAATGCAGATTTAGGATGGTGGATTTCTAACGCAGTAAACTGGTTTTTTCTATTAGTTCTTTTAGTTTTATTTGCATATTGGATGGGAGAATCTCGTCGTTTTGTAAAAGAAGGAACAGAAGACAGAGCATAAATTTATTCATTTGGGAAGCAAAAACAAACTAAAACGTTTCAAAGAAAATGAAACGTTCAATAATGTCATTCAGCCAACTAGAGAAGAAGTTGTTACAGATTTTTCTCATAAGGGCAAGTGGCATTCTTTTTTTGGAAATAATAACCCTCTTGTAGTAGAATTAGGTTGTGGTAAAGGTGAATATACAATTGCTTTAGCTAGAAAAAATCCTAATAAAAACTACATTGGTATAGATATTAAAGGGGCTCGCTTCTGGCGTGGGGCTAAAACGGCAATAGAAGAAGAGTTGCCAAACGTTGCTTTTGTTAGAACCCAAATAGAACTGGTAGATTTTATTTTTGCAGAAAATGAAGTTTCTGAAATCTGGATAACTTTTCCAGATCCTCAAATTAAATACCAACGTACAAAGCATAGAATGACAAATTCTAACTTCATGAAAAAATATTATCATATTTTAAATGAAGACGGAATTATGAATCTTAAAACAGATTCTGAATTTATGCATGGTTATACTTTAGGTTTACTACATGGAGAAGGTCATGAGGTTTTATATGCCAACCATACTGTATATAAAAACGAAGGAGCACCTAAAGAAGTTACTGAAACACAAACTTTTTACGAAAACCAATATTTAGAAGTCGATAAAGCTATTACTTACATTAAGTTTAAATTAAAGTACTAGTTTTTATACAATATAATAATCTAACTTATCTTTTTTAAAGACAAGTTAGATTATTTTTATTTTTCTAAAGTCTTTATAAATTTTCCAGACCAAGTTAGCCCATCTAGATGAGATTCATAATAATGTGTATTTCCTTTAGTTCTAATAATTTTTGTAGTCATAATTGTTCCTACATTAAATGGTAGTCCTTTTTTTTCTATTGCAGTAATAATAAGCTTATATTCATCTTTAGTAACCCATTTGATGTTCGCTTTAATAAACTCTTCATTTGGGTAATATTCTGTATATGAATCTCCTTTAATTTCTACTATAACATCACAACTAGATGTACAATATTTATACTTTCCGTTATCTAAAGCTTTTTTAACACTAGTTGTGTATTTGCTTATTTTTTTTGGTGTTAAATCTTGAGATAAAATACTGTAGTTAAAGCATAAAAATAATAATAAAACAGATGTTTGAAGTACATTTTTCATAATATGGGGGTTTTAAGTTTGTTCTAAGTTACTTAAAATTAACAATTTATGTTATGACTTTTATCATGTTTTGATATTTGTTTCTTTTCTTTAGTCTATTATATGTTTCCCTCTAGCTAAATTACTAATCAATTTTTGTACTTTCACAAAGTGAAAGAATCTGATAATTTTTTTGAAAAAGTTTATAAAGTAACTCGGTTAATACCATTTGGCCGCGTAACTAGCTATGGTGCAATTGCAACTTATTTAGGTGCAGCAAGATCTGCTAGAATGGTGGGTTGGGCTATGAATAAAGCGCACAATTTAGAAGATGTTCCTGCGCACAGAGTTGTAAATAGAAAAGGACTGTTAACAGGTAAGCATCATTTTGATGGAACAAATTTAATGCAACAATTACTAGAGAATGAAGGGATTATTGTGATAGAAAATCAAATTCAAGAACTGGAAAAGGTTTTTTGGAATCCTGTTAATGAATTATAATTAGTTTAAGTTTTTAAAAATAAAAAAAACCTATCAAATTAATGATAGGTTTTTACTCTTCTTTTTCTGTTGCAAGTTATTTTTTAAGTAAATCATCCTCTACTTTTAAGAATTTTCCTGACCAGGTTAATCCTTGTAAGTTAGATTCATAGTAAAATCTTGCCCCCTTAACTCTAACTATTTTTGTATCCATTTTGGTTCCTACTCCAAATGGTAAGTTTTCTTTCTTTATTTCTGTAATTACAAGTTTATATTCGTTTTCAGAAGACCATTTAATTTTGGCTTTTATAAACTCGTTGTTTTCGTGATATTCTGTGTAATAACCATTTTCAATTACTACTAATACGTTTTTGTTGCCACTTTGGTATAAATATTTACCTTCTTCTAAGGCTGTATTTTTTACTTCAACTTCTTCTTCACTTGATTCACCTACATATAAATTGTAAATGTTTTCAGTGTTTACTTCATCTCTGCCATTATTCATAGCTACATCTTGTGATGCTATGTTTTGAGAGTTAACTAATGCTAGTAAAAATAGACCTACTAATTTTGCTTTGTTTTTCATAATTGGGGGGATATTAAATTATTATAAATTCAAGGTTATTAATTGATACTGCAAAGTAACCACCATTATTAGCTTTAGATGTTACATAATTTTATGATTTTGTTATAGAATTTCTTATTGAAGTAATTATTTATCTTAAAAACAGCTAGTTAATGTGTTTTAAAATTAATTTTTATTTTTAAAATATGTGTTTATTGATAAACTAAATAAAAAAAACCTATCAATTTAATGATAGGTTTTTTACTCATCTTTATAATGTAATTTATTTTTTAAAAGTCACTTTCTACTTTCATAAATTTACCAGACCATGTTAGCCCTTGTAAGTTAGATTCGTAATAAAATCTACTTCCTTTAACTCTAACTATTTTTGTATCCATTTTTGTACCAACACCAAAAGGAATGTTTTTCTTTTTTATTTCTGTAATTACAAGTTTATATTCATTTTTTGAAGACCATTCAATTTTAGCTTTTATAAACTCGTTGTTTTCGTGGTATTCTGTGTAAAAACCATCTTCTATTACTACCAGAACTTCTTTATTACCGTTTTGATAAAAATATTTTCCTTCGTCTAATACTTTGTTTTTTATTGTAACTTCTTCTTTTACTTCAGATTTTGTATTAAGATAAATACTGTGTAAATTTTTATTATTTAACTCTGTGTTTGTGTTCATTGCTATGTCTTGAGAAATAGCTGTTTGAGTGTTTAATAAAAACGAGAATAATAAGACTCCTAATAATTTTGCTTTGTTGTTCATAACTTGGGGGATTAAGTTAATTTTGATTTATAAATATTTGTTTTTCGAATAAGATATTCTAGTCATTAAAATATAATTAAAGATTTTAATGATTTATTGTAACCTGCTACTATTTTAGTTAGTAGAGGTGTGTATTAAATGTTTTTTGGATAAAGAGAAATTTATTTATCAGAAAAATTTTCTGCAACTTTTCTAAATTTACCAGTCCAAGAAGAATCACCAGAATTAAGTAAATCAGATCTGTAATAATATTTATCTCCTTTTACTTTTGTTATTTTAGTGTTTAGTGTTGTTCCTTCTTTAAACGGAATATTTTTCTTTTTTAAGTCTACAATTGTAAGTGTGTACTCGCTTTCAGAAGTCCAATTTATTTCAGCTTTTATAAACTCATCATTAGGATGATATTCTGTATAATAATCTCCTTTAATGGAAACAATTATATCGTTAGCACCGAGTTTGTAAGTGTAAGTACCGTTTTTTAAAACAGTATTTGCAACTTCAGTTTCATTAGAATAAATCTCAGTAGAAGTTTTGTCGATATTGATCATTGCAATATCTTGACAGTAAAAATTGATTGTGGTTGCTAAAAATAGCAATGCTGTGCCTAAGGCAGTTACTTTGTTTTTCATAATCGGGGGATTAAGTGTTATTCAAATTTAAAGCTTTATACTGTATACTTCTTGTAAAAAATCGTAAAGTCTTGTTATTTTGATAATTATTTTTGTTTTTTAATTCATATTTCTTAATTCTGTTACAATTTTTTGTCTTTTTACTCTATCTTATTAACTACTATTGTTTTATAATAAGAATAGCCTATTTACTAATAAATATTCAATATCTACAAGCTTTATTTTCTAAAGACTAAGACGTATCTTTGCAATCAAGATTAAATAAAGATAAGACGTGAGTTTTAAGAAAGAAGATATATATAAGGCACTAGAAACTATAACTGCACCTGGAGAAGGAAAAAGTTTAGTAGAGAATAAAAATATTACAAATGTTGTTACTTTTGGAAACGAGGTAGAAGTAGATGTTACTATTAGTAACCCAACTTTACAAGCTAAAAAGAAAATAGAAACAGAAATTGCAAAAGCAATTACAACAATTGTAGGAGAGCAAATTACTGTAAAAGTAAATGTAAAGGTAGAAAAACCTGCTGTAAAAGAAAATCCTAACCAAATTAGAGGTAAAGAAATTCCTAACATAAAAAACATTATTGCAATTGCATCTGGTAAAGGTGGTGTAGGTAAATCTACAATTACTGCAAATACTGCTATCTCATTAGCTAAAATGGGTTTTAATGTAGGTGTTTTAGACGCAGATGTTTATGGACCATCACAACATATAATGTTCGATGTAGAAAAAGCAAAACCACTTTCTGTAAATGTAGAAGGTAGATCTAAAATGAAACCTGTAGAAAATTACGGAGTTAAATTATTGTCTTTAGGTTTTTTTACAAACCCAGATCAGGCAGTAATTTGGCGTGGACCAATGGCTTCTAAAGCGTTAAATCAATTAATTTTTGATGCAGATTGGGGAGAATTAGATTTCTTATTAATAGATTTACCTCCAGGAACAGGAGATGTACATTTATCTATTGTACAAGCCTTACCAATTAACGGAGCTATTGTTGTAAGTACGCCACAAAATATTGCTTTAGCAGATGCTAAAAAAGGAGTTGCAATGTTTCAACAAGAAAACATTAATGTACCAGTTTTAGGTATTGTAGAAAACATGGCATATTTTACACCAGAAGAGTTGCCAAACAATAAATATTATATATTTGGGCAAGATGGTGCTAAAAATTTAGCAGACGATATTAAAACAAAATTTTTAGGAGAAATTCCTTTAGTACAAAGTATTAGAGAATCTGGAGACGTTGGACATCCTGTTGCATTGCAAAACGGTACTGTTTTAGAAAAATCTTTTAATGAGATTACTAAAGAAATGCTATCAGAATTACTAAAAAGAAACGAAAATTTACCTCCAACAGAAGTTGTTAGAATAACAACAATGAGCGGTTGTAGTACAAAATAAACTAGATTTATGACAGCAGAAGAAACATTAAATAATGTAGAAAAAGCGTTAGACGAAATTCGTCCGTTTTTAATAAGTGATGGAGGTAATATAAAGCTTCTTTCAATAGAAGATGCTATTGTAAAAGTACAGTTAGAAGGTGCATGTACAGGTTGTTCTGTAAATCAAATGACTTTAAAAAATGGAGTAGAAGCTACCATTAAAAAGTATGCGCCACAAATACAAGAAGTAATAAATGTTGTTTAAGCTGATAAAAATCAGTTTTTAAACCTTTATAAAAATATATTTTTGGGCGTTACCTAAAAAGGTCGGGCTTTACGTTATATCTTTTTTCTAAAAAAAAAGGATGCCACTTCAATCCCTAACGCGCTCATCAACATAGAAACCTCACAAGAATAAAAACTTCTTGTGAGGTTTTAAAAAATAAAAAAAAATGATTACTACAGATATCTTAATTATAGGAGCAGGACCAACAGGTCTTTTTACCGTTTTTGAAGCAGGATTGTTAAAACTGCGTTGTCATTTAATAGATGCATTACCACAAGCTGGTGGGCAATGTTCAGAAATCTATCCTAAAAAACCAATTTATGACATACCTGCATATCCAGAAATTTTAGCGGGAGATTTAACACATAAATTAATGGAACAAATTAAACAATTTGAACCAGGTTTTACCTTAGGTGAACGAGCAGAAACTATAGAAAAACAAGAAGACGAAACCTTTATTGTTACTACTAATAAAGGTACAAAACATCACGCAAAGGTTGTTGCAATAGCAGGAGGTTTAGGGTCTTTCGAGCCAAGAAAACCACCTATACCTAACATTGCAGATTTTGAAGATAAAGGAGTTGAGTATATAATTAGAGATCCAGAATTTTATAGAGATAAAAAAGTAGTTATTTCTGGTGGTGGAGACTCTGCTTTAGATTGGTCTATATTTTTAACAGATGTAGCTTCTTCTGTAACTCTAATTCATAGAAGAAACGAGTTTAGAGGAGCCTTAGATTCTGTAGATAAAGTACAAGAATTAAAAGATGCAGGTAAAATTACAATGATTACACCTGCAGAAGTAAAAGGAATAATAGGAACAGAAAAAGTAGAAGGAGTTTCAGTTATTCAAAATGGAGGAGAAGAATTTATCATAGAAACAGATCATTTTATTCCGCTTTTTGGTTTATCTCCTAAACTAGGTCCAATTGCAAATTGGGGGCTAGAAATAGAAAAAAACGCTATTAAAGTAAATAATGCTTTAGATTACCAAACCAATATTCCAGGAATTTATGCTATTGGAGATGTAAATACATATCCAGGAAAATTAAAATTAATTCTTTGTGGTTTTCATGAGGCAACTTTAATGTGTCAGAGTGCATATAAACGTATTTTTCCAGATAAAAAATATGTAATGAAATACACAACAGTTGGTGGTGTAGATGGTTTTGATGGAACTAGAAAAGAAGCGCCAAAAGCAGTTGTAAAAAAGATTGAATAAGTAATTTAGACTATAATCTTAATATAAAAGGAGATAATAATTAGTAGAACAAATAGATTTTTAGTCTAATGTTTTATTAATTATTATCTCCTTTCCTTTTTGTATATTTGTGTAGTTCACTAAATCGATTGAGATGTATTTAGATTTATTATCACATTTAAAATTCCTAATAAAACGCAATCCAGAATAGAGGGTTTAATTTTTTATTTTAATCAAATTATTAATTTAAAATTTTAAAAACATATGCCTTTTTATCATAAATTAGGAACAATTCCACCTAAAAGACACACACAGTTTCGTAAAAAAGACGGAACTTTATATTACGAGCAATTGTTTGGTACTATTGGTTTCGACGGAATGTCTACCAATTCTTACCATGAATATAGACCAACAATGGTTAAACATATTGGTAAACAGTATTCTGTAAAACCAAAAATTGCAAAAGCAAATAACATTCAATCATACAGGTTTCGTGGCTTTCAAGTAAAACCAGAAAACGACTACTTAGAAAGTAGAAAAATTGTTTTAACAAATTCAGATTGTAATATTATTCTTTCGGCGCCAAAAAAATCTACCACAGAATATTTTTACAAAAATACAGATGCAGATGAGGTAATTTTTATTCATAAAGGAACCGGAAAATTAAGAACTCACCTTGGGAATCTAGACTTTAAATACGGAGATTATCTTGTAATTCCTCGAGGAATTATTTATAAATTAGATTTCGATGATGAAAATAATAGACTTTTTATCATAGAATCTTACTCGCCAGTTTATACGCCAAAACGTTACAGAAATTATTTTGGTCAATTGTTAGAACACTCACCATTTTGCGAACGAGATTTAAGAAGACCTTACGAGTTAGAAACTAATAATGAGTTAGGAGATTTTCTTATAAAGGTAAAAAAACAAGGCGAAATTATAGATATGACTTACGCTTCGCATCCTTTTGATGTAGTTGGTTACGATGGTTATAATTTTCCTTATGCATTTTCAATTCACGATTTTGAGCCAATAACTGGTAGAGTTCATCAACCACCACCAGTGCATCAAACATTCGAAACAAATGCATTTGTAATTTGCAGTTTTGTGCCACGTTTGTACGATTATCATCCAAACTCAATTCCTGCGCCATACAATCACAGTAATATAGATTCAGACGAAGTTTTGTATTATGTAGATGGAGATTTTATGAGTAGAAACGACATAGATCAAGGGCATATTTCCTTGCATCCAGCAGGAATTCCTCATGGTCCACACCCAGGAACAACAGAAAAAAGTATAGGAAAAACAAAAACCGAAGAATTAGCAGTTATGGTAGATACTTTTAAACCTTTAATGGTTACTGAAGAAGCTATGAAAATTGCCGATGAAGATTATTATAAATCTTGGTTAGAAGAAAATAAACATTAGAAGCTATTTCCTGCTTTTCGTTATATCTTTTTTAAGAAAAATAAAAAAGGATGTCACTACAATCAGGGCTAAACATATTTGCTAATTATTAGCATTAATAAAATACTAAAATCATCAACAAGATGGCAAAAGAAATAAAATCAGTAAACTACGGTTTAGAAAAAATATTTGAAGGAGCACAAGATTTCCTTCCACTTTTAGGAACAGATTATGTAGAGTTTTACGTTGGTAACGCAAAACAAGCAGCACATTTTTACAAAACAGCATTTGGTTTTCAATCACACGCTTATCGTGGTTTAGAAACAGGTTCTAAAGATTCTGTAAGCTATGTCTTAACACAAGACAAAATAAAAATAATGCTAACTACACCATTAAACAGCAAATCGCCAATTAACGATCATATTGTAAAACATGGCGATGGCGTAAAAATAGTAGCGCTATGGGTAGAAGATGCAAGAAAAGCATATGAAGAAACAACTTCTAGAGGAGCAAAATCTTATATGGAACCTACTGTAGAAACAGATGAAAATGGCGAAGTTGTAAGAGCAGGAATTTATACTTATGGAGAAACTGTACATATGTTTGTAGAACGTAAAAATTATAACGGCGCATTTTTACCAGGTTTTCAAAAATGGGAATCAGATTACAACCCACCAACTGCAGGTTTAAAATACATAGATCACATGGTTGGTAATGTTGGTTGGAATCAAATGGATGTTTGGGTAAAATGGTATGAGGATGTAATGGGATTCGAAAACTTTTTATCTTTTGATGACAAACAAATTCATACAGAATACTCTGCTTTAATGAGTAAAGTAATGTCTAACGGAAATGGTAGAATTAAGTTTCCAATAAATGAACCAGCAAAAGCAGCAAAAAGATCTCAAATTGAAGAATATTTAGACTTTTATGAAGGTGCAGGTGTACAGCATATTGCAGTTGCAACAGATGATATTATTAAAACAGTTTCACAATTAAAAGCAAATGGAGTAGAATTTTTATCGACTCCGCCAGATGAATATTATAAATCTGTTCCAGGAAGATTAGAAGAATACAGTCATGAATTAAGAGAAGATATCGAAAAACTAAAAGGTTTGGGTATTATGATAGATGCTGATGAAGAAGGTTATTTATTACAAATTTTCACAAAACCAATTGAAGACAGACCAACTTTATTTTTTGAGATTATTCAAAGAATGGGAGCAAGAGGTTTTGGTGCAGGAAACTTTAAAGCTTTGTTTGAATCTATAGAAAGAGAACAAGAAAAAAGAGGAACCTTATAAAGTATTATTTTATAAAAAGAATAAAAACGTCGTTACAAAAAGTATATTTGTAACGACGTTTTTTAATAAACAATAAAATGGAAAGAGAAGAAATCTTAAAGGCAATAGAAGAAAAATACGATAAATTAGGCGTTCCAGTAGATGCAATGCTAGAAGGTTTATTGTGGAGTACACCAATTACGTATTGGGATTATATTCAGACAGACGCACTTTTAGGTTTGCAAACTCCAAGAACAAATCAGCCAGATGAAATGGTTTTTATCATGTATCATCAGGTAAATGAATTGTTGTTTAAGATGATTTTATGGGAAATAGAGCAAGTTTCTAAAGCAATAGAAGTTTCTGTAGAAAAGTTTTCTATGCATTTAAATAGAGTTAGTAGGTATTTTGATATGCTTTGTAATTCTTTTTCTGTGATGGCAGATGGTATGGAGAAAGAACAATATCTTAAATTTAGAAATACATTAACACCAGCAAGTGGTTTTCAAAGTGCACAATATAGAAAAATAGAATTTGCTTCAACAGAATTAATTAATCTAATAGACGCACGTTATAGAGATAAGATAGATAGAAGTTCTTCTTTTAAAAACGCCTACAATCATTTGTATTGGCAAGCTGCAGGAAAAAATTATACTACCGGACAAAAATCTACTTTATTAAATCTTTTTGAAGATAAATATTTAGGTGAGTTTATAGATTTTATGGAAGACTATAATGATATAAATCTTTCTAAAAAGTTTAAAGAATTGCCAAAAGAAGATCAACAAAACAAAGATTTAATTAAAGCAATGCGTCATTATGATTATACTGTAAATGTAAAATGGGTAATGGCACATTATAATGCTGCAGGTAAATATTTAGGAGGAAAAGAGAAAGATTTAGAAGCAACTGGCGGAAGTAGTTGGCGTAAATACATGCATCCAAAATACCAACGAAGAATTTTTTATCCTTATTTA
The DNA here is from genome assembly GCA_963975825.1 of uncultured Polaribacter sp. Classification (GTDB taxonomy): domain Bacteria; phylum Bacteroidota; class Bacteroidia; order Flavobacteriales; family Flavobacteriaceae; genus Polaribacter. Next base: position 21,278 of record CAXBIR010000009.1, read on the forward strand.
TGGAGCGAAGAAGAATTAAAGAATTGGGGAACATTTTAAGGAATATTACCTTATTCTTTTGATTACAAGAACTTAAAGAAATCGTTAAAAAGTCATTTACAAATTATTAGTAAATGACTTTTTTCTTTTTTGGAACGGTAATTGTCAATACTTTTTTATAAGTTTGATAACTATGAAAAAATACATTCTAATAATATTTACTCTAATTCTATCACAAACTTCTTTTTCGCAAGAAAAAAAAGAAGCTTTTAAAAGTGGAGAATGGTTGCGTTATAAAATGAGTTACAGTGGTTTTTTAAGAGCTGGAACTGCAGTTTTAGAAGTTAAAGAAACTGAGTTAAATGGCAAGAACGTTTTTTATACTAAAGGTTCTGGTTGGACTTCTGGAATGATTAAGTGGTTTTTTAAAGTAGACGATGTTTATGAAAGCTATTTTGATAAAGAAGATGTAAAGCCTTATGTTTTTAAGAGAAAAATTGATGAAGGAGGTTATAAAAAACATAGAATTACAAGTTTCGATTATAATTCTAATAAAGCTTACATTCAAGATTTTGAAGAACAAAAAGACACAACAGTTTCTTTTTTAAATGTTCAAGACATGCTTTCGTCTTTTTATTATTTAAGAAATCAAGACGTAAAAGACATGAAGAAAGGAGATGAAATTGCAATAGATATGTTTATGGATTCTCAAGTATATCCTTTTAAACTTCGTTTTTTAGGAAGAGAAGTTTTAAAAACAAAATTCGGAAAAGTAAATTCTTTAATATTTAGACCTTTGGTACAATCTGGTAGAATTTTTAAAGCACAAGAAAGTGTAACAATTTGGATTACAGATGATGCTAATAAAATACCAATTAAAATGAAAGCAGATTTATCTGTAGGTTCTTTAAGAGCAGAGTTAGAAGCTTACAAAGGTTTAGCTAACGACTTTAAAAAGAGTTAACTGTATTTAAATACAAATTATTAAAACTTTAACGAAACCGTTATAGGAACTTCCTTGTTTTCAATTAAAATAAATCAATTTTATTTGTACTTTTGGGTGTTTAATTTAATCACTCCCTTTTCTTGAAAAAATTACGATACCTCTTTATATTATTATTTGCAATTTCTGCGTGTAAAAACGAAGAAATTAAAAAAGAAATTTCCACAAAACCAGTACCAAAACCAGTTTATAAATACGGTTACAAAATAGAAGACTATAAAGTAATTTTAGATACTATAAAAAGTGGAGAAAGTTTTGGTGAAATTTTAGATAGACACCATGTTGGTTACCCTAAAATTAATGAAATAGCAGGTACAATAAAAGATGTTTTTGATGTTAGAAGAGTAAGAGCAGGTAAACCATACATGATTTTGTCTAGCAAAGACTCTTTAGAAGAGGCTAAAGTTTTTATTTATAAAAATGATAAAATTAGAGCTACAGTGGTAGATTTTAAAGATTCTATAACTAAAGCTCATACCTATTTACAGCCAATAAAAACAGTAGAAAAAATTGTAGAAGGCAAAATTTATTCTAATTTATCTAATGCAATGGACAGTTTGCATTTATCTGCAAATTTAACATATTCTGTAGCAGATATTTATGCTTGGACATTAGATTTCTATAAACTTCAAAAAGGAGATTCTTTTAAACTTGTTTTTGAAGAAAAATATATAAACGATAGTCTTTTTGCTGGTTATGGCGATATTAAATCTGCTCTTTTTAAACATAATAATCAAGATTTATATGCATTTAGATTTGTTGCAGATACAGTAACAGGTATTTCAGAATATTATGACGAAAAAGGGAACATGTTAAGAAGTCAATTCTTAAAAAGTCCCATTAAATTTCAATACAGAATTTCATCAAGATATAATTTAAAAAGAAGAATTGCACATTATAACTATAAAGTAAAACCACACAGAGGTACAGATTTTGCTGCACGTAATGGTACACCTATAATGTCTACAGCAAATGGTACAGTTGTAGAGTCTAGAAGAAAAGGTGGTAATGGTATTTATGTAGCTGTTAGGCATAATGGTACTTATACTACCAAGTATTTACACATGAGTAAGAGAAATGTAAAAGTAGGAGATTTTGTGAAGCAAGGAGATATTATAGGATATGTTGGTTCTACAGGTAGTAGTTCTGGTAACCATGTATGCTATAGGTTTTGGAAAAATGGTAGAGAAGTAGATCCATTAAATCCTAAAACAAAACTTCCAGAAGCAGAACCATTAAAAGAAAGTTTAAAACCTAGGTTTTTAGAATTTATGTATCTTCTAAAAAACCAACTAGATAATAATATACCAGAAATAAAAGAACCTACAGTAATAGCACAAAACTAATAAAATGGCTTTAAAAAACATCAATCCAACCAAAACACAAGCTTGGGAAAAACTTACCAATCATTTTAATAATAATAAAGACATTAATATTAAAAACTTGTGTAAAGACATCAATAGAAAAGAGAATTTTTCTTTAGAATTAGATGATTTATCTGTAGATTTTTCAAAAAATAGAATTACAGAAGAAACTATTTCTTTATTGGTAGAATTGGCTAATGAGGTTGATTTAAAAGATGCTATAGAAAAGCAATTTTCTGGAGAAATAATAAATGTAACAGAAGGTAGAGAAGTTTTACATACAGCTTTAAGAAGCAATTCTGAAGAGCCGGTTTTGGTAAACGGTAAAAATATTAAGCCACAAATACAAGCTGCTTTAAGAAAAATTAGAAGTTTTAGTAATAAAGTTATTTCTGGTAAATGGAAAGGGTATACTGGTAAATCTATTACAGATATTGTAAATATTGGTATTGGTGGTTCAGACTTAGGGCCAGATATGGTTGTAGAATCTCTTCAATATTATAAAAATCAATTAACAACACATTTTGTATCTAATATAGATGGAGACCATGTTTCTGAAATCATTAAAAAATTAAATCCAGAAACAACGTTGTTTGTAATTGTGTCAAAAACATTTACAACGCAAGAAACCATTACAAATGCAGAAACACTTAAAAATTGGTTTTTAAAATCTGCAACAATTTTTGATATTCCAAAACATTTTGTGGCGGTTTCAACAAATTTAGAAGCTGTAGATAACTTCGGAATAGATAAAGCAAATGTTTTTCCAATGTGGAACTGGGTTGGTGGTCGTTTTTCTCTTTGGTCTGCAGTTGGTTTGTCTATAAGTTTATCAGTAGGTTTCGATAATTATAGAGCATTGTTAGACGGTGCAGAAGAAATGGATTTGCATTACAGAAATACAGATTTCGAAAATAACATACCTGTTATTTTAGCATTGTTAAGTATTTGGTATAATAATTTTTATGAAGCAGAAACAGAAGCTGTTTTACCTTATTCTCAATATTTAAAGAAACTTCCAGATTACTTACAACAAGCTATTATGGAAAGTAATGGTAAAGGTGTAGATAGAAACGGAGACAAAATAGATTACCAAACAGGTACAATTGTCTGGGGAAGTACAGGTACAAATATGCAGCATGCATTTATGCAATTAGTACACCAAGGTACAAAGTTAATTCCTGCAGATTTTATTGGTTACAAAGAGTCTTTATATGGTTTAACAGATCATCATAAAAAATTAATGGCTAACTTTTATGGTCAAATAGAAGCGTTAGCTTTTGGTAAAACAAAAGAAGAAGTTCATTTAGAATTAAAATTTTCTGGAAATGAAGATAAAATAGCATCATTATTGCCATTTAAAGTTTTTGAAGGAAATAGACCAAGTAATGCAATTTTGTTTGATAAACTAACGCCTAAATCTTTAGGAAAATTAATAGCATTATATGAACATAAAATTTACACTCAAGGAATTTTATGGAATATTTATAGTTATGACCAATTTGGTGTAGAGTTAGGAAAAGAGCTCGCAAAAAAATTATTGAATAAGCAGTAAATTAGTACTAATAAGACTAATAGTTTATACTATTAATTAATTCTTTGTAATTAGTTAATAGTATTTTTTTTATTTATTTGTTTGATTTTTAAGTAATAACAATATTTTTTTCTAAATTTAGGGTTCTTAATTTTTTGTTAAAGCTTAACATTAAATTAACTTTAGAACTCTGTAAAAGAGAGAATTTTGCAGAACATTTAATAACATAAAATTAAACAATGAAAAATTTTAAAAACTTATTATTTGTAGCACTGTTTTTTGCAACAGCTACAGTTTTAGGACAAACTAAAATTACTGGTACGATTGTCGATGAAACCAATCAACCATTACCAGGAGCAAGTGTTCTAGTAAAAGGAACAACAAACGGAACATCAACAGACTTTAACGGTAAATTTACTTTACAAGCAAAATCTAATTCTGGTGTTTTAGTAGTTTCTTTTATTGGTTACAAAAGTAAAGAAGCAAATTTCTCTTCTTCAAATAACAGTTTAACTGTTAAATTAGCAGAGGATGCAGGTTCTTTAGATGAAATTGTTGTGGTATCAAATTCTTTTGCAATTGATAGAAAGACTCCGGTTGCTGTATCTACAGTTAAGGCTGCAGAAATTGAGTTAAAATTAGGAACACAAGAATTTCCTGAAATTTTAAAATCTACACCTGGTGTATATGCTACTAAATCTGGTGGTGGATATGGAGATGGTAGAATTAACTTACGTGGTTTTAATTCTGAAAACGTTGCTGTAATGATTAACGGAGTTCCTGTTAATGATATGGAAAACGGTAGAGTATATTGGTCTAACTGGGCTGGTTTAGGAGATGTTACTTCTGCAATGCAAGTTCAAAGAGGTTTAGGTGCTTCTAAAGTAGCAGTGCCTTCTATTGGAGGTACAATTAATATTTTAACTAAAACTTCAGATGTTGAAGAAGGTGGAAATATTGCTTATTCTATAGCAAATGATGGTTACAATAAATTTGGTTTTACTTACTCTACAGGATTAATGGATAACGGTGTTGCCGTTTCTGTATCTGCTTCTAAAACTGAAGGTAGAGGATATGTAGATGGTACTGAATTTACAGGTTTTAATTATTTTGTAAACATAACAAAAGAATTTAATGATGAACACAAATTATCATTAACAGCTTTTGGAGCAAAACAACAACACGGTCAAAGACAAAACAGACACTTAATTTCTACTTTTAGAGAAAGTGATAGAGGAAGAAAATATAACTCTGATTGGGGTTATAAACAAGGTCAAAAAGTAAATTCTGAGGATAACTTTTACCATAAACCACAAATTTCTTTAAATCATTATTGGAATGTAAGTGATAAAACTTTCGTATCTACAGCTGCTTATGTATCTGTTGGTTCTGGTGGTGGTGGTGGTTATAGAGGAGTTAACAAATTTGGCTTCGATAACTCAGATTACAGAGTAGGTACTTTAGGAACAATTAACTTCGATAAAATTGTAGATGAAAATATTGCTTTAGGAACTAATGGTTCTGAATCTATATTAAGAGCTTCAAGAAATGATCATATTTGGTATGGTGTTTTATCTACTTTGAAAACCGATGTATCTGATGAGTTAACTTTTTTAACAGGATTAGATGTTAGAGGTTATAAAGGAATTCACTTTACAGAAGTTACAGATTTATTAGGAGGACAATATTATTTAGATGATTCTAATTTAAATAACCCAAATAATCAAACACAAGTTGGTGATAAAATAGCATATGATAATGACGGTAAAGTTGGCTGGATTGGTGGCTTTGCTCAATTAGAGTATTCTAAAGATGATCTTAGTGGATTTATCTCAGCTAACGTTTCTAATACTTCTTATCAAAGAGTAGACCGTTTCAACTATTTAGACTCAGATCCAGAACAAACTTCAGAGAAGTTTAACTTTGTAGGATTTGGTACTAAAGGTGGTGTAAACTATAACTTAAATGAAAATCATGGTATTTTTGCTAACTTAGGTTATTTTGAAAGAGCTCCTTACTTTAATGCTATTTTTACAAGTTTTACAAGTAATACAGATACGAATGAAGATGCTCCAAATCAGAAAATTACAAGTTATGAACTTGGTTATACTTTTAGAGCAGAGAAATTTACAGCAAATTTAAATGTTTATAGAACTGAGTGGAAAGATAGAACAGAAACTGCTAGTTTTCAACAACCAGATGGTACTAATGCAACGGCTAACATCTTAGGAGTAAATGCTGTTCACCAAGGGGTTGAATTAGATTTTGTTTATAGAGCTACAGATAAATTAAATATTACTGGTATGGCTTCTTTAGGAGACTGGAGATGGGGAAGTAACGTAGAAAACGTTAAAATCTTTAACGATGCTCAAGAAGAAGTTGATGAAGTAGATTTATTTATAAAAGATTTACATGTTGGTGATGCTGCACAAACTACATTTGCTTTAGGTACTAGCTATAAATTAACACCAGAAACTACATTTACTATTGATGCAAATTATTTTGCAGACTTATATTCTGATTTCGATCCTAGTGATAGAGGTACACTTGGTGCACCAGATGCATGGAAAGTTCCTTCTTTTACATTAGTAGACACTGCAATCAGACACAAATTCAACTTTGGAAGTTTTGATGCTTCAATTATAGCAAGAGTAAACAATGTATTTGATACAGTTTATATTTCAGATGCTCAAGATAGAGGAACTTCAACAGCTGCAGAAGCACAAGTTTATTATGGTGCAGGTAGAACATTTAGTGTTGGAGCAAAAATTAATTTTTAAATTTATATAAAAATGAAAAAAATATTTTATTTATTCGCGATAACAGCGTTCGTATTTACTTCATGTAATCCGCTTGAAGATGTAAATGAACAAGTAGATGCACTAACAGCTAATGATGCTTTAGTAGATGATCTTATTATTACTTTAACAGATGACGATTATGATGCTTTAGGTTTAAGTTTTGGAAACTTTAGTTCTGAAGAAGATGCAAAAGCAGAATTACCTGGTTTTTTATCAAGTAAATATCCTCAATTAGGAGTTACATATTTACCAAATGGAGAAATTAGTAAAGCTTCAACTGCACTTGTAACATATAAATTGTATAATAAAAAGAACGATGAGAAAAGTTTTGTAAATTATACAGTAACTGCAGCAGATTACACAGCTCAAGGTTTAAGATTTCCAAATTTTTCTAGTTTAGATCAAATTACTGAGTTTTTAGATACTAAATACCCAACTGCAGAAGATAGATTATTAGTAGATTTAATTTATGATTATTACGATGGTTCTACTCGTACTTTAAATAATGGTTTTATCAATAATGATGGTACTTGGGAAATGTCTATTGGTATTTCTGATGATGAATATACTGCATTAGGAGAAGGTAGAGCTCAGTTTTCTAATGAAGATGAAGCATTTGTAAAAATTCCTTTATTCTTAAACACTAAACAAGCTTCTTTATTACCACAAAACGGAGACATTCAAGGAGTAATGTACAAATTATATGATAGTAGTGCTAGAGTTGTAAAAAGCTATGTAGCATTCTTTATATATGATGGTTCTAATTGGGCTAAATATAATAATGTAATCGATCAGTCAATCCAATTAGGTCACGATGGTGATAAATGGGTACCTGATAATACTATTAAAAGAACATTATCTGCTGCTGATGTAGCATTTATTTCTAATGCATTTATTACAATTTACCCAGGACCAGCAGATAACTTAGGTTTCTTTAAAAGTTTTGATGTAAGAAGTAGTAGTGGTAACTATTGGAATGATGATATGCTTTTAGAAGCTTTTAATGCTTTATTAAATGATGTTAATCCTACAGCTGAAGAAGGTCAAAAATACTCACTTACTTATGTGGTATATGATGGTTCAACTGTTAACCGTACAATGAATCTTATTAAAACAGGAGGCGTTTTTGTAAAACAATAATCCTTATCTGTTTAAAATTTTAAAACCACCTCTATAGAGGTGGTTTTTTTATGCTTAAAAATTAGTAACTTTGTAAGAACTAAAAAAACTTATTACTATTATGAAAGATGTACATTCTTATTGGGCTTATCTAGTACTTGCAATATTAATATTTGCAGTAGTAAATGCTATTATTGGCTTAACTCAGAAAAAACAATTTACAGACAAAGATTTACGCATTGGTTTGTTTGCATTAATTGTATCTCATATACAATTATTAATAGGTTTAGTTTGGTATTTTATGTCGCCTTGGTTTGAATTATTAACCACAGATACTGCTACAGTAATGAAAACTAAAGAAATTAGACTATTAGCTGTAGAACATCCAATAATGATGATTTTAGCAATAGTTTTTATTACTATTGGTTGGTCTAAACATAAGAAGAAAACAGAAGATGCAGCAAAATTTAAAACATTTGTTATTTTTTACGGAATAGCATTGTTATTAATACTTTCTAGAATTCCTTGGAGCAATTGGTTTTAGTAGTTGTAAAATTACTTTTATTATAAAACCAATACTTTAAATACTTTAAAGAAATAATACAGTGAAAATTCTAAGTTATATAATATCACCAATTTTTATATTGGCATTCTTTTTAATTTTAATCATTTTCCATCCATTTCAATGGTTAAGTTATAATATTTTCGGACAAAAAGCACATGGAAAAGTAGTAGATGCTTTAAATTTTTGTTTGGTAAAATCTATGCTAATTTTAGGTGTACCAGTTCGTTTAATTAATGAACATAAAATACCAGAAAATACCTCTGTTATATTTGTTTCCAATCATCAATCTACATTCGATGTCGCTCCTTTAGGGTGGTTTTTTAGAAAACAGTTTCCTAAATTTGTAGCTAAGATAGAATTAGGTAAAGGCATACCAAGTGTATCTTATAATTTAAAACATGGTGGTGCAGCATTAATTAATAGAAAAGATGCAAAACAAGCAATTAGCGAGTTAATGAATTTTTCTAAAAGAATTAAAGAGAATAACTGGGGAGCAATTATTTTTCCAGAAGGAACAAGAAGTAGAAACGGAATTCCAAAAAAGTTTGCTTCTAACGGATTAAAAGTAATAACAAAGTTTAATAAAGAAGGCTATGTTGTACCTTTAACAATTAATAACTCCTGGAAAGTATTTAAATATGGCAAGTTTCCTTTAGGATTAGGAAGTCCTATTACAATTACAACACACGAGCCAATTAAAATAAATTCTTTACCTTTTGAAGAGTTATTAGAAAAAACAGAAAAAGTAATTAAAGAACATATAAAATAGAAATTTATGTCTATATATAATATTAGAAAAGAAGTAATGCTAACGCTAGAAAAAAGTATGGACCGTTTTATGGACAAATACTTAATTCCTGCAGAAAAAATATGGCAACCCACAGATTTTCTTCCAAACTCTCAAAGCGATTCTTTTATAACAGAAATAGAAGAAATTAGAGAACTTTCTAAAGAATTACATGACGATTTTTGGGTAGTTTTAGTAGGAGATACTATTACAGAAGAAGCTTTGCCAACTTATGAATCTTGGTTATTAGACCTAGATGGTGTTTCTCAAGATCCAGATAATTCTTGGGCAAAATGGGTAAGAACTTGGACGGCAGAAGAAAACAGACATGGAGACGTTTTAAATAAATACTTGTATTTATCTGGACGTGTAAACATGCGTGAAGTAGAAATTACAACACAACACCTAATCTCAGATGGTTTTGATATTGGTACTTCTACAGACCCGTATAAAAACTTTGTGTATACAAGTTTTCAAGAATTAGCAACCTACGTTTCTCATAACAATGTTGCTAAAATTGCACGTAAAAAAGGACATAAAGCTTTAGCTAAAATGTCTAAAATTATTGCAGGAGACGAAATGCGTCATCACCAAGCATACACAGAATTTGTAAGAGAAATTTTTAAAATAGACCCTAGTGAAATGATGTTGGCTTTCCAACACATGATGAAATATAAAATTGTTATGCCTGCAATGCACTTAAGAGAATCTTTTGGAGCAAAAGGAAGTTTGTTTGACGATTTTTCTTCTGTAGCCCAAAGAGTAGGTGTTTATACAGGTTTCGATTATGTAGACATTATTAAAAAGCTAAACAACGCTTGGGAAATAGATAAGATTACAAATCTTACACCAGAAGCAGAAAAAGCAAGAGATTATTTAATGAAGCTACCAGACAGAATGTACAGAATTACAGAAAGAATTGTAATTCCAGATACAAAGTTTAACTTTAAATGGATGTTACCAGCTTAAAGTTATAAGAAGCTATTTCCTGCTTTCCGTTATATCTTTTTGTGAAAAACAAAAAGGATGTCACTTCAATCAGGGCTAAGCATTTTTGCTAGCAATTATAAATAAAAAAACCTTCAATAATTATTTATCGAAGGTTTTTTTATGCTTAGTAATCTATAGAAAAAGAATCTTTATCATTTAAAAAACCTAGTTTATTTCTAACAAAATCTTGTTTGTCTTTATAAATTACAGAAGTTACAATACCAACTTCATTCTTAGAAAGATTAGAAAGTTCTTCACCTAAATAATCTATAATTAAAGAATTACCAGAATACTCATAGTTGTTTGCATCTTTACCTGTTCTGTTAACCCCAATTACATAACTCATGTTTTCAATTGAACGCGCTTTTAAAAGCGTATCCCAAGCTTTTACTCTTGCAATAGGCCAATTTGCCATATAAATTAAAAGATCGTAATTATTGGTGTTTCTAGCCCAAACAGGAAAACGTAAATCGTAACAAATTAACGGACAAATTTTCCAGCCTTTGTAGTGTATAATTAACTGTTTAGTACCAGAAGTGTAAACTTTGTCTTCACCAGCCAAAGTAAAAGAGTGTCTTTTGTCATAAGTTTCTATAGTTCCATTTTCATCTACAAAAACAAAACGATTGTAGAATTTTCCATTTTCAGAAATTACTAAACTTCCACAAATTGCCATTTGTTTTTCTTTTGCTAGTTTTTGCATCCAAGAAATAGAAAAACCGTTCATTTTTTCAGCAACATTTTCTGGTTTCATAGTAAAACCAGAAGTAAACATTTCTGGCAAAACAATTAAGTCTACATCTGTACTTAGATCATTTATTTTTTCTTCAAAAAAAGCAATATTTTTTTCAGGATTTTCCCAAACTAAATCTGCCTGAATACCAACTATTTTTAATTCGTTTTTCATTAAAATTAATTTATAAGATGTTACAAGTATAAAAGTAAGTTTTTGTAATTTAGAAATCCCAATTGAATACCAAAAATTCTATGCAATCCTTTATTTCAGAAACTTTAGACGCAATTTTAAAAACAACAAAATCCTTTGAAGATGTGGTGTTTATATTGCCGTCTCAAAGAGCCAAAGTATTTTTAAAGCAAACTTTAAAAGATAAAATTTCTGTTGGTTTTTTGCCAGAAACTTTAAATATAGAACAGTTTATACAACAAGTATCTGGCATAGAAAAGGCAGATAGCATTCAATTGTTATTTCATTTTTATACTATTTATAAAGGTTTAGAAAAAGAACCAGATTCTTTTGATACTTTTTCTTCTTGGGCATTTACTGTTTTGCAAGATTTTAATGAGATAGACCAACATTTGGTAGATACAAATGAGATTTTTGTTTACATAAGAGATATTCAGCGTTTAAAAAAATGGTCTGTAACCGGTACTTTTCAGGAAACAGAATTTATGAAAGATCATTATTCATTCTTAGAAAAGTTAAATAACTTTTATCCGCCTTTGTATAAATTTCTATTAGAAAGAAAAATAGGTTATCAGGGCTTAATGTATAGAGAAGCATGTAACAATATAGATGCTTATATTGAAAAAAATAACAATAAAAAGTTCGTTTTTATAGGCTTTAACGCATTAAATAAAGCAGAAGAATTCTTGTTTCAGAAAGTGTTAGAAACCAATAATGCAGATATCTATTGGGATTTAGATGAAGCTTTTTTTAAATCGAATCACCAAGCAGGAACCTTTATTAGAAAGTATAAAAAGGAATGGAAATATTATGAAAAGAACGCATTAAAAACACTTAGTAATTCGTTTTCTAAACCTAAAAATATAGAAGTTATTGGTGCTTCTAAAAACACGACACAGATAAAATATGCAGGAGAAATTTTAGAGAAATTTACAGATTTTAAAAACACAGCATTAATTTTAGCAGATGAAACGTTGTTGCCAATTACCTTAAATTCTTTACCCAAAAATATTAATGCAATAAACATTACTATGGGGTATCCGTTAAAAGATATTCCTACTACAAGTTTATTATTTTCTGTTTTTCAATTGTTTGTTTCGCAAGAAAAATTGCAAAAAACAATTGTTAATGAATTTTATCATAAAGATGTTGTTCGTTTTCTAAAACACCAATCTATTTATAAGTTATTGTCTAAAAACAAAGTTTCGTTGGTAGACGATTTTACAGAAGAAATAGGGAGAGAGAATCATATATTTATTACTAAAACGCAGATAGAAAATATATTAAATAGTGCTAGTGAAGATGTACAAAAAGTTATCACTTCAATATTTAGTTCTTATACAAATATTAACGAATTCTTAGATAGAATTTTAAACTTAATTAACCTTCTAAAAGAAGACGTAACAGATTTAGAAAAGGAATACTTATTTCGTTTTTATACTGCTTTTACACAATTAAAAACATTGCAAATAGAGTTTGAATATTTTACAGATTTAAAAACATTGTCTTTGTTTTTTAAGCAGTTAATAGGCTCAGAAACTCTATCCTTTCAAGGAGAAGCCTTAAGAGGTTTGCAATTAATGGGAATGTTAGAAACACGTGTTTTAGATTTTGAAAACATAATTTTAACATCTACCAATGAAGGTGTTTTACCAGCAAGTTCTCAACAGAATACATTTATTCCTTTTGATGTTAAATTGGCTTTTGGCTTGCCAACGTATAGAGAAAAAGATGCTATATTTTCTTATCATTTCTTTAGATTATTACAAAGAGCAAAAAATGTTTTTATACTTTATAATACAGAACATGATGTGTTTGGAAGTGGAGAAAAAAGTAGATTTGTAACTCAATTAGAAATGATGCGTGACGATATTATTCAGAAAAATATTTCACCAAAAGTAATTGCGAATAAAAAAGAATTAAAAGAAGTAAGAAAAAACGAAGTTACTTTTGTACGGTTAAAAGAATTGGCAGAAAAAGGAATTTCGCCTTCTGCATTAACCAATTATTTATACAATCCTGTTTCATTTTACAAACAAAAAATTTTAAAAATTAAAGAGTTTGATGATGTTGAAGAAACAGTAGCATTTAATACTTTAGGAACTGTTGTGCATGAAGCTTTAGACGAATTATATCAACCATTTGTTGGTAGTTTTTTATCTGTAGAAGATGTTTCTAATATGGAAAAAGAATCTAAAGATCTAGTAGTAAAACATTTTGAACTTCAATTTAAAAATGGAGATTTAACTAAAGGAAAAAATCGTTTAATTTTTGAAGTTGCCAATAGATTTGTCTCTAATTTCTTATCAAAAGAAAAAGAATTGGTAAAAAATGAGAAAAACAAACTTAAAATTATTGCTACCGAAGAAAATTTATCTGCAGAAATTATAATTGAAGGCATTGATTTTCCTATAAAATTACACGGGCAAGTAGATAGAGTAGATGAATTAAATGGTGTTTTAAGAATTATAGATTATAAAACAGGTATGGTAACTGGTGGCAATTTACGCGTACCAGAATTTAATGCTTTAAGAGATGAGAAACATTTAAAAGCAATACAAGTTTTACTCTATGCATATTTATATACAAAGAGCAAAAATTACAATTTCTCTAAACCTTTAGAAGCTGGAATATTTTCGTTTAAAAACTTAAATAGTGGCTTTTTACCAATAGATTTTGCGCTACCAAGAAAAAAGCCAGAAACAAATATTACTCAAGAAAAACTAGACGAGTTTATAGAAGAACTTAAAATTTATATTAAAGAAATTTATAATCCTGAAATAGATTTTATAGAACCTGCAGACTTAAGATATTAAGATTTTCCTTTTAAAACTAATAAAGGTACGTTAGAATAAAATTCTTCTTTTAGAATAGTATTCTTTTCCCAAAGTTTTTTAAAGAAACCTCTTTTACGTGTAAAAACGCATAACATATCTGGGTTGTGTGTTTTTATATGTTCTAAAACTCCTTGAAAAGTTGTTGCGTTTTCTGTAACAGTTAATGTAGTTTGAAGATCTTTTAAGCTTTTATGTAAAATTAAATCTTCTTCTTTGTATTTAGGTGTTTTAACAAGTAATAAATTAACTTCAGCCTTAAATTTATCTATTATAAAGTTTAAAGGCTTTACAGCTGTTTTACTTTTTACAATACCAGATTTAAAAGCCATTAAAACACTAGAAATCGGTTGAAACTTATAACCTTCTGGCACTGCTAAAATTGCTATATCTGCTTGTTTTACTAATTTACCAGCAGTTCTTCCTAAGAAAAGGCCTTCTTTAATAGAGTTACTTTTTGTACCAACAATTACTAGATCTATTCCTAACTCTTGGTCTATAGCTTTTACACTATCTACAACACTACCTTTAGCAGAAATTAATTTAATTTCTACATTTTTTATGTCACAAGCACTTACCATTGTTCTAAGATACAAACTAGTCTCCCTTTCTATAATAGCATCAACATTTATCATAGTTCCTGCTTTTGTTTGCGAACTATAAGCTCTAAAAACAAAGACTTTAGCGTTTATTTCTGAAGCAAAATCAATTGCATATTGTAATGTTTTTTGAGCGCTTTCTGTAGATCCTATTGGTACTAAAATATTTTTCATAATGGTAATTTTATAACAGTGCAAAGTTAGTTAATTTTAAGGGAATCTGTTCTTTTTACATTTTTTAGATATGTACATTTGCAAAAACAAGCTTTTTTGAAGACAAATATTAGTTTTAAAAATATAAATAAATTAGCAATTCCTGCTTTAATTGCAGGTATTGCAGAACCTGTTTTATCTATTACAGATACTGCAATTATAGGTAATATAGATGCAAATGCAACAGAAAGTTTAGCGGCAGTTGGTATTGTTGGTGCTTTTATTTCTATGTTGGTTTGGGTCTTTGGCCAAATTAGAAGTGCTATTTCTTCTATAATTTCTCAATACGTTGGTGCAAATAAATTAGATGAAGTAAAAGAGTTGCCAGCGCAAGCAATTGCAATTGTGGTACTTGGAAGTTTTGTTGTTTTAGCTATTTCTTATCCTTTTTCTAGACAAATTTTTGAGTTTTATAATGCTTCAGATCAAATATTAGAATATTGTATTACTTATTTTAATATTAGGATTTTTGGTTTTCCATTTGCACTTTTTGTATTTGCTGTTTTCGGAACTTTTAGAGGTTTGCAAAATACTTTTTACCCAATGATAATTGCCATTATTGGTGCATCTTTAAATATTATTTTAGACATTATTTTGGTGTATGGTATTGAGGGGTTTGTGCCTGCAATGAATATTGAAGGAGCAGCTTACGCTAGTGTAATTGCCCAAATATCTATGGCAGCTATTTCTTTATTTTTATTATTGAAGAAAACATCTATTTCATTAAAAATAAGTTTTCCTTTTCATGCAGAAATACCAAGATTATTAAGCATGATTGGTAACCTTTTTATTAGAACAATTGCTTTAAATATTGCACTTTACTTTGCAACTTCGTACGCAACAGATTATGGTAAAGAATATATTGCTGCCTATACAATTAGTTTAAATTTATGGTTATTAGGTGCTTTTATGATAGATGGTTACTCTAGTGCTGGTAATATTTTATCAGGTAAATTATTAGGTGCAAAAGACTATAAAACTCTTGTGAGTTTAAGTAATAAATTATTTAAATACGGAATTATAATAGGTACAATAATTGGTGTTTTAGGTTTTGTTTTTTATGATTTTATTGGAAGAATATTTACGAAAGAAACTATTGTATTAGAACAATTTTACACCGTTTTTTGGATTGTTTTAATAACACAGCCATTAAACGCAATTACTTTTATTTTTGATGGAATGTTTAAAGGTATGGGAGAAATGAAATATTTAAGAAACCTTTTAATTTTGGCAACAAGCTTAGTATTTATTCCTACACTTTTAATTTTCGATTATTTAGACTATAAATTAGTTGCAATCTGGATAGCCTTTACAGCTTGGATAATTGCCAGAGGTTTGCCGTTAATTTTTAAGTTTAGAAAAAAGTTTATTCCTCTTGCTACAAAACAAATAAATTAGAATATTTTCTATGTTTTTTGCATATTGAAGAGATTCCTACTCTAAAAATTAAATATTAAAATCTTATTTTTACTTAAAATTAAGATAATGACAACTACAAGACAAAACGGAAGTTTATACACCAATATTCAAAACAACATTGCAACAATAGAGTTTGGGCATCCTGCAAGTAATTCTTTTCCAAGTGAATTGTTAGAAAGATTAACTAAAGAGTTAATTTCTGTTGGAAATAATGAAGAAGTTTCTGTAATTATCTTAAAATCTGAAGGAGAAAAAGCATTTTGTGCTGGAGCCTCTTTTGACGAGTTGGTTGCTATTTCTAACTTAGAAGAAGGACAACAATTTTTCTCTGGTTTTGCAAATGTTATAAATGCCATGAGAACCTGTGGTAAATTAATTATTGGTAGAATTCAAGGTAAAACAGTTGGTGGTGGTGTTGGTTTAGCTGCAGCTTGCGATTATGTTTTAGCAACAGAAAATGCGGCTATTAAATTATCTGAATTTACTATTGGTATTGGCCCGTTTGTAATAGAACCTGCAGTTTCTAGAAAAATAGGAATCTCTGGTACTGCAGAACTTACTTTAGATGCAACCAATTGGAAAAATGCTTATTGGGCAAAAGAAAAAGGATTGTATGCAAAGGTTTTTGAAAATGCTAAAGATTTAGATGAAGAAATAGATTTACTTTCAAATAAATTAGCTTCTTATAATCCTGTTGCTTTATTAGAAATGAAAAAAGCATTGTGGAAAGGAACCGAAAATTGGAGTAATTTACTAGCAGAAAGAGCAGCAGTTTCTGGACAATTAGTTTTGTCTGATTTTACAAAAAAAGCTTTAGAAAAATTTAAAAAGTAATAACATGAAAATTGTTTCAACAAACTTAGGTGAAAGAAGAGAAATTGATTGGAAAGGAACGTTGGTTACTACTGGTATTTTTAAATTTTCTGTTGATGAACCTGTTTTTCTAAATACAGAAGATATTTCAGGTGATGAGATTACCGACAGAGAAAATCATGGTGGAATTTTACAAGCAGTTTATGGTTATTCTTTAAGTCATTATTCTTTTTGGAAAGATAAATACCCAGATTTAGATTGGCAACATGGTATGTTTGGTGAAAACTTAACTATAGATAATTTAGATGAAACTAAAGTTCATGTTGGCGATACTTTTAAAGTTGGTGAAACTATTTTAGAAGCAACATTACAAAGAGATCCTTGTTACAAATTAGGAGTTCGTTTTAATGATATGAAAATTGTAAAACAATTTTGGAATACTACTTTTTGTGGGGTTTACTTTAAAGTAATTAAAACTGGGTATGTAAAAACTGGTGATGTTTTTGAACAAATTAAAAGTTGTCCAGAAAATCTTACAATTGCAGATCTATATATTGCTAAAAAAGTTACAAAAGAAATGTAGTTTAATTAAAGAGTTTCCTCTTTTTTATGCAAAAATCTAGTTAACTTCATAGATAAATCTAATAAAATAATTTTAGCATTACCATTTCTTTCTATATGATACATGGCATCATTTAGTTCTTTCTCTATTTCTAAAATATTACCTGCATGTACAAAAGGTGCAAATTTAGAAAGATCAAAACCTGTTTTAGTTTCCATAAAAACTAAGTTTTCAGATTTATAATTTAACAGTAAAGCTTGTCTAAAGAATTGTAAACAGTATTCTAAAAAACGTTTCTGAGTTTCACGTCCTGTTTTGGCAATAGTTTCAGACCATTCTATTAATTGTTGCACTACAGCTGCATTTCCTTTTGCTTTAAAAGCAGTTCTAATCCAAGCAATAAACCATTCTTCAAAAACTAAATCAGAAGAATCATTATGTAATAAATGTAACGCTTTATTGTAATTTCCTTCTGCTTGGTGTGCAATTTTTGCAGCTTCGTTTTCAGAACAAGATTCTTTCTCAATTAAAGCTTTTGTAATATCGTTTTCACTTAAAACAGGAAAATGTAATGCTTGGCAACGAGACTTTATTGTATTAATAATTTGTTCTTCGTTTTCTGTTATTAAAATAAAAACAGTTTTATTTGGTGGCTCTTCAATTAATTTTAAAAGTTTATTTGCAGCAGCAATATTCATCTTTTCTGCCATCCAAATAATCATCACTTTAAAACCACCTTCGTAAGATTTTAATTGTAATTTTTTAACAACAGCTTCTGCTTCATCTACACCAATATTACCTTGTTTATTTTCTACACCAATATGTTGTAGCCAATTAAATAAACTTGCATAAGGTTGGTTTTTAACAAAATCTCGCCAATCTTCTAAAAACAGATTACTAACAGCGTGTTTTTTAACTGTATCATTAGTAGTAACAGGAAAAGCAAAATGCAAATCTGGATGTTGTAATTTTTCGCACTTTATGTTACAAGCATCTGCGTTATCAGAAAAATTACACAATAAATACTGTGCATAAGCAATTGCCATTGGTAAAGTTCCACTTCCTTCTTTACCTACAAATAATTGTGCATGAGGAATTCTACCATTTTCTGCAGAAACTTGCAAATGGTTTTTTATGTGTTCTTGACCTATAATTTGGTTGAAAAGCATAAGCAAATATAAGTGTTTCTTAAATTTTTAATTAGATTTTTTGTATTTTTAATATTCTAAAAACAGCAAATTAGAATGAAGAAATTATTACAAATAGTAAACGGAGTTGTATTTATTGCTATGGTATTTATAAATTATTTATCAAATACTGGCGCTATGAACAATACAACAATTGGTAGTGTTTCTAAAGACTTAAATACTTTGTTTACACCTGCAGGATATGCGTTTTCTATTTGGGGAATTATATATTTATTATTGTTTGGTTTTGTTATTTACCAAGGTAGAAGTCTTTTTGTAAAAGTAAAGGATAATTCTTTTATTGATAAAATAGGTTTTTGGTTTTTAATTTCATGTTTAGCAAATATAGCTTGGGTTTTCTGTTGGATTTATGAATTTACTGGTTTGTCTTGTATCTGTATTTTCTTATTACTTTTTTCAATATTAAAAATTGTAGTTAATAACAGAATGCAAATTTGGGATGCGCCTATACAAATTATCTTTTTTCTGTGGTGGCCGTTTGTAATTTATGCAGGTTGGGTAACTGTAGCAAGTATTGCAAATGTATCTTCATATCTAGTTAAAATTAAGTGGTCTGGTTTCGGAATATCACCTGTAACATGGACTATTATTTTAATAATTATTGCAACAATTATAAATTTAATAGTTACTTGGTCTAGAAATTTAAGAGAATTTGCTTTAGTTGGCGCTTGGGCATTAATAGCAATTGGTGTAGCAAATAGTAATAGTAATTTAGAAACAATAGCTTACATAGCTGCTAGTATATTAATTATAAGTAGTACAATTCATGCATATAAAAATAGAGATACAAGCCCTGTAAATAAATTAAGAGATAAGTTTAATAAATAAACCTTAAAATTATTAGAAGCTACGCAAACGTTATCTTAATTTTTTAGGTTTCAATTTTATTAAACCTAAACAATTCGGTATTTTTGACAAAAACAATCAATAATGAAAACACTAAAAGATTTTAATTTCGAAAATAAAAAAGCAATCATTCGCGTAGATTTTAATGTGCCTTTAAATGATAAATTTGAAGTAACAGATGCTACAAGAATTCAGGCTGCAAAATCTACTATTATAGATATTTTAGAACAAGGAGGAAGTTGTGTGTTAATGTCACATTTAGGTCGTCCAAAAGGTTTTCAAGAAGAATTTTCTTTAAGACATATTGTAAAATCTGTTGTAGATATTATTGGTTGTAACGTAAAGTTTGTAGAAGATTGTGTTGGTGAAAAAGCTGAAGAAGCTGTAGCTAACTTAGAAGCAGGAGAAATTCTTTTATTAGAAAATTTACGTTTCTATGCCGAAGAAACCAAAGGAGATGTTGCTTTTGCAGAAAAGTTATCTAAATTAGGAGATATTTATGTTAATGATGCTTTTGGTACAGCCCATAGAGCACATGCATCAACAACTATTATTGCTCAGTTTTTTGAAGGAAATAAATGTTTTGGTAACCTATTAGCAAGAGAAATAGAAAGTATAGATAAGGTTTTAAATAATTCTGAAAAACCAGTTTTAGCAATTTTAGGAGGTGCAAAAGTATCATCTAAAATTACTGTTATAGAAAATATTTTAGACAAAGTAGATCATCTAATTATTGGTGGTGGTATGAGTTTTACCTTTATTAAAGCAAAAGGCGGAAAAATTGGAAATTCTATTTGTGAAGATGATAAAATGGAATTGGCTTTAGAAATTTTAAAGCAAGCAGAAGCAAAAGGAGTAGAGGTTCATATTCCTGTAGATGTAGTTGCTGCAGATGATTTTTCTAATGATGCAAATAAACAAGTTTGCGATATTAATGCAATTCCAGATGGTTGGGAAGGTGTTGATGCTGGACCAAAATCTCAAGAGAATTTTGATGTTGTTGTAAATAAGTGTAAAACAATTTTATGGAATGGACCTTTAGGTGTTTTTGAAATGGAATCTTTCGCAGCTGGTACAATTGCTTTAGGACACTCTATAGATAAAGCAACTAAAAACGGAGCGTTTTCTTTAGTTGGTGGTGGAGATTCTGTTGCAGCCGTTAAACAATTTGGTTTTGCAGATAAAGTAAGCTACGTTTCTACAGGTGGTGGTGCTTTGTTAGAAATGTTAGAAGGAAAAACTTTACCAGGTATTGATGCTATTTTGAAATAAATGATAAATAATATTTAATTTAAAAAGCGTGTAATTTTTATAATTACACGCTTTTTGTTTTAAAGATGAATAAGTTTTAAATTCGTTGTTAGTTTTTAATTAACTACACGATTAAATTAATAAACATACAGATATCTATAAAATGAAATATACAAAATTAGGAAATACAGATATTAAAGTCTCTAAAATTTGTTTAGGAACCATGACTTGGGGTAAACAAAATACAGAAGAAGAGGCTTTTGAGCAAATGGATTACGCTTTAGAACAAGGTGTAAACTTTTTTGATACAGCAGAAATGTATCCTGTTCCTGCAACTCCAGAAACTTATGCAGAAACTGAAAGGATTATTGGAAACTGGTTTCAAAAAACAGGAAATAGAAATAAAGTTGTTTTAGCAAGTAAAATTGCTGGTGGTGGAGATTATACAAAACACATTAGAACTGGTGGTTTTAATAGAAAAAATATAACAGAAGCTGTAGAAGGAAGTTTAAAAAGATTAAAGACAGATTATTTAGATTTGTATCAGTTGCATTGGCCAGATAGAGGTGTAAATTGTTTTGGAACTAGAGATTACCCATTTAAAACAACTTCTAAAGAAGCAGAAAATCATTTAGAAATTTTAGAAACTCTTAATAGTTTTGTAAAAAATGGAACTATAAAAACTATTGGTCTTTCTAATGAAACACCTTGGGGAACTATGAAATATTTGCAAACTGCTGAAGCAAATAATTTAGCTAGACCAGTTACAATTCAGAATTCATATTCTATGATTCATAGAGCTTATGAATATGGTATGAGCGAAGTTTCTTTAAGAGAAAACATTGGTTTGTTAGCATACTCACCTTTAGCACAAGGTGTTTTATCTGGTAAATATTTAGACGGTAATTTGCCTGAAGGAGCAAGAGGAACCTTATTTCCTAGATTTATAGCACGTTATATGGGCGATGGTTCTTTGGAAGCTGTAAAAAGATATGATGCAATTGCTAAGAAAAACGGAATTTCTTTATCTGAATTATCTTTAGCTTTTATAAATCAATTACCATTTGTAACAAGTAATATTATTGGAGCAACAAAAATGAGTCAGTTAAAAGAAAACATCAATTCTATAAATATTAATTTATCTGCGGAAACTTTAAAGGAAATTGAAGCGGTTCATGCAGATATTCCTAATCCTGCACCATAATTTTCTAAATACAAACTTGTATGAACAGGTAATAAAAAAGGTAGTAATTTTTAATTACTACCTTTTTTATTAATTTGACTTGTAAATGTGCTTTCAAAAATTTTATCTGCATTTGCAGCTTCAAAACCTTCTCTTTTATGTTCTCTTTTTATTTTATCTAAAGGTAAATGTTTAAATTCTGGAAGTACTTTTCTTTCTGCAAATTCTACATAACTTCCAGCAATTTCTTTAGTTACTCCATTAGCAAATGTAGCTTCACATAATTGTGATATTGTGGCACTTTGAAGCAATAAACCGTCTTTACTAGTTTTAATATAACCACCAGCATCACTTAGTTTTACATTTATACTATTTAAAAAAGTATTAAATTCTTCTAAAGTATTATACCCTTTTGCTAAACTACCAACTGTAATTGTATAATGGTTTAAGTAATATCTATTGTAGATTACCCATGCAGCATATTCACTAACCTCCATTAAAGTATTATAATCTTCTAAAGTTGGTACACGCCACAGGGCAGAATGTAAAAAAGCATCTACTTCTTCTCCGTTATCTAAATTTAAACTGTCTACAGGGTCAGAGGTTACTTCATCTGTATACGATTTTATAATATCTTGTATTTCTTCAGGAAAACTATTAACGTTAAGTTCGCTAATAAAAATTCTTGGATATTTGTCACTTGGCGGTTTATACCAACGAGCATTAAGTTTCTTTTTTTCAAAAAAGTATTTATCTTCTGGTGTATAACCAAAATGAAGAAATATTTTTTCGAAAGATGCAATACCTAAATTAGCAACTCCCATTGTACGAAATGCAATATGATCATTTTCTATATCTTCTTGCTTTTCTATAAGATTATGATCTACTAAAGCCTCTGTTATTTTTAATACATCTGGCACACGCTTTTGATATCTAGACATTAAGCCTTCTAAAACTTTGTTTAGTGTTTTCATTAAGAATTAAATTTTAAAGATTAATTTCTATGTATATTTTGTCTATTAAAGAGCCAATCTAGTTTTTATAAAATGAATGAACAAATAAAAATTATTCAACTAATTTTATTGAACTAGCTTTAAACCTATTGTTTTCTATAACACCAGTAATTGTTGCTTTTCTAATTACTTCACAAAAACCTGTATGCTTGTCATGCGCATCTCCAAAATCATCAATATTAAAACCATCTACAAAATATGCTTTATCATCTACTTTAACAGCTAAACTACAACCATCTTCAGAATCTAATTCAAACTGACATTGGCCGCAGGAAATTTCTGCAACTTGCTTTATTTCTTTATTGTTAGAACAAGAAAGAGTAAAAATAAAGATTGATAAAAAAAATAATTTTTTCATGCTTTTAATTCTTAATATAAATTGCTTATTTGTTTGCCCAAGAATCTCTTAAACCAACAATTTTGTTAAACACTAAATTGTCTGTAGTAGAATCATCATCTACATTAAAATAACCCATTCGTTGAAACTGAAAACGTTCTCCTATTTTAGCAGTTTGTAGACTAGGTTCTACAAAAGCAGTAATTACTTCTAAAGAATTAGGATTTACAAATTCCATAAAATCTTTGTCTTTATGAGAGTCTGGTGCTTCATCTAAAAACAACCTGTCATAAGCTCTTACTTCTGCTTTTACAGCATGTTTTACAGAAACCCAATGCAAAGTACCTTTTACTTTACGTTTGCTTTCTTCTGTATCCATTCCAGATTTTGTTAATGGATCGTAAGTACAGTGAATAACGGTAATTTCTCCATTTTCATCTTTTTCACAACTTGTAGCTGTAATAAAATATGCATTTTTTAAACGAACTTCTTTTCCTAATTTTAAACGGAAGAATTTTTTGTTTGCTTCTTCTCTAAAATCTTCACGCTCTATGTAAATCTCTCTAGAAAAAGGAACCTCTCTTGTACCAAAACCTTCTTCATAATCGTTATAATCTGCCGTTAGCATTTCTTCTTGCTCTTCAGGATAATTATCTATAATTACTTTAACAGGGTCTAAAACACCCATTACTCTTTTAGCAGTTTTGTTTAAATCTTCACGAATTTTAAATTCTAGAAGCGCCACGTCTATTACATTCTCACGCTTAGAAACACCTACCGTTTCAATAAAACTTTTTATAGAATTTGGTGTGTAACCACGTCTTCTTAAACCAGAAATTGTAGGCATTCTTGGGTCATCCCATCCAGAAACAATACCATTTTCTACTAGAGTTAACAATTTACGTTTACTCATAATTGTGTAACTCAAATTCAATCTAGAAAATTCACGTTGTTTTGGCGGATTTGGGTATTCAGCTTTACTGTAATCAACAACATTATCTCTAAACCAATTGTACAATTCTCTGTGAGGTTTAAACTCTAAAGAACATAAAGAATGCGAAATTTGTTCAATATAATCACTTTCTCCATGCGTCCAATCGTACATTGGGTAAATACACCAATCTGTACCAGTTCTATGATGAGATTTGTACATAATTCTGTACATTAATGGATCTCTCATTAACATATTAGGACTTTCCATGTCTATTTTAGCACGTAAAGTATGTTCTCCTTCTTTAAATTTTCCATCTTTCATTCCTTGAAATAATTCCAAGTTTTCTTCAACAGAACGTGTTCTAAAAGGGCTATTTGTACCAACCTTAGTTGGCGTACCTTTTTGCGTTCTCATTTCTTCAGAAGATTGAGAATCTACATATGCTTTTCCATCTTTTATCAACAAAACTGCCCAGTCGAACAATTGCTGAAAATAGTCTGAAGAATAACATTCATTTGCCCAAGTATATCCTAACCAAGAAATATCTTTCTTAATAGCATCTACATATTCTTGTTCTTCTTTTGCAGGATTTGTATCGTCAAAACGCAAGTTTACAGGTGCATTATAAGTTTCACCCAAACCAAAACTAATACCAATTGCTTTTGTATGACCAATGTGTAAATAACCATTAGGCTCTGGCGGAAAACGAAAACGTAAGTTTTCTTTTGGCATTCCGTTTGCTAAATCCTCTTCAATAATATGCTCTAAAAAATTGAGCGATTTTTTCTCTTCAGACATCGTTTTATATGAAAAAATTAAGAAACAAAATTACATAAAAAAACTCCATTGCTATTAAGAGTTTTGTAACAAAATTAAATTTTCTGCTACTAATAAATAAACATTATTTACTATGAGCGATCAAATTAGAAATTATAACTGCCCTAAATGCAATTCTAAAACTTATAAATTAGGTCAAATGCGAGCAACAGGAGGTACTTTGTCAAAAATTTTCGATATTCAAAATCAGAAATTTACAAGTGTAACTTGCCAACGTTGTACTTACACAGAATTTTATAAAACCAAAACAAGTGCAATTAGCAATGTTTTCGATTTCTTTACAAGTTAATTTCTACAGAAAGATTCTAAAATGATTGCTTAATAAAGCGAATAATTTTGCCAGTTAAAGTTTTCTAAAAGCTATAATATTGCTTTTTTTTTATCGTAATTTTGTAATTATGAAGAAAGACGGAGATAAAAAACCAGATTTAGTTGTTTTTAACGAAGAAACACAGAAATACGATGCAGCTTTAAAACCTTATGGAACTTCTGCAAGTTCACCAGTAATTAAGCCAACAAATACAGCAACTTGGACGGCAGATGGTGTAAGGCGCACTAACAAAATTCTAAAAGGAAAATTTGAAGAAGTTAGAAAAGAGTACGAATTGTTAATGGAGAAATTTCAATATAACGATATGCTTTACAATGCCAAATTTGGTTTTGAACCAATAATTGGAGAAACATATTACTTATATAACAACAAAAAAAACGAACTTTTTTTATCTATTATAGAACCAGGTGAATGGAATTTAGAGTTTAAGGGGTCTTTTAGATTAAACTCAGATAAAATGTGGGAAAAAGTAGTAGCAGAAACAAAGCCAGAAGAATAAATGGGAATAATACAAGTAAATAATATTAAGCTTTATGCTTTTCATGGTTGTTTAGACGAAGAAGCAAAAATAGGAAGTGAATATAAAGTAGATGTTGAGGTAAAGGCTAGTTTAAGAAAATCTGCAAAAACAGATGAATTAGCAGATACAGTAGATTATGTTCATTTAAACCATATTGTAAAAGAAGAAATGGCTATTCGTTCTAAATTATTAGAAGAAGTAGCACAAAGAATCTTAAATCGTTTTTTTAAAGAAATTAAAATGATTAAAAGAGCAAAAGTTTCTGTTGCAAAAATTAACCCACCAATAGGCGGAAACGTAGAAGAGGTGGTAATAATTTTAACAAAAAAGCGATAAGATAAAAAAATGCTTGCAATACTTGTAAATTTGCTTAAATTTGCAATCCTTAAAACAAATTACTAATTTATTAGAAATACGTTTTAAAATAAAAAAGGTGTCTTGGCCGAGTGGCTAGGCAATGGTTTGCAAAACCATGTACAGCG
>CAXBIR010000010.1:0-47185 GCA_963975825.1 uncultured Polaribacter sp.
AATGGAAGAAGGTTTTAATGTAAGAATTTCTGGACAAGATGTAGAAAGAGGAACTTTTTCTCATAGACATGCAGTTTTAAGAGACGAAGTTACAGAAGAAAGAATTAACTTATTAAATACAAACCCAGAGAATAAAGGAGAGATGTTTATTTACAACTCTTTATTATCTGAATATGGGGTTTTAGGTTTCGATTATGGTTATGCTATGGCAAATCCTAATACGTTAACCATTTGGGAAGCTCAGTTTGGAGATTTTTCTAACGGAGCTCAAATAATGTTTGACCAATATATTTCTGCTGCAGAAGACAAGTGGAAATTACAAAATGGTATTGTAGTATTATTACCACATGGTTATGAAGGACAGGGATCTGAACATTCATCTGCAAGAATAGAGCGTTACCTGCAGTTATGTGCTGTAGATAATATGACAGTTGCAAACTGTACAACACCTGCAAATTTCTATCATTTATTGCGCAGACAAATGAAGCGTGATTATAGAAAACCATTAATTGTATTTACACCAAAAAGTTTATTACGTCATCCTAAAGTAGTAAGTTCTGTAGAAGATTTAGCTACTGGAGAGTTTCAAGAAGTTATAGATGATACTTTAAACCCAGATAAAGTTAAGAAGTTAGTTTTCTGTATGGGTAAATTTTATTATGATTTATTAGAAGAAAGAGAAAACTTAGAAAGAGAAGATGTTGCTTTGGTTAGAATAGAGCAATTATTTCCTTTGCATTTAGATAAGTTACAGAAAGTAATAGACAGATATCCTAATGTAGAAAACTATGTTTGGGCACAAGAAGAACCTAGAAATATGGGGGCTTGGAGTTTTATGTTAGAGCGTTTCGATTTAGTAAAATTAAATGTGCGTTCTAGAAAATATTATGCAGTACCAGCAGCTGGTTCTAGTACACGATTCAAAAAACGTCATAAAGCGGTTATCGATAGTGTTTTTAATGATAATGAGTAAGCGCGTTAAGGATTGAAACGATATCCTTTTTGCTTTTTTGCAAAAAGATAAAGTGAAAAGCCTGTTTAAACGCCCAAAGAATAGAAAATAAAGTAATTAAAATTGAGGTACTGAAACAAGTTCAGTATAAATAAAATAAGAAACCATGAGTGTTTTAGAAATGAAAGTTCCTTCTCCAGGAGAATCAATTACAGAAGTAGAAATTGCAACTTGGTTAGTTGAAGATGGAGATTACGTTGAAAAAGATCAACCAATTGCAGAAGTAGATTCTGATAAAGCAACACTAGAATTACCTGCTGAAGAAAGTGGAATTATCACTTTAAAAGCAGAAGAAGGTGATGCTGTAGAAGTTGGTGCAGTTGTTTGTTTAATAGACACAAGTGCAGCAAAACCAGAAGGTGATGCACCTGCAAAAACAGAAGCGCCAAAAGAAGAAAAGAAAGTTGAAGTAAAAGAGGCGCCAAAAGCTGCAACTTACGCAACTGGAACAGCTTCTCCTGCTGCTAAGAAAGTTTTAGCAGAAAAAGGAATGGAAACTTCTGCTGTTAAAGGAACAGGAAAAGATGGAAGAATTACGAAAGATGATGCAGTTAAAGCTGTGCCTTCTATGGGAACTCAACCAGCTAATGGAACAAGAGGAACTGAGCGTAAGAAAATGTCTATGTTGCGTAGAAAAGTAGCAGAACGTTTGGTAGCCGTAAAAAGTGAAACTGCCATGTTAACTACTTTTAACGAAGTAAACATGCAACCAATTTTTGACTTACGTAAGCAGTTTAAAGAAGATTTTAAAGCTAAGCATGGTGTTGGTCTAGGATTTATGTCTTTCTTTACTTTAGCTGTAGTTAGAGCTTTAAAAATGTATCCTGATGTTAATTCTATGATTGATGGAGATTTTCAAATAAAACACGATTTTCAAGATATTTCTATTGCAGTATCTGGACCAAAAGGTTTAATGGTACCTGTAATTAGAAATGCAGAAAACTTATCTTTTAGAGGTGTAGAGTCTGAAGTTAAGCGTTTAGCAATTAGAGCTAGAGATGGGCAAATTACAATTGATGAAATGACGGGTGGAACTTTTACAATTACCAATGGTGGTGTATTTGGTTCTATGTTGTCTACGCCAATTATAAACCCTCCACAGAGTGGAATTTTAGGAATGCATAATATTGTAAACAGACCAATGGCAGTAAATGGCGAAGTTGTAATTCAGCCAATAATGTATGTTGCTTTATCTTATGATCATAGAATTGTAGATGGTAGAGAATCTGTAGGTTTCTTAGTTGCTGTTAAAGAAGCTTTAGAAAACCCAATGGAATTATTGATGGATAACAATCCAACAAAAGCATTAGAAATGTAGGTGAATATTTTACCTTATTAATATTGAAACCTTTTTGAGAAATCAGAAAGGTTTTTTGTTTATAATTATTACATACATCAATTAAAAAAACAATTTTGTTAACAATGTTTATAAAAATTATTATGAATATATCTTTTAAAAAAACTTTTTCCATTTTTATTTTCTCTTTTATTTTGCTTAGTTGTACAAAAAATCAAAGAAATAACGAGTTTAAACTAAAACAAGGAGATTTATTATTTCAAAATACAGGAACAGATGAAATAGATAATGCCATAAAAGATGTTACTGCAACATCATTATCCAAAAATTATTCACATGTTGGTATAGCAATGAAAGAGAACGATAAATGGTTTGTTGTAGAAGCGATTCCGAAAATAGGAATTAGTAAAACACCTATAAATGAATTTTTAAATCGAAATAAAAACAAGCAAGATAAATCTCAAACAACAGTTGCAAGATTAGATAGCATTTATCAACCATATATTTCTAAAGCAATAGCTTATGGTGTCGAAAGAATTAACACACCTTATGATGAGATTTTTTTATGGGACGACAGTTCTTATTATTGCTCTGAATTAGTTTATAAAATGTTCTCTTCACAAAACTTAACTAAAGAAGAAATGCCTTTTCTTACGCATCCGATGACGTTTAATGATAAGCAAGGAAAACCAATGGAAAGTTGGGTGAAGTATTATAAAACACGCAACCAACCAATACCAGAAGGTATTGAAGGTACAAACCCTAATTTAATGGCTAGTAGTTCTAAAATTACCTTTGTACACGATTATGAGAATTAAAAAGAGTAGTTCTGTTTTAAAATGTTTCTCGATTATTTTGATGAGGTTTTGAGGTAAATAAAACTTAAATATTTTGTTTTTTTTAGTAAATAATTTTTTATTATTTACCTTGCATCAAAAAGTAGAAATGACAAAAAACCCTGAATTAGAACTTGCGTTAAATTTTATAGATAAAACAGATAGAAATATTTTTATTACTGGAAAAGCAGGTACAGGAAAAACTACTTTTTTACATCAAATTAAAAAAGAATCTTTAAAAAGAATGGTAATTGTGGCACCAACTGGTGTTGCTGCAATTAATGCAAAAGGGGTTACTATTCATTCTTTTTTTCAAATGCCATTTGGTCCTATTTTACCAAACCAAATTGCAAATACCAACCAACAGCGTAAATTCAATAAAACAAAAATTGATATTATAAAATCTTTGGATTTAATAATTATTGATGAAATTTCTATGGTTCGTGCAGACTTATTAGATGGTATAGACCAAGTAATGAGACGTTATAAAAATAGAGATAAAGTGTTTGGTGGTGCACAAATTTTAATGATTGGAGATTTACAACAATTAGCACCAGTAGTAAAACCTAATGAATGGAGTTTGTTGCAAGGTTATTATGAAACCGTTTATTTTTTTAGTTCAAAAGCCTATCAAGAAGCAAATGTAGTTTCTATTGAACTAAAGCATATTTATCGTCAGAAAAATGAAGATTTTATTACCATTTTAAATGAGATTAGAAATGACGATTTATCAGAAAAATCTGCAGAAATCTTAAATAGGCGCTACAACCCAAGTTTTGCACCAACTAAAGAAGACGGTTATATTACGTTAACAACACATAACAATAGAGCAAATTTAATTAACAATTCAGAGCTAAATAAAATAACCCATAAAAGTCGTTTTTTTGAAGCAGAAATTTCTGGAAAATTTAGTGAAAATGCGTACCCAAATGCAGCAAAGTTAGAATTAAAGTTGGGTGCACAAGTAATGTTCATTAAAAATGATTCCTCACAAGATAAAAGATATTTTAACGGAAAGATTGGTATTATTACAAATATTTCTAATGAATCTGTAACTGTACAATGTGGTAATGAAGAAGATGAAATTGTAGCAGAAAAAGAAACGTGGTCTAATATTAATTATGCCATAAATGCAGAAACTAAAGAAATAAAAGAAGAGTTAGTGGGCGCATTTTCTCAGATTCCCTTGCGTTTGGCTTGGGCAATTACCATTCATAAAAGTCAGGGTTTAACCTTTGAAAAAGCAATTATAGATGCAGAAGCATCATTTGCACATGGGCAAACATATGTAGCATTAAGTAGGTGTACTTCTTTAGAAGGTTTGGTTTTAAAAACACCAATTACAAGCAATGCTATTATTAATGATAAAACAGTTAAGATTTTTAATCAAGAAGTAGAAGAAAATCATCCAGATGAAAGTGTTTTAAACGAATCTGAAAAAGAATTTCAATTAAATTTAATTGTACAACTATTAGATTATCAGCCTTTTTTATACCCAATTTCTAGATTAATAGATATATATTATAAGAATAGAACAAGTATAAAAGGAGAAGTTATAGATCATTTACAAACCATAAAAGATGATGGAGTTGTTGCTTTAATGAAAGTTTCTAATGGCTTCAAAAATCAATTAAAAGCCATTTCAGAAGACAATATTCTTCCAGAAAATAGCTCTCAAATACAAGAAAGATTTCTAAAAGCTATTGATTATTTTTTAAATAACACCAAACAAAACATCTTAGTACCCTTAAATGCAATTACATTTTCTACAGATAATAAAGCAGTAAAAAAAGATTTTACAAATCAGTTTGATACTTTAAAAGAGAAGTTGTTTGAAAAGCTATATGTTTTACAAAAAATGACAGAAGGTTTTAAAGTACAAACCTATTTAGAAGTAAGGGCAAAAGCTGTTTTACAAAAAACAATTGTTACAAAAAAGAAACCAGTAGCTTCTAAAAGAGATCCTATTTTAGCACTAAAATTAAGAGAGTTAAGAGATGAAATTAGAATAGCAGAAAGCATACCTGCATTTCAGATATTTACACAAGAATCTTTATACGCAATTTGCGATTTGTTACCAAGAGACCAAGAACAGTTGCTAAATATTGTTGGAATGGGTAAAACCAGAGTAGCTAAATATGGTGAAGAAATTCTAGATTTAGTTAATACATATTGCAAAGAAAACGGAATAAATAAATTAAACGAGCAAAAAAGGGAAGACAAAAAACCAACAAAACAAGTAACTTTCGAGTTGTTTAAATCGGGTCTTTCAATAAAAGAAATTGCTAAAGAAAGAAGCTTAACTACAGGAACCATAGAAAACCATTTAGCAAATTATATTACCACTGGAGACATAGATGTTTTAGAATTAATAGAATTAAAACGCTATAAAAAAATACGAAATGAAATTGAAGATGCAGGTGAAGTAAAAGGCTTAACTGCACTTAAAGAAAAAGTAGATTCAGATATAACTTACATGGAATTAAAAATGGTTTTAATGTCTATGGAAAATTAATTCAAAAAAAATAAAATAAAGTGCAAGTTTTATAAAAAACTTACGTCTAAAGATATATGATGAGAGTAATCTTATCATTTCTTTTTCATAGCAATTTTCCCACTTCTACTTGTAGGAGTGGGTTTTTTATTAAAAAAAAGTATTAAAAAGTAATTTTTAGAAGCTATTTCCTGCTTTCACTACTCGCTTTTTTTATTTAGAAAAAAATAAAAAAGAGCTCAAACAAGCCGTTCAATCAGGGCTAAACTTGTTTGCTAGCTAAAATATTTTACTTCAAATCTTTCAATATTAATTGTATAGATTTATTTCCATTCCATTCATTTTCATCTAAAGCATACACAATATCAAAATCATTTTTAACAAATTCCATTTTATCACCTAAACCAAAACCAATAGAATTAAACGTTTGTTTATTATCTCCTTGAAAAACGCTTAATTTTAAATGTGTTTTATCAGCACCAACCTTTTTACCATAACCATTATCTCTAACACAAGTAGACTTAAAAGTTGGTTTCATATTCAATGGTCCAAAAGGAGCCATTTGCTGAATGATTCTAAAAAATTTAGGCGTAATTTCAGATAAATTTATTTCTGCATCTATAGAAATTTCTGGAGTTAACAAATTCTTATCTATTGTATTCTCTACAACTTCTTCGAACTTGTTTTTAAAATTCTCGTAATTTTCTGGTAATAAAGTTAAACCAGCAGCATATTTATGTCCACCAAATTGCTCAATAAATTCACTACAAGCTTCTAGAGCATTATAAACATCAAAGCCTTTTACAGAACGTGCAGAAGCCGCTAATTTATCGCCACTTTTAGTAAAAACTAAAGTTGGTCTGTAGTATTTTTCTATTAATCTAGAAGCAACAATACCAATAACACCTTTGTGCCAATCTTCTTGATACACAACAGAAGTAAATTTATTTTCTTCCTCATTATCTATTATTTGTATCAATGCCTGATCTGTAATTTTCTTGTCTAAATCTTTTCTATCAGCATTAAAAATTTCTATAGCAGCAGCAAATTCAATTGCCGAATCAAAATCCATTTCAGTTAATAATTCAACGGCATAATTACCATGTTTCATTCTACCAGCAGCATTTATTCTTGGTGCAATAGTA
This sequence comes from uncultured Polaribacter sp., assembly GCA_963975825.1. Taxonomy (GTDB): domain Bacteria; phylum Bacteroidota; class Bacteroidia; order Flavobacteriales; family Flavobacteriaceae; genus Polaribacter. The sequence goes on from CAXBIR010000010.1 coordinate 6,785, forward strand.
AAAACAACATCTGTAATAGTAAGTTCTGTTTTTTTTGTTTGCTCAATAATAGCTTTAATTCCGTTTCTTGGGTTTTGGTTTATAACCTGTAAACCAAAATAAGTTAAAACTCTATTTTCGCCATTCATTGGTACAATATCTGCAGCAATTGCAGTAGCAACCAAATCTAAATAAGGTATAAAATCTTCTATAGTTTGGTTTCTAGAAACACCTAAAGCTTGTATTAATTTAAAACCAACGCCACAACCACAAAGTTCATCAAAAGGATAATTACAATCTTCTTGCTTGGCATTTAAAACAGCAACAGCTTTAGGTATTTCTGCTCCTGGTTTATGATGATCACAAATAATAAAATCGATATTTTTTTCTTTAGCATATGCTACTTTTTCTATGGCTTTAATACCACAATCTAGCGCAATAATTAAAGAGAAATCATTATCGTGTGCAAAATCTATTCCCATATAAGAAACGCCATAACCTTCTGCATACCTATCTGGAATGTAGGTTGCAATATTTGGGTGAATGGTTTTTAAATATGAGGAAACTAAAGAGACAGCCGTTGTACCATCTACATCATAATCACCAAAAATTAAAATATTTTCTTTGTTTTTAATTGCAGTTTCTATTCTTTTTACTGCAAGATTCATGTCTTTCATTAAAAAAGGATCATGAATTTCTTCTAAACTAGGTCTAAAGTATTTTTTAGCTTCATCAAATGTTTCAACATTTCTTTGACAAAGTATTTTTGCAATTGCAACATCAACTTGTAAATCTTTAGCTAATTTTTCTGTTTTTTCTTTATTTGGTGTCGGTTTTAAAGTCCATCTCATAGCATTTTTTTGACTTACTTTAAATTTTATGCAAATGTATTTCTGTTTCTATTTCTGCAAACTGACGAAACATTTCCATTACACCACAATATTTTGTTACAGATAAATTAACCGCTTTCTGTATTTTTTCTGGTTGTAATTCGCTATCAGAAAAATGATAATCAACCTTTACCTTGTTGTAAAATTTTGGGTGTTCGTCTGTTAATTCTGCAGTAACTTCAATTTTAAAATCTGCAACTTCAGCGCGCATTTTTTCTAGTAATGAAACTACATCTAAACCAGAACAACCAGCTAGAGAAGATAACATTAATGCTTTAGGAGCAAAACCAACAACATCTCCATTATCTTGAGATTTATCAAACATTGTTAGATTGTGCCCACTTGGGTTATCTGTATTAAATTGAGATTTTTCTGTCCAAACTGTGGTAACTATATTTTTAACCATAAATTCTATTTTTAAAAAATGAAGTACTAAATTGTGCTTTCATACAAAAATAAGAAAACCATAATAAGTTAATGATTAAATTACCTACAAAGACTAAATATAAAATACTTGTTCTTTTAAGTATGTTTTTTATAGCTTCCTTTTATGCACAAACAGAAGTTACAGCAAATGGTAAGCAACCATTTTGTATCGGTGAGGAAATAAAAATAGTTACAGATTTTACTATTACAAATACAGACACAAGTGTTACAGGAATAGATTCTTTTTTTATTCAAATATCTTCTGGTTATCAAGTAAATGAAGATGAGTTAGAGTTAAAAGGAACACATTTAAATATTTCACAATCCTTTGATATAACAGAAGGAAAGCTGACGTTGTTTGCTACATTACCTGGAACAAAAATGTTGTTTTCAGATATTGAAACAGCAGTAAAAGAGGTTGTTTTTAAAACTACAGCAGCAAATGTTGTAACAGAAAAAACATTTTCGTTAACAACAGAAAATGCTAATTATTTACCAATAACAGATCATTTTTATGAATTTGTACCAAGTTTAGGTATTACATGGGCAAATGCTAAAATAGCAGCAGAAAATAGGCCACTTTATTTTGGTAGGCAAGGTTATTTAGCAACGTTAACAAGTAAAGAAGAAGCAGCATTTGCAGGTGAGCAAGCTTCTGGAACAGGTTGGATTGGTGGTTCTGATGAGCAAACTGAGGGCGTTTGGAAATGGGTTACTGGCCCAGAAGCAGGAACTTCTATGGAGAATTTTTGGAATGGAAAAGTAAATGGATCATCTCCTAATTATGCAAATTGGAATGATAATGAACCTAATGATTTTGGTGATAATGAAGATTACGCCCACATAACAGATCCATCTATTGGAATTAGAGGAGCTTGGAATGATTTACCAAATATTGGAGGTACTGATTTGTATGTAGCAAAAGGTTATATAGTAGAATATGGTGCGCCAGGCGATCCTAAATTAAATATTGTAGCAACATCAAGTATATATATACCTCAAATAATAAGTACAATAAATACCACAGTTTGTGAATCTGGTTCAGTAACAATCTCTGCAAATTCAGATGAAGGTGAAATTGTTTGGTTTGATTCTTTAACTGGTGGAATTGAATTACAAAGAGGTAATAATTATACGACTCCAATTATAAGTATAACAACAACCTATTACGTTTTAACTTCTGTTGCAGGCTGTTTAAACTCTAAAAGAACTGCTGTAACAGTTAACGTAATTAATAGACCAACAATAACAAATACAACAGACGATATTGTTTGCTCTGGCACTGCAAATTTATCTGCTGTTGCTTCTGCTGGTAGTGTATTTTGGTACGATTCTTTAACAGGTGGCACGCTTTTACATACAGGTAACAATTATACAACACCAAATTTATCGGCAACAACATCTTATTTTGTTGAGGCAAATAATATTAATTGTGCTTCTGTTGCAAGAACTGAGGTTATAGCAGAAGTAGATGCAACAATACCAGAGTTTGAATTAGAGAAAGACACTTATGTTTTGTGCAATGATATTGGTTCTGTAGTTTTAAAAGTTATTAATTTTAAAGATGATTATACATATCGCTGGACAAAAGATAATTTACCTATTTTAGGAACTTCACCAGAAATAAATGTAAGTGAAATAGGAATTTATAAAGTAAAGGCTATTTCTAAAGCAGGTTGTGAATCTTTAGATAAAGAAATAACAGTAAAAAATTCTGAAATAGCATTAATAAGTAAAAATGAAATTTTAATTATTGATGACTCTGATAACAATTCTATTAGAGTAGATAAGCAAAGTATAGGAATAGGAGAGTATGAGTTTTCTCTTGATGATGAATTTGGAACCTATAATGATATTGGTTTTTTTGAAAATATTTCTACAGGAATACACACATTATTTATTAGAGACAAAGGAGGTTGTGGTATTACAGAATATGTTTTTTCAATTTTAGAATATCCAGGTTTTTTTACACCAAATAATGATGGCAAAAATGATTATTGGCACATAAACGGTTATGATAAGAATTTTTACACTCTATCAGATATTTATATTTATAATAGATTTGGAGTTTTAATTTATAAAATGATGCCAACAAGTTTAGGTTGGGATGGAACTTATAAAGGAAAATTGTTACCCTCTAGTAGCTATTGGTTTAAGACCAACTTAATAGACAATAATGGTTTGTCTATTCATAAAACCGGAAGTTTTAGCTTAATAAGAAAATAAAATAATAATTTAATATAAAGAATATGGCATTAGTAACACCACTAAACGCAGAACATGATTTAGAGACAAAAAAATTAGCAGAATTTTTTAATGAAACGCTAGGTTTTTGTCCAAATTCAGTATTAACAATGCAACGTAGACCAGCAATTTCTAAAGCTTTTATAAATCTAAATAAAGCAGTAATGGCAAATGAAGGTAGAGTAACCTCTGCTCTAAAAAGAATGATTGCCTGGGTCTCTAGCAATGCAACTGGTTGTAGGTATTGTCAGGCACACGCTATTAGAGCAGCAGAGCGTTATGGAGCAGAACAAGAACAATTAGATAATATTTGGGAATATAAAACACACCCTGCTTTTTCTGATGCAGAAAGAGCTGCTTTAGATTTTTCTTTGGCTGCCTCTATGGTGCCAAATGCTGTAGATGCTACTACAAAAGAAGAACTTTATAAATATTGGGATGAAGGTGAGATTGTTGAAATGTTGGGAGTTATTTCTCTTTTTGGCTATTTAAATCGTTGGAATGATTCTATGGGAACAACTTTAGAAGAAGATGCCATTGAGAGTGGAAATCAATTTTTAAGAAAACATGGTTTTGAAGTTGGAAAACATGTTTAAAAAAAGAAAAGTTAAATAATAGAAAACTTTACAAAACTTTTTTATATTTACCATTATTAAAACAGATAGCCTTTTCAAATAAAATTGAAAAGGCTTGTTTTAAATTATAAAGGTCCCCCAACCTCATCAAATTTAACCTCAAAAGTAATAAAATACAAAAGTTTTATTACTGTAAATTTTGCAAAATCATTTTTCTTTTTTGTAAAATTTGAGATTATTTAGGGAAAGAGGACATATGAAAACAAGAGAAGAAAAGTTATTTAAACTTATTAAAGAGAAATTACCTAAAAATGTTTCTTTAATAGATGATATTGCAGATGTTTTAGATATAAATTACGATGCTTCGTACAGAAGGATTAAAGGTAAAACTGCACTTACGCTAAAAGAAGGTCTTAAGCTTTCTGAACATTACAACTTAGATTTTAATAAGCTATTAATTAGAAAACAAACTGAAACAAGAGAAATATCTGTAGAGAAAACTCACGGTGTAATTTCAGATAGTTTTTTAGAAGCCTTTTTTGATAATTCTAAATTAGAAACAGAAACTGTTTTAAATTCAGAGAATGGCCAAATTATAAATTGTGCTAAAGATTTTCCTTTTTACCACACAGATAATAAAGTACTAAAAAAGTTTAGAATTTTCTTATTTATAAACATGTTAAGTAAAGATATTAGACTTAAAAAAATGTCTTTTTCTGAATTTGAACCCACCCAAGAAATCTCTAAAAAATACAATGCTTTTTTAAATCAATATGAAAGAGTTTCTTTAGTAGAAATCTGGAATGATTCTACCATAGATAATATTTTAAACCAGATAAAATACTTTTTTGAAGTTGGCCTAATTACCAAAATAGAGGCTATATCTATAGCAGATGGTTTAACTAAATCTTTAAAATTAATAGAAGAACAAGCAGAAAACCAGAAAAGAGATAAAAGTAAAAACAAATATCAATTATACCACAACAACTTAATTTCTCTTTTAAATACGGTATTAATGAAAACCGATTTTGATACCAAGGTTTTTATTCCCTATACTAATTTAACCTATTTTAAGGTTACAGATGAAAATACAACTACGCAAATAGAAGAGCATCTAAGTACACAATTGCAGTATTCTACCAATATTTCTGGTGAAGCCTCTGTAAGTAGAAAGATGTTTTTTAACAAAATGTATCAAAAAATAGAAAAAATGCAATTAAAGATTTCTCTTTAATTATTTTCTAATTTAATTATAATAGCCTTAGAAATAGAGTCTACTAGCTTTTTAGATTTTTCAATATTACTTTTAATGATATTTTCATTAGAAATTAAATCTTTAGTTGTTTCAAATGATTTCTGATACCAGTTATTCCAAGCAGTAATTATTTCTATTTGAGTTTTTAAAGAATCTCCATTGTTAATTGCAATTTTACTTTGCTTTAGCTCTTCGTTTAATCTACTTTTGGCAGCAATTTCTAAATCTAATAAAATAGATTTTGCTGTGTTTTTATCAGCATTTAAAAGTGTATAAGCAGAAATAAGAGCAGTTGTACCTACATTTTTTAAAGTAGTTTTAGAAACTTTATCTATTCTATCATTATCTGTATGATAAAATTGATCTGTAAAATGCCAGAACAAAACACTTGGTATATTTTCTCTTAAAAAAGGAACATGATCACTTCCTCCTTCAAACGGATTTGTACTAACCAACCAGTTTGCTCTTTTACCTTGCGCTTTAAATTTATCAATTAAAAAATCATTTAAATAATGAGGTTTCATTTGCTCTAATTTCATTTTAGAACCTCCCCATTCTGTGTGTTTGTCATTTCCACGAGTCCAAATTGCACTTGGATCTGGCATTTTTTCAATTAAGAAAACACCTCCCGTTTTCTCTGTGTTTTCACCAACCATGTCTAAAGAAATTCCCCATTTAATGTCTTTTGCTCTAATAGAATCTTCTTGCACATATCTTCTAGTAGACACAATTTCATCTCCCCATAAAAAGGTTAATGTTCTTTTAGGAAGAAACTCTTTATTGTTGATGAATTTTGCTGTTAAATTAGCCATTTCTAAAGCAACACCAACACCTGTTGCATTGTCATTTGCACCAGGTTCTTGTATATGAGCACTAAAAACCAAGCGTTCTTTTGGGCTTTCGTTTCCTTTAATATCTGCAACAATTGTTAATTCTTCCGAAGGATAAATATTTGTTTTTACGTTTACATTTAAAGTTACTTTTCCTTTTTCTAAAGCCTTTTTTAAACGTTCTTTTGCTGCAAAAGACGTGGCAATTGCCCAAGGTTTGTTTACAGAGTCTAAAGGAATAGAACGAAATTGAATAGAAGTTGTGTTTTTTTCTGGTTGTAAATAATCAGGATTATTATAAGTAATTATTCCTGCAGCTTTTCCTTCTATTATTGCTGTTTTAAAAATTCTATACGGACTCGTTTCTGCGAAAACAATTTTTCCTGTTACATCTAATTTAGATAATTCTTTAACATCCTTTATATAAATTACTTCTGCAGTAACACCTTCTTTTGGTGTACTGTAAGAATTTAAAGCAATCATATTTCTATTAGTTGTGTGTTCTAGTAAAGAAATTGTTTCTCCTTCTATTTTTACACTTGCATCAACAGATTCCCAAGTTGGTTTTTTTAACGGACGTTTTTCTATTCTGTACGTAAGTACGTTTTCTTCGGTTGCATTTTCTTCTAAAACGTACCCAGCATTTTCTAATTCTTCTGCAATTTTATAAACACTTTTATTAAAGCCTGTATTACCAACAACTCGCCAATATTTTTCTACAAAAGAGGTGGTTTCAAAAGCTAAATCTCCCGTAAATTCTTCATTAATAATTGTTGCGTAATTAGAAGTAGAAAGTTTTACAGAATCTTCTTTTTTACAATTAATTAAAAGGGTAGAAACAAATAAGAAAAGAATTATTTTTTTTAACATAACGGTAGTTTTGTAATACATAAAAGAGGTTTTTACAGAAATTATTTTAACTCTAAAGCTTCTTTTTCAAAAGATAAACCTTCAAAACCAAGCTTCATAAAATTTCTAATGTTTTGGTGCGAATCTCCTTTTTCATCTTCTAAAACATTTTTATAATGTTCGCCAAAACAAAATAATGTTTCTTCTTTTGTTAATTTCTGAAGTTTGGCAAAGGCAAATAATTTACAAGAACCAGCGTTTTCTCCTGCTTTATTTATTACTTCTCCGTTTGTGAAGCTAGTAGGAGTAAAGTTGTAATTATTCTCAATAACTTCCATGGTTTCTGAAAAATTAATTGCTGTTGGATTTGCTTTTAACTTCGTTTTAAATTGTTGAATTATCATTATATTATTTTATAGAAATTATATTTTACGTTCTTTGTATTAGACTAATTTCATCAAATTTAAAATAAAAACACGGTTTATTGTTATAAAAACATAGGTTTTAACGTTATATAAATAGAATGAATAAAACTGATTTTAAGCTTAAGGTATTTTCATTATCAGAACGCATATTTCCTATGGTTACACGTATGCTTGGTAGTACTGCAAATGCAGAAGATGCTATTCAAGAAATAATGCTAAAACTCTGGGAGAAACGTAAAAAGTTTGAAAAACATCCTAACATTAATGGTTTTGTAGTTTTAACTGCTCGTAATTATTGTATAGATGTTTTAAGAAAAAAACCTTTTGTTTTAGAAGATGCAACAGATTATTTTAAGATTTTAGAATCTAAAAATGAGTACACGCAATTAGAGTGGAAAGAGTTAAATACTGCAATTAAAGAAATTCTTAAAAAGTTACCAGAACAACAAGCAGAAGTTTTTATGATGCGAGATATAGATGGTTATGAGTTTACAGAAATAGCAGCTGCGTTAGAATTTAAGGTTGAACATGTTAGGGTTTTGTTATCTAGAGCAAGAAAACAAATAGGTGTAGCGTTAGAAAAAACATATAGTTATGAAAGAGGAGAATATTAACAATCTAATAGAAAAATATAGGTCTGGCACCACTTCTTTAGAAGAAGAAGAATTTCTACTTGAGAATGTAAACAAACTAGATGCAGCAATAGAAGCGTCTTCTGTTTTTATAAAAATGAATAAAAAAGAGATTCCAGATAATTTTAATGATAAATTATGGGATTCTTTTGAGCCTAAAATTAAGACTAAACACAAGTACAGTTATAAAATTTTTGGAGCAGTTGCTTCTGTAGCAATTTTTGTTACGCTAGCATTTTATACTTTTTCTAATAACGAGCAAAGTATAGAAGAGAAAGAATTTTTATTAAATGAAGCTAAAAATATGTTTGTAAATAATGAAAATATCATTTTTGAAGACGAATTAATAATTGTGTACACAAAACAAGAATAAATTATAAATATCATGAAAAAAGTAACAATCTTATTGGTGCTATTGTTAACAAGCAATGTCACTATTTTGGCTCAAAAAATAAATAAAAAAAATCTTTATGTTAAAGTTAAAGATGATAAAAAGCCAATGGTTTTTGTAGATGGTAAAAAGTTTGAGTTTCCTGTTGAGTTAATAGATCAAACTCAAATAGAATCGATAAATATTTTAAAAGGTGAAAAAGCCATAAGTGCATATAATGCCCCAAATGGTGTAATTATAATTAAGACAAAACAGTATAAATCTATAGATTGGTCTGATAAAGATAAAAAAGAGAAATTAACTAAAGACTCTAAAAAGGAACCATTGGTTATTGTAGATGGAAAGGTTACAAGTAGAAAGTTTTTAGAAACTTTAGATTCTAATAAAATTGAAAAAATGGAAGTTTTAAAAGGAGAAAAAGCTATTAAAAAATACAATTCACCTAATGGTGTAATTATTATTACTACTAAGAAGAAATACAAACTTAATTAAAAACTAAAACGCTCAATAAATAGTATTTCTACTGTATTGGGCGTTTTTATTTTCTTGCTATTTCTTCCCTTCAACAATTACAACAATTTCACCTTTTGGTGGCTTTGCAGTATAATGTGCTAGTACTTCTGTAGCAGTTCCTCTAATGGTTTCTTCAAACATTTTTGTTAATTCTCTAGAAACAGAAACCTGTCTGTCTGCGCCAAAATACTCAGCAAAATGGCCTAATGTTTTTATTAGTTTATGCGGCGATTCATAAAATATAATTGTTCTTGTTTCTTCTGCTAATAATAACAAACGTGTTTGTCTTCCTTTTTTTACTGGCAAAAAACCTTCAAAAACAAACTTGTCATTTGGTAAACCAGAGTTTACTAAAGCAGGTACAAAAGCAGTTGCACCAGGTAAACAATCAACCTCTATATTATTTTCTACACAAGCTCTTGTTAATAAAAAACCAGGATCTGAAATAGCTGGCGTTCCTGCATCAGAAATTAAAGCGCAAGTTTCTCCGTTTTTTATTCTATTAACTACACCTTGTACAGACCTATGTTCATTATGCATATGATGACTGTGCATTTGTGTAGAAATTTCAAAATGCTTTAATAGTTTTCCACTTGTTCGCGTGTCTTCTGCTAAAATAAAATCTACTTCTTTTAAAACTCTAATGGCTCTAAATGTAATGTCTTCTAAATTACCAATTGGTGTTGGCACTAAATATAATTTACTCATAATTTCTTATATACTTTCGTAAGTTTCTACAGTAATATCTGCAACAACGTCTCCTGTGTGTTTTATGCTTAAAGGCTCGAATAAAACAATATGTACTTCTTCTTTTGCAACAGGTTTGTGTTCTACTCCTTTAGGTACAATATAAAATTCACCTTCGTTTAAAGTGATGGTTTTATCACGAAATTCGATATTTAAAGTTCCTTTAATAACCATAAATAGCTCGTCTTCATTGTCGTGTTTATGAAAAACAAATTCGCCTTTTAATTTTGCTAATAATATTTGTTGTCCGTTTAATTGCCCAACTTTTTTTGGAGACCACAAGTCTTGAAACAGTTTAAATTTCTCTTGAATATTAATTACACTCATAAAGCAAATTTACAAAGAATAAGACGGATTCTGCGTTACCGATTGCAGCATTTGTTTGAGCTCTTTTTTATTTAAAAAAAGCGAGTGCGAAAAGCGGGACATTTCTCTTTAGAAATGAACGCCCAAAAAGTTATTATTCTAACGAAATTGTTTAATTTTGCGGTTCATTAAAAGAAAAGAAATGTATAGAAGTCATTCTTGTGGCGAGTTAAGAGATTCGCATATAAATACAGAAGTAACCTTAGCAGGTTGGGTACAAAAGTCTCGTGATAAAGGTTTTATGGTTTGGGTAGATTTACGTGACCGTTATGGAATTACACAGTTAATTTTTGACGAAGAACGCACGCCAAAAGAAATGATGGAAAAAGCAAAGTCTCTTGGTAGAGAATTTGTAATACAAGTTACAGGAACTGTAATAGAGCGTGAAGCTAAAAATTCTAAAATGGCCACAGGTGCAGTAGAAGTTTTGGTTTCTAAATTAGAAATTTTAAACGCATCTGTAACACCACCTTTTACTATTGAAGATAAAACTGATGGTGGAGAAGATATTAGAATGAAATATAGATATTTAGACATTAGAAGAAATCCTGTTAAAGACAGTTTAATCTTTCGTCATAAAGTTTCTATGGAAGTAAGAAAATATCTTTCAGATCAAGAATTTATAGAAGTTGAAACTCCTTATCTAATTAAATCTACACCAGAAGGCGCAAGAGATTTTGTAGTGCCAAGTAGAATGAATGAAGGTCAGTTTTATGCTTTACCTCAATCTCCACAAACATTTAAACAACTGTTAATGGTTGGTGGAATGGATAAATATTTTCAGATTGTAAAATGTTTTAGAGACGAAGATTTACGTGCAGACAGACAACCAGAATTTACACAAATTGATTGTGAAATGGCGTTTGTAGAGCAAGAAGATATTTTAAATATTTTTGAAGGATTAACCCGTCATTTACTAAAAGAAGTTAATAATGTTGAAGTGGATAAATTCCCTAGAATGTTATATGACGATGCAATGCGTTTGTATGGAAACGACAAACCAGACATCCGTTTTGGGATGGAATTTGGTGAGTTAAATGCAGTTACACAACATAAAGATTTTGGTGTTTTTAATAGCGCAGAATTGGTGGTTGGTATTGCAGTTCCTGGAGGAAATGCTTACACAAGAAAAGAAATAGATAATATTATTAAGTGGGTAAAGCGTCCGCAAGTTGGTGCTTTAGGAATGATTTATGCACGTGTAAACGAAGATGGATCTTTTAAATCTTCTGTAGATAAATTCTACGACCAAGAAGATTTAGCTAAATGGGCAGAAATTACGGGTGCAAAACCTGGTGATTTAGTATGTGTTTTATCTGGAGAAACAAATAAAGTAAGAGCACAATTATCTGCTTTACGTATGGAATTAGCAGAACGTTTAGGATTAAGAGACCCTAAAGTATTTGCACCTCTTTGGGTAATAGATTTTCCTTTATTAGAATTAGATGAAGAAACTGGGCATTATCATGCAATGCACCATCCATTTACTTCACCAAAACCTGGTCAAATGGAATTGTTAGATACAGATCCTGGAGCAGTAAAAGCAAATGCTTATGATTTAGTTTTAAACGGTAATGAAATTGGTGGAGGTTCTATTAGAATTCATGATAAACAAATGCAAGCAACAATGTTGCGTCATTTAGGTTTTTCTGAAGAAGATGCCAAAGCACAATTTGGTTTCTTAATGGATGCCTTTGAATACGGAGCGCCACCTCATGGAGGTTTAGCTTTTGGTTTAGATAGATTGGTTGCCATTTTAGGCGGACAAGAAACCATTAGAGACTTTATTGCTTTTCCAAAAAACAATTCTGGACGTGATGTTATGATTGATGCACCTGCATTTATTGATGACGAGCAACTAAAAGAATTAAGTTTGAAATTAAATATTCAAGAATAAAATTTTAAATCCCGCTTTTGCGGGATTTTTTAATACTACTAATGTGATTGTAAAATTAGCAGAAACAAATATTAAAACAAAGTTTGGCGAGTTTAAAGAAACGTTGTTTTATAACGGACAAAAAGAATCTCATGCTTTGGTTATGGGAAACATAGAAGGAGAAGAAGATGTGTTATGTAGAGTACATTCTTCTTGTATTTTTGCGCATCATTTTAATAGTATAGAATGTGATTGTAGAGAACAAATGGAAATTTCTCAACAACTAATTCAGAAAGCAGGAAAAGGCTTGGTTATTTGGTTAGAACAAGAAGGAAAAGGAAATGGGCATTTTGCCTTAATTAAAAGCATAGAACATAAGAAAAACGGAGTTCCACAACCTGAAGCTTATGAAAAAGTAGGTTTTAAAAAAGATGCAAGAGATTTTATTGTTGCTGCCGAAATTTTACAAGTTTTAAATGTTAAATCTGTAAAAATGTTAACCAACAATCCTAAAAAAGTGGCAACGTTAACAGATCATGGAATAATAGTTACAGGAATTCAAAAAACAGAGTTATAGAAATTTAGTACTTTTAAATTATGAAAAATCTAACCACACTTTTATTGCTTTTTATATCGATAACTTTATTTTCTCAAGAAATTTCTGGAGATCAATTATTAGAAAAAGCAATTCAATTTCACGACCCAAATGGGAATTGGGAAACATTTAAAGGAGAACTTTTTGTAACCATGGAAACACCAAAACGTTCTCCAAGAAAAAGTAGAATTCGTATAAATTTACCTGAAGAATACTTTTTTGTAAAAGCTGTAAGAGATACTATTATTACAGAATACGCTGTGCACAAAGGAGATTGTAGTTTTGCTATTAATGGAAATACAAATCCATCTTCAGAATTAAAAAAGAAATATAGCTTAAGTTGCGAACGTGCTAAATTCATGAAAAACTATTATACTTATTTGTATGGTTTACCAATGAAATTGAAAGATGATGGGACAATTATCAATCAAAAAGTAGTAAAGAAAACTTTTAAAGGAAAAGAATATTTAGTGTTAAAGGCTACTTACAATAAAGAAGTTGGTAAAGACACTTGGTATTTTTATTTCAATCCAAAAACGTATGCTATGGAAGTGTATCAGTTTTTTAAAGACGAATCTAAAAACGACGGAGAATATATTTTACTTTCTGGTTTAGAAACTATAAATAATATAAAAATGCCAAAAAATAGAGCTTGGTATTTTAATAAAGATAATGGCTATTTAGGAACAGATATTTTATCAGCTAAACAATAAATGCCAGCAAAATATAAAATACTTAAAAAGGTTTTAATTTGGAGATATAAATACATTTCCGAAAGACAATTTATTTATGTTTTAAGTGTTTTAGTAGGTTTTTTAGCAGGTTTAGGAACCTTTGTTCTAAAAGGTTTAACCTATGTTATAGAAGAATTATTAGAAGGTAATTTAATTAAAGATTATCATTATACGTTGTATTTTATTTTTCCAATTATTGGTTTGTTTTTAGTCTATTCTATCAAGAAATTTATCATTAGAAAAGAAATTGGTCATGGTATATCTACAACCTTGCATTCTATTTCTAAAAGAAACGGAATTATAGAGCGTTACAAAATGTTTGCTTCCTTAATAACAGCTCCATTAACAGTTGGTTTTGGTGGTTCTGCTGGTTTACAAGGTCCTGCAGTAAGTACAGGAGCTGCTTTAGGCTCTAATGTAGCGCAGTTGTTTCACATGAATGCAAAAACTAGAATGCTATTAATTGGTTGTGCCACTGCTGGCGCAATGTCTTCTATGTTTCAAGCACCAATTGCAGCAATTATTTTTGCAGTAGAAATTTTTAGTTTAGATTTAGCTTTTGCATCTTTAGTTCCGTTATTATTGGCTTCTGTTTCGGCAGTAATAACTTCTTATTTCTTTGCAGGAACAGATGTTTTATTTGGTTTTAAATTAGTAGATGTTTTTCAAATGGAAGACATTCCTTTTTATATTGTTTTAGCATTTTTAACAGGAATAGCATCTGTATATTTTTCTAAAATGTACTTTGCAATTACCCGTTTTTTCGAACGTTTTACAAGTCCGTTTAAAAAACTAATAATTGGCGGTTTCGCTATTGGTATTATGCTGTATTTAATTCCGCCTTTATATGGTGAAGGTTATGGCTTAATCAATAATTTATTAAACGGAGATACTGCAAAAGCACTAAAAGATATTCCTTACAACATAGATTTAAGCAACGTTTATATGGTTGTTTTTATGTTGTTAATAATTGCTGTTTTTAAAGCAATTGCCATGACAACTACCTTTGCAGCTGGTGGAGTTGGAGGTATTTTTATTCCAACAATTTTTATGGGTTCTGCATTGGGTAATGCCATTGCAAAAATTATAAATCACCTAGGTTTTTCGGTTTCAGAATCTAATTTTACTTTAATTGGTATGACGGGTTTAATGGCAGGAGTTTTACACGCGCCTTTAACAGCAATTTTCTTAATAGCAGAAATTACGGGCGGTTACGAGCTTTTTGTACCTTTAATGTTGGTGGCTGCAATTTCTTTTGCAATTACAAAATACTTTGTTTCAAACTCAATATATACCGTAGAATTAGCGAAAAGAGGCGAATTAATAACACATAATAAAGATAAAAATGTGTTAATGATGATGCAAATAGATAAACTTATAGAAAAGAATTTTAAACCAATTACTCCAGAAATGACATTCGGACAAATGTTAAAGAATTCTGTAGCTAAATCTAAACGAAATATTTTTCCCGTTTTAGATAAAGAAAAACGTTTTTTAGGAATTGTATTGCTAGATGATATAAGGCCAATGATGTTCGATCAAACACAATATGAAACTACATTTGTTTCAGATTTTATGAAATCGGCACCAGAAATTATTTTTTACAACGACTCTGTAGAAAAAGTAATGCAAAAATTTAAAGATAGCAACGCATGGAATTTACCTGTTGTAAAAAACGAAAAATATGTTGGTTTTATCTCGAAATCGAAATTACTAACAGCTTACAGAAATAAGTTAATAGAGGTTACTAATTAGTTATATAGACACCAAAGTAGAGTTTCTAATAATTAAATTAGTTTTAATCTCAATTGTTTTGCTTATTAAGTGCTCTTTTGGTTTTTCAATTTCTTCTATAAGACAGTCCACAGCAATTTTTCCAATTCTTTTACCAGGCTGATCTATTGTTGTTAATTGAGGTTCAACAATTGTTGAACTTAGTGAATTACTAAAACCAATTACAGCAATTTCTTCTGGAATTTTAAAATTAAACTTTTTTAATGTTTGTATAGCACCAATCGCAGCTGCATCTGTTATAGAAAAGATTGCGTCTGGCTTTTCTTTTAATGTTATTAGTTGACTTGTTAGTCTTCTCCCTTTTTTTAGTGAAATATCATCAGTACTTAAAATAAGCTTCTCGTCAATAGGAATTTTATACGTTTTTAATGCTCTTAAATATCCTTGAAAACGTTTCTCAGAATTATATGATTGTTCAAACTCTTTAAGAATTGCAATTCTTTTTTTACCAATATTAATTAAATGTTCCACTGCATTAAAAGCAGCAGCTTCACCATCAATAATAACTTGTGAACACGGTACTTTACTAGAAACTTTATCAAATAAAATTAATGGTTTTTGATTTAAAGCATATAAAATTGGCTCTACATCAATAGTGTGTTTTGTTAAAGACATTAAAATTCCATCTACCCCAAATTGAAGCATAGTGTGTAGCATTTCTTTTTCTTTAGCAATATCATTGTTAGATTCAGAAATAATAACTCTATAGCCTTTAATTTCTGCTTGTAATAAAATCTCTTTTAGAATAGACGATGTAAAATAAGAGAGAACATTTGGAACAATAACACCTATTATGTTAGTTCTATGTAACCTAAATCCTTTAGCAAAAATATTAGGCATATAATTTAATTTTTTTGCAATATTTTTTACTTTATTAGTAGTTTCTTCACTAATATCTGGGTGATTATTTAATGCTCTAGAAACTGTAGATGTAGAAATATCAAGTAATTGAGCTATTTTTTTTAATGTTGTTATTTCTTTTTTCATACTAATTGATAAATTATTTTATAAAAATAAGTAAAACAAACGTTCCCGCAATCGTTTGCGTTATTTTTTCGTAATTAAATCGTAAAAAAATAATGTATTTGTCAATAAATTTACCTCATAATTAACTAATTCTTAAAATATGAAAAAAATATTATTAACATTAACTTGCATTATTAGCATTTCTGCAATGTTTGCTCAGACAGTGGTAAAAGGGTCTGTAAAAGACAATTTGGGTAATATAATACCTAATGCCAGTGTAATAATTAAAGGAACTACTTCTGGAGGATCTTCTGATTTTGATGGGAATTTTAACTTTACAACAAAAAGTACAGGTAAGCAAACTTTACAAGTTTCTTATGTTGGGTATAAGACTTTTGAAAAATTAATAAACTTAGATGGGTCTACTTTAACTGTATCTGTTATTTTACAAGAAGGAGGAGCACAATTAGATGAAATTGTTCTAACAGCATCTTCTACTTTTAGATCTCAAAAAGAAACACCAATGTCTATCAGTTCAATTAAACAGAAAGAAATTACTAAACTTTCGGCAAATAGTCAGGCAGATATTATTAGAAGTATTCCTGGTATTACTGCAGAAGGTGGTGGTGGAGAAACTGCTACAAATGTTTTTGTAAGAGGTTTACCTTCTGGAGGTCAATATGTGTTTAATCCTTTGCAATATGATGGTATGCCCTTAATGAGTACTTTCGGATTAAACTCTTCTGCACACGATGTATATGCTAGACCAGATGTTGGCTTTAAAGGTGTTGAATTTGTAAGAGGTGGTGCAGCTGTTCTATATGGTGCGGGCTCTGTTGCGGGTATTATTAATTATACAAGTAAAACAGGTGATTCTAATGCAGAAAATCTAATAAATGTAGAATGGGCAGATAAAGGAAGATTAAAAACTGATTTTTATACAGGTGGTAAATTAGGTGGCGAAGATTCTAATACTTACTATGCCTTTACAGGTTTTGTAAGAAAAGATGATGGACCAATTGAAACAGGAATGCCAACTAAAGGTGTACAATTTAGAGCGAATATTAAAAAGAAGTTCGAAAATGGTTCTTTTACAGTTCACGGACAAATGATTAATGATAACGCACAATTCTTTATGCCTTTACCTTTGGACGGTAACAGAAATAGAATTGCTGGTAATGATGGTGAATCTGTTTCTCAACTATTATCAGGTCAGTTAGCAAATACTTCTTTTTTAACTGCTGGAGGTGCTTATGAAAGCCCAATTGAAGATGGTGTTTCTACACAAGGCGGATATGTAATGGCAGATTTTAACTATAATTTTACTGATGATTTAAAGTTTAAATCTAAAGTAAAATACGCAAGTTACCAACACAATTTTGCATTGTATGTAGGTGGAAACGGAACTTATAATAATCCGTTAACTTTAGGAAATTACATCGAAAATGTTGCTCCAGGTAATTTAAGCTATACAGCGCAATATCAAGGAGGAATTGGTGCTGTTAATGCAAATGATTTAGTAGTAGAAAATTTACACGTAGATCGTTTAAGACCAATGACAGACTATTCTGGTGAAGCATCTTTAACAAAAATAATAGACTCAGATGCAGGTAGTCATAGCATTACTGCGGGTGTTTATTTAGCTAGAACAGAAGCAGAAGATGTAAATTATCAATATAGAGTTTTATCAGAATTTAATAATAATCCTCGTTTGGTAAATTTAAGTTATGTAGATGCAGGTGGTAATAATGTAACATATTCAGAAGGAGGTTTATACAACAGAATTGGTATGACTTCTAACAATTTTTTATCACAAACTAAAACGGCATTTTATGTTACAGACGAAATGGTTTTTGATAAATGGCGTTTTGATGCTGGTATAAGAATCGAGAGTACAAAAGGTACTTTTAGTAAAGGTAATATTGTAAGCACCACAGTTTATGATGATGCTACTTTAACTACAGATTTGGCAAACGTTCAATATGCAGATGGTAGTTTTTTAAGAGCAGATGTAGAAGCTACAGATTGGGCATTATCATTAGCAGCATTGCATAATTTAACCGATAATGTAAATTTATATGCTAACTTTTCTAGAGGATTTTTCTTTCCGCAAATTAGAGGTTTTGCACCAGTAGCAGGTATACCAAATACAAATTACGATTCAGAAAAAATTACTCAATTTGAAGTTGGAGCAAAATTAGGTACAGAAAAGTTATCTGGATCTTTAGCAACTTATTATGTAAGTTTAAAAGATAGAATTAAAATTACACAAGGTTTTGTAAATGGCTCTTTAGTAGATTTAACAAGATCAGAACAAAGTACATCTACTTTAGGTTTAGAGGCGAATTGGTCTTATAAATTAACTGAAAATTTCGATTTTAGAGGTTCTGCAACATATCAAAACCATGAAATTACTAAAAATACAGACGAAGATTTAGTTACTGGTGGTTCTACAGAAGTAAATGTGGGTAACGAACTGGCAAGACAACCAAATTTTTTAACGAGTATGGGATTGCATTTTGACAATAGTAGTTTTGATGGTCAGTTTACTTTAAATCATACAGGAAGCAAGTTTACAGCAGACAACAATAATGTAGAGTTAGACGCCATAAACATATTTAGAATAGGGGCAGGTTATACTTTTAATTTAAATAATGATGAAGAGCGTAATGAAAATTTAAGAATTGGTTTCTCAGTCTTTAATTTATTTGATGATTCAGGAGTAACAGAAGGTGATCCAAGAAATATAAACCAAGCAGGTGATGCAGAATTTTTCTTTGGTAGACCAATTTTACCTAAAAGAATGTTTTTAACAGCAACTTTTAACTTTTAACCCCCATTAGTTATTAATTAAACTTCTCACTGCTTAATAAAGTAATTAAGCAGTGAGTTTTAATTCAAAAAAACAATTCAATACAGTTTAAAAAAATGAAAAACTTACAAGAAAAAGCAAAAGAAATTTTAAACAATAATTGGAAAGGAAATTTTAGTATTCCTTGTGCCAATTTATACCCTTTTCAATGGAAATGGGATTCTGGTTTTATTGCCATTGGTTTAGCGCATTTTAATATGAAAAATGCAGAAAAAGAAATCGAAACGTTATTAGATGCTCAATGGGAAAACGGATTTATTCCACACATTGTTTTTCATACAGAGAATGATAGTTATTTTCCTGGAGCTAGTTTTCATAGATCAGATTTACATCCTTTGGCATCAAAAAAATACAAATCTACAGGTATGACACAGCCACCGGTAACAGGTTTTGTGTTAGAAGATATGTATAAAATCAGCAAGGATAAATTACAAACTTTACAATATTTAGAAACTGTAATTGATAAAGTATATTTTAATCACGAGTATTTTTACAATCATAGAGATCCAAAAAATGAAGGTTTAGTTTATATCTATCATAACTGGGAATCTGGTACAGATAATTCTCCAATTTGGGATGATATTTGGGCAACAATGAATCCGCCAGAATATACTTTTGAAAGAAGAGATACAACACACGTGGATGCCTCAGAAAGGCCCTCTAAAAGAGAATACGATCATTATTTACACATTATAGAAATTGCAAAAGCTAATAATTATAGTGATGAAAAAATAGCGGAATTATCGCCTTTTTTAGTACAAGATCCTTTGTTTAATGCAATGCTTATAAAATCTAACGAAAGTTTAATTAAATTATATCAAGAAATTGGTGGTAATGCAGATAAAATTGATCAACTTAAAAAATGGCAAAAGAAAAGTATCAAATCATTTAATAATAAATTATTTGATAATGAATTAGGTGCTTATATTCATTACGATTTAAGAAATGAAAAACCATTAAGGTATTTAACATCATCTTCATTTGCACCATTATTTGCAAATATTCCATCGCAAGAAAGAGCAGACAAAATGGTAAAAGTAATGTTAGATAAATTTGGTAGAGAACATCAATATTTATGTGCTTCTTTCGACCCAGATAGTAATCGTTTTAATCCTAAAAAATATTGGAGAGGACCAGTTTGGGTAAATTTAAATTGGATGCTTTTCTACGGGTTAAAAAATTATGGTTACAATGATATTTCAGACCGAGTAAAACAGGATACCATTAGTATCGTAGAAAAAAATGGATTTTACGAATATTTTGATTCTAGAAAAGAAATGCATACAGATGGTAAAGCTGGTTATGGTGGAGGAGATTTTTCTTGGACTGCAGCTTTACTGTTGGATATGTTAAATAATTAAACGATACTTTTAACCAAGCACAAAAATTAGAATTATGAATTATATAGATTATATAATTATTGTAGTTTACCTCTTAGGGTTTTTAGGAATAGGGTATTTCTTTAAAGAAAATAAAAATTCTAAAGATTACTTTTTAGGAGGGCAATCTATGAGTTGGTTTCCACTGAGTTTATCAACAATGGCAACTCAACTTTCTGCGATTAGTTTTATCTCTGCTCCTGCTTTTGTAGGGTTAAAACAAGGTGGAGGTTTACAATGGTTAACGTACGAATTTGGTGTGCCTTTAGCAATGGCTTTTTTGTTAATAGCTATAGTTCCTACGTTATATAATTCTGGTATAGTAAGTGTTTACGAGTATCTAGAAAAACGCTTTGATGCTTCATCAAGATTGCTAATTAGTTTTGTTTTTCAAATAAGTAGATCTGTTGCAACTGGAGTTATGGTATATACAATGGCGCTAATTCTACAAGCAACTGTTGGTATCGAATTTTGGATTTCAGTATTAATTATTGGAATTATTACAATGATTTACTCTTTCCAAGGAGGAATGAAAGCTGTTATTTGGGGAGATGTTATACAAATGTGTATTCTGTTTTTTGGTATTGTTGTTTGTTTAATATATGGTATTAGCGAACTTGGTGGTTTCGAAAACTTCTTAACTAATGTAGATAAAGAAAGATTAACAGCTGTAGATTTTTCTAAATGGGGTTTTAATAATGCTGATAAGAATGATGAATTTGGTTTTTGGCCAATGGTAATTGGTGGTTTCTTTTTATATGCTTCTTATTATGGAACAGACCAAACACAATCACAAAGATTACTATCTGCAAAAGGATTACCAACTATTAAAAAGTTGCTTTTAGCAAACGGATTATTGCGTTTTCCAATAACACTAACTTATTGTATCATGGGTTTAGTTCTAGGTACGTTATTAATTCAAGATGCCAGTTTTCAGGCTTTAATGGATAGCGTTTATCAAACAAATATTGGTAGTTTAGAAGGTAAAAAAGCAGATTTAATGGTGCCAGTTTTTATCATTAAATATTTACCAAATGGTATTATAGGTATTTTAATAGTAGCTATAATGTCTGCAGCAATGTCTTCTTTAAGTTCTACTGTAAACTCTTTATCAGCAGTATCCTTAGAAGATTTTATTAAAAGATTTAAACCTAATATGTCAGACAAACAATATGTGTCTTATTCAAGATTATTGTCTGTTTTTTGGGGGTTAATTTGTTTGTTTTTCGCTTTTTTTGCAGGTAGTATAGAAGGCACAGTTATAGAGGTCATCAACAAAATAAGTTCTATTTTTTATGGGCCAATTTTAGCTGCTTTTATCTTAGCAATTTTAACTAAAAGAACCCATGCTTTAGGTGCCAATATTGGTATAGTTGCTGGTGTTGCATTTAATATGTATTTGTGGTTGTATGTGCCAGATGTATTTTGGTTTTGGTGGAATGCAATAGGCTGTTTTGTAACAATGTTTGTTGCCTATACTGTTAGTTTGCTAATAAAAAGAGATACAAAAGAAGGCTTAGAAGTTGTGTTTTATAAAGGAGGTAAAAAAGAAGTTGCACTATTATTAGGTTACTTTATAATCATTGTAATTTTAGCAATGTTTTTAGTTAATTTTTTAAGTTAAAATATCAAGTTTTGAAAATTGTTATTGCACCAGATAAGTTTAAAAATTCGCTAACAGGTATAGTTTTTTGCGAAATTGTAGAAAAAGAAATTCTAAAAAAAAATTCTAATATAGAAGTTGTAAAACTTCCGCTTGCAGATGGTGGAGATGGTACAATTGAGGTTGTCAACTTCTATTTACAAGGAAAAGTAGTTGAGGTTACTGTTAATAATCCTTTTTTTAAACCTGTTAAAGCTTCGTACTTATATTCAGAAAATTCTAAAACTGCGTTTATAGAAATGGCAGAAGCTTCTGGCGTTAAATTACTAGATAAAACTGAATTTGATTGTATAAATGCCACCACTTTTGGTACTGGAGAAATGATTGTCGATGCCATAAACAAAGGTGTAAAAACGATTATTTTAGGTGTTGGAGGTAGTGCAACAAACGATTGTGGAATAGGAATGGCTTCAGCTTTAGGCTATCAATTTTTAGATAAAAATAATAACTTAGTAAAACCAATTGGAGCCAATTTATCTAAAATTAAATCGATAAATGCTTCAGAAATTCATCAAGGAATAAGCAATGTAGATTTTAAAATTGCTTGCGATGTTACCAATCCTTTATATGGCAAAAACGGAGCTGCTTATGTTTATGGAGGACAAAAAGGAGCATCAGAAAAAGAAATTATTTTACTAAATAAAGGATTAGAAGATTTTGCTAAAATTTTAAACGATGTTTTTACAATCGATGTTCAGTCTGTAAAAGGAGCTGGTGCAGCAGGTGGAATGGGAATTGCTTCTAAATTATTTTTAAACGGATCTTTAAAACCAGGGATTCAATTGGTAAAAAACCTTGCTAATTTTGATAAAAAAATTAAAAATGCAAATTGGATTATTACAGGAGAAGGTAAATTAGACAGCCAAACTTTGTCTGGTAAAACCATACAAGGTGTTTTAGAATCTGCCCAAAAACAAAAGATAAACGTGGCTGCTTTTTGTGGTAAAATTGAACTTACAAATAACGAATTAAAAGAAATAGGAATTGAATACGGAAAAGATATAATGAGTAATTCTAAAAATTTAGATGATGCGATGAACAATAGTTCAAAATATTTAAAAATTTTAGCTAAAAATTTTTTAAAATTTCTAGATTAAGACCATTTTTCTTTTATAGAAATTAGCTCTTTTTGAGATTTCATAATAGGTTTTTGGTTTATTTCGCCAGTTTTTAAACAAGTAAAAAGTAAAAAGATAATTTCTAAATCTGTATTATTAGTTATTAGTAAATTACTAGTATTTTCCTCTTTAGATTCATAAAAAGAATCGTCAATTTCTGCAATTTTAATTCCGTTTTTATAAACAGATTTTTTCTGATAATAATGAATTTGAATTTCAAAAACATCGTTTTTAAACTGAGTTTTAAAACTTGAATTCTCTTTGTTTTCTGAGTTTAAAACAACTGTTTCTTTATCTTTAGTTACTATGTTGTAAGAAACTCGCCATTTCCAAAACTTGAATTTCTTTGTAATTCTATAAAGTATTTCGTTTTCTAAATTATATACTTCTGCAGTTGTTTTTCCAAACTCTAAAAACCAGCTAGAAGTATATTCTAGTCTGTTTTCAGAATTATAAACTTTAAAATTATTTGTAGAATGATCTATTTTATAAACCAGTTTTTCCATATTAATTATGAACGTTTAAAAAATTTACAACTAAATCTGGAAAATCTGTAAAAGCTCCATCTACATTTGCATCAATTAAAAGTGTTTGCATCATTTCATTAAACGAAGAAAACTCATCTAATTGATCTGCTCTAAATGTGTAAGGATGTACTTTTAAACCTAATTTGTGTGCGTCTGAAACTAATGCAGTAAATTGCCAATTACCATCTTCTTTTTTATCTAAAACTTGTTTATACCAAGGTCCAATACCATCTGCATAAGTTGCAAAGTGGGCTAATTTTTTTGCTTCTTCAGAAAACTCTATCAATTGCACTAAAAACAAATCAGAATTTAAATTTTTTCTAATTCTTTCTAATTCTTTGGCGTTAAAACATTGTAAAATACAATTATCTTTTTTGGTTTTGTAACCATAATCTGCAAGCGTTTTTAAAACAATTTCAGTTAAGTTTTTGCCTTCTTTTTTATGAAATTCAGGGTCTTTAATTTCAGGATATATTCCAATATTTTTTCCTGTAGAGGCATTTAAACCTTGTATTAATTCAATTTCTTCACTTAAAGAATGCAGTTTAAAATTACCTTTTCCTTTTGGAAATCTTTTTGGATAAAATTGTGTTCCTGTTTCTGGGTTAAAACGTTCAGAAACTTTTAAGGTTTGCAACTCTTTAAATGTAAAATCAATTACATAATATCTATTGTCTTTTCTTTTTCTATCTGTAAATTTTGTAGCAACATTTGTAACATCATCTAAATAAATATCATGAATTACAACAGGAATATTGTCTTTACTTAACACCAAATCTTGTTCTATAAAATCTACATTCATTGCATAAGCCATTGCTTTAGCTTCTATTGTGTGTTCTGGTAAATAACCAGAAGCGCCTCTGTGGGCAATCACAATTTTTTTATTCATTTTAGGTTTCTTTTTATGCTGTGTACAAGAAATAAGTAATAGACTAAGTAAAAATACTAAAATTGATTTCATTTGAATGAAAATTAGAATTTAAAGATAGAACTTTTGTAGTTTTGCAACATGAAAATAGCGTTAAAAATAATGTTTATCATCTTTATAGTTTGGATGATAGTTGGAGGTTACTTAATAAACACAGAACACGAAAAAGCACAAGTTGTAATGGGGTTAGGTGTTTTATATTTATCGTTTTTAT
The DNA here is from genome assembly GCA_963975825.1 of uncultured Polaribacter sp. Classification (GTDB taxonomy): domain Bacteria; phylum Bacteroidota; class Bacteroidia; order Flavobacteriales; family Flavobacteriaceae; genus Polaribacter. The sequence goes on from CAXBIR010000010.1 coordinate 31,573, forward strand.
TTATGCCTTTGTTTATTTACTTTAGGTACAGAGATGGTAAATACAAGAAATATATTTTGAACGATCAGAAATTAAAAGATGCTTTTAGTCAACAAGGAAAGAAGTAATTAATCTTCTTTTTTTAAAAAAGCATACACAGGAAAGTGATCTGAAAAACCACCTTGATACCAAGGGCCAATGTAGGTTCTAAAAGGACTTCCTTTTAATTTTCCTCTATTTATTTTAAGCCATTCTTTATTAAAAACTTCAGCATGTTTAAAATAAAGTTTTCCTGCCTTTTTTTCTGTAAAGTTTTTAGATAACAAAATCTGATCAAACAAATTCCATTTTCCATTATATGTTAACGAACCTGTTTTTTCTGGTTTTAAAATACTTTCCATAGGATTTATAAAATCGTCTGAAACCAACGTTTTTACACTTTTACTTGTTGGATCGTCATTAAAATCTCCCATAACAATAATTTTTGCATCAAAATGGGTGTCTTTAATTTCGGTAATAATAGTTCTAGCGGTTTCAGCTGCAGCAACTCTTTTGTGTTCTGTTTCTGCTGCGCCTTCTCTTCTAGAAGACCAATGGTTTACTAGAATATGTACCAATTCGCCATGTAAATTTCCGCTAACTTTTAAGATATCTCTAGTGTAATCTCTATTACCTTCATCATCTTTTAAAAATACTGGAAATGTTTCTGAAGTTAAAAATTCAAAAACTCTTTTATTGTATAATAATGCAACATCAATACCACGTTCATCAGGAGAATCGTAATGGGCAAAACCATAATGTTGTTTTCTTAGATTAGAGGAGTTTATTAAATCTCTAACAACTTTTGCATTTTCTACTTCTACTAAACCAACAATTGCTGGTGTAAATTTAGATCTATTCATTCCTAATTGAGAAATAACAGAACCTAATTTTTTGATTTTAATTTTATAGCGTTTGTAATTCCATTTTAACTTTCCTTCAGAAGTAAAATCATCATCAAATGTTTTTGGATCATCTACTGTATCAAATAAATTTTCTACATTATAAAAACCAATGGTAGTTATTTTTTTACTTTGTTTATATGATGAAAGAGATGGGAACATAGTATTTATTTAATGGTAAATGTAGTAAATTAATTTAGAGGCTTTACATTAAATTAACCCCTGTTTTTGCAGTATTTAAAATGTTTTACGGTTTCCGTTGTAGAATTATTATTAAAAACCTTTTTTTAACGATAACTAGTTTAAATTTTTAATGTTTTTAACAAACTCACATCAATATTTCTATTTTGTTAATTGTTAGCTAAACTGCTTGTTACTAACTTAAATAACTTGTTTTTATAACATTCTGTTTTCATTATAATATTCTTTATAAATTAATTTTACAATGCAATTTAGCACCAAAAAAAATGAATTTTAAAAAAGTAAAGATGAAAAAATTAACAATTGTATTTTTAGTAGCATTAATGACAAGTGTATCTGCATTTTCTAATAACAGCGATAATATTAAAGAAATTGATTTAAAATTAAGAAAAAAAATTGTTGAATTATTAGGGAATTATAAAGGGAAATTAGATTCTAATTTAGAAACTTCTATAGAATTTTTAATTAATAAAAAAGGAGAAATAGTTGTATTGTCTATAGATTCTAAGAAAGACAATGTTGCATCATTCATTAAAAATAAACTGAATTATAAAATTGCTTCTGTAGAAAATTTAGAAATTTTAAAAAGATATAGAGTACCTGTAAAGTTTGTTAAAACAATATAACTTAACAAAAACAAAAGGGTTTCTTAATGTAAAGAACACATTTTTTATAAACTTAACAATTAATTTTGTGTCGCAGAAAACCTTGTAAACTTTCTGTGTTTGAATTTGAATTAATAAATTAAACCTTAGCATTTGTTAAGGTTTTTTTATGTCTTAAAGAGAAGAATAGTTCGTACTTTTGTAGTCTATGATAGACGCAAAAGAAGCAATTTCAGAAAAAGCAGTTTTAATTGGTGTAATTACCCAACAACAGAATGAAACCCAGTCTGATGAGTATTTAGATGAATTAGAGTTTTTAACATCTACAGCAGGTGGTGTAGCTGTAAAAAGATTTGTTCAGAAAATGGAAAAACCAAACCCTAAAACATTTTTAGGTGTTGGTAAATTAGATGAAGTAAGAGCATACATAGAATCTAACCATATTGGTACTGCAATTTTTGATGACGAATTATCGCCAGCACAAATACGAAATATAGAAAAAGTTTTAGATTGTAAAATATTAGACAGAACTAATTTAATCTTAGATATTTTTGCACAAAGAGCACAAACTAGTTCTGCCAAAACACAAGTAGAATTAGCACAATGCCAATATTTGTTACCAAGGTTAACAAGACTTTGGACTCACCTTGATAAACAAAAGGGTGGTATTGGTATGCGTGGACCTGGTGAAACAGAAATAGAAACAGATAGACGTATTATACGTGATAAAATAGATGTTCTAAAAAAGAAACTAAAAACTATTGATAAGCAAATGGCTGTTCAGCGAAAAAATCGTGGAAAAATGGTGCGTGTTGCTTTAGTTGGTTATACCAATGTTGGTAAATCTACTTTAATGAATGTTATTAGTAAAAGTGATGTTTTTGCAGAAAACAAACTATTTGCAACATTAGATACTACTGTTAGAAAAGTAGTTATAAAGAATATTCCGTTCTTAATGACAGATACAGTTGGTTTCATTAGAAAATTACCAACACAATTGGTAGAGTCTTTTAAATCTACGTTAGATGAAGTTAGAGAAGCAGATTTGTTATTACATGTTGTAGATATTTCTCATCCTAATTTTGAAGATCATATTGCCTCTGTAAATACCATTTTAGATGATATTAAATGTGCAGACAAACCTACTTTAATGGTTTTTAATAAGATTGATGCATATTCTCATGAAACCATAGATGAAGATGATATTGTTACAGAAAGAACTAAAGAACATTATACTTTAGACGATTGGAAAAAAACATGGATGAACGACAAAGATGTAAGTTCTATCTTTATTTCTGCCTTAAATAAAGAGAATCTAGAAGATTTTAAAGAAACAACTTACGAAGAAGTGAAGAAAATTCACATTCAGCGTTTTCCTTATAATGACTTTTTGTATTACGAATATAAAGAAGACGAATAGTATTTTTAAAATTAAGTTAAAATAAAAAAGAGCAAAAAAGCTGTAGAATATTACAGTTTTTTTGCTCTTTTTAGTTACTAATATATTAGTTTATATTTCTTTTTGATCATCAATAGTACCCATTCTTTTTGCTCTATTTTCCCAAGATTTTCTTGCTAAAGCTTGTAAGTCTGCAACAGAATCACTCTCATCCATAATTTCTAAACCAAGTAACGTTTCTATAACGTCTTCTTGTGAAACAATACCACTTACAGAACCATATTCATCTACAACCAATGCAATATGTTCTTTTTCTTTTATCAATTTATCAAATAAATCTGGTATAGATAATTCTCTTTCTGTTACTATAATATTTCTTTTTATTGAAGCTAAAGTGTTTTCTCCTTCACCATTAATAATTGCTTCTAGTAAATTATCTTTTAGAAAGTAACCTGTAATAGCATCTGGATTTTCAGAAAAAACAGGAATTCTAGAAAAACGTAATTTCTTATGTTCATTATAAAATGAAGTAATAGTTTGTGTCTCGTCTGCAATTTCTAGAACAGATCTTGGTGTCATTACATCATTTACTTTTATCTCTTTAAAACCAAGTAGGTTTCTAATAACTTTGCTTTCGTTTTCTTTAAAAACACCTTCTTTTTCAGCCATATCTGCCATAACTAAAAAGCTTTCTCTACTTAAAATACTACCATGTCCTTTACCTCCAATTAGTTTTGTTGTTAATTGAAGAATCCATAAAATACCAGTATATTTTAGTGGAAATATCATTATGTTTAATGCTTTTGAGGTAAAGTTTGCTAGTTGTTTCCAATAAGTTGCACCAATTGTTTTTGGTATAATTTCTGAAGCTACTAAAATTAAAATAGTCATAACAGTAGAAACAATACCAACCATAACATCTTCTGTAATTTTAATACCAAAAAAAGTTTTTATTTCTGTGCCATAGATTTCTGCATAAGCAACTTTTGCTTGTACACCAACCAAAATTGCACCAACTGTATGAGCAACTGTGTTAATAGTTAAGATTGCAATTAAAGGTTTGTCTACATCTTTCTTAAATATTTCTAATTGATTTGCGTATTCTTCTCCTTCACTTTTTTTAAGGTTGATAAAAGTAGGAGTAATACTTAATAAAACTGCTTCTAAAATAGAACACAGGAATGAAAAAAATATAGAAATAGTGGCAAAAATTATTAATAGTGTCATGTACAATTTATTTGAAATGCGAAGTTACACAAAATAAAAAAACCTCAAGAATTTCTTCTTGAGGTTTCGTTTAAAATATTGTTTTCTATTTAGAAAGCATAGCTCATACCTAATAAGTAGTAAGATTGTAACTTGTTATCTACAGTATCAAAAGTTTCTGTAGGAAAATCAATTAAAGCATTATTTAAAGCTTCTTGTTTGTTTTTACGCAAACCTAACTCTAAACCAACTCCAATTCCTTTCCAGATAGTATAACCAAAAGAGTTTGTCCAAGTCCAGTTAGATAAATCAGAAGATTTATAACTTTGAAAAACAGATAAGTTAGATTTTACACTTAATTTACCATATTTTTTAGTGTAATCTGCTACAATTTTTGCCCCTAAAGAAGATTCAAAAACAGTATCTCCATCACTAAAAACAAAGTTGTAGTTTCCTGGGTGCATTACAACAACTAAGTTGCTTGTTGGCGTCCAAGTTAAACCAGCACCTAAATCTAAATATCCAGGGTTGTTAAAATTATCTATAATAGTAGTTCTGTATTCTGCTAAACCAGAAAGAGCCCACTTTTTATTTAATCTTTTACCATATAAAGAACTAATTGTAAAAACATCAGTAGCTGTATCAAAACCTTCGTCTCCAGCAACACCCTTTTCATCTAACTTTACCCAACCTAAGTTAATAGCGGCAGAGTTTCTCCAGAAAAAATCTTCTTCAATTAAATTTGCAAAACCATTTACAGTAACACCAATGTTACCTGCAGATGCAGTAGGAGCAGTTCTTGCGTACCAATTATTAAAACCAGAAATACTTCCACCAATTGTACCAAAAGCACCTTTTCTCCAACCTGGAAGTGCGTCTATTTTACTTTGAATAGCATTTACCTCTCCTTGTAATTTTGCTATCTGTGCTTTTTTAGGAGCTTGTTCTTTTTTTAGTTCTTCAGCTGTTTGTGCTTGTGCAGAAAAGCTTACGAATACCAATAAAATTAAGATTGATAATTTTTTCATTTTATGTTCATTTTTTAATTTAGCGTGCAAAAGTACACTTTTATTGTTTTTAGACAATAAAAAATTAATAAGTCACTTTTTCGTGAAAACTATAATTCATTCCTAAGCCAAACAATTGTCTAAATTGTATTCTAGAAGAAGAGTTATCATCTATTATTGTATGAAAAGTCATGTGCATTTTAATGTGTTCGTTCACTTTAAAACGAATGTTTGTTTGGTAATCTAAATCTACATTACCAATATTTGCTAAATAATCTGAATACATTGTTAGAATGTTTTCCATTTCAATATTTTGCATTACACCAAATTTGTAATAACCAGAAAAGTTAAAACCTAAACTGAAAGCAGTATTTTTACCTTCTTCTACACCAAATTGCCCAGAGAAAAAGTCGTTAACTAGCGTGTATCTTGCAGTAGCAGGTGCAATGTTTAAGCTTAAATCATCAGATTTTTTCCATAGCATACCAGGCCCAAAAGTTAAGTAAGCTGGAGATAAAAATTCTGATACTAATAACTTAGGTTCTTTAGTATAATCGAAACCCTTTGTGTATTGTGTTTTAAAGTTGGTAATAAAAGATAAAAACCAATAGGTAGTAGTTTTTATTCCTAAAAGTGAATTTAATTCAAATCTATCATCAGTTTTTCTATATCCTTTTTCACTAATATGACTTAAACCATAACCAGATATTATTCTAGTATCCCAATTGACGTTCTTTTTCTTGTAGTTAAAATCGTAGTTAATATTAATGTTACCTGCAACTGTGTTTTGACCACCAGAAGCCCAATTAGAAAAAGAAGATTGATTAAATATAAATGAAAGCCTACCATTTATTTTCCATTTAGGCTTGGGTAGCGTGTCTTGTTTCTTCTTTTGTGAATAAGAAGTAGAAGCTAAAATAATTAATAAAAGAAGGACTAATCTTCTCACTTTAGGTTTAAATTAAATATAAAATTAATAATTTATTCTAAATAAGACAAAATTATTTTTTTGACTTATATAATGGTACTGTCGAACATGCTTCGCCAAACATAATAGATTTAGCAATTGGTTGTAATTTAGCAATTAAAAAGGCAAAAGCAGAATCTGGTATTGGTTTTTCTGCGCAACCTTTTATAATTACTGGGCAATCTGTAAAATCTCTTAAATCTACAAAATTTAATAATTCTTGGTATAAAACTGTTTCTAATAATTCTAAATTACCAATAACTACTTTGTTTGCAAATGGGGTTAGTTCTGCTGCTATTAGCATAAAAGCCCAAGAAGGTACAATTGCATCTACAGAACAATTTACAGCTACAAAGCTGTTTTTATATTGAGACCAATTATGGTTTTTTACAGATTCTCTAAAATCTTTTTCTTTTAAAATAATTTCTTGAAATAACCAGTCTTTAATATCAAACATCACTCTTTTTCCTTCAGGGTAAATTTCTTCTAGATCAAAAGTTTTAAGTTTGCTATTTGCAACTCTATTTATAATTTCTTCTGCCATTATTTAAATTCATTTCATTTTTACAGTTAGAAAAATTGCTAGATTATAGCATTCCTAATTCTAGTTTTGCTTCTTCGCTCATCATTTCAGAAGTCCATGTAGGATCGAAGGTAATTTCTACTTCACAATTATTAATCTCTTTTAAAGATTTTACTTTTTCTTCGATGTCTACTGGTAAACTTTCTGCAACAGGACAATTAGGAGACGTTAGTGTCATTAATATTTTTGCATTGTTTTCTTCAGAAACAAAAACATCATATATTAAACCTAATTCGTATATATCTACAGGTATTTCTGGGTCATAAATAGTTTTTAAAACTCCAACAATTTTATCTCCAATTTCTTCTAATTCTTTATCAGTCATTATATGTATTCTTAATTTGCTAATTTTGTTTGTTGCGCAATTGCGTACATTTTTATTTGTTTTACCATAGAAACCAAGCCATTTGCTCTTGTAGGGCTTAAATGTTCTTTTAAGCCAATTTCATCTATAAAGGTGGTTTCTGCAGTTAAAATATCTGCAGGTTTTTGTTCCGAAAATACGCGCAATAATAATGCCACAATTCCCTTGGTTAAAATAGCATCACTATCTGCTGTAAACTTTATTTTATCAGAATCTAATTCAGAGTATAACCACACTTTAGATTGGCAACCTTTTATTAAATTTTCGTCTAATTTATGTTGGTCTGCTATGATTGGTAAAGATTTACCAAGCTCTATAATATATTCATAACGTTCCATCCAATCATCAAACATAGAAAACTCATCAATAATTTCTTCTTGTATTTCTTTGATAGTCATTTTTAAAACTTATTTTTGCGCTTTCAAAAAGCGTTTTTTGTAAAAAGCAAAATTACGCATAAAATCTAAGAAATGAGTAAATTATTAGCAGTTGGTACCGTAGCTTTTGATGCTATTGAAACACCTTTTGGTAAAACCGATAAAATTTTAGGAGGTTCTGGAACTTTTGTAGGTTTGGCAGCATCTCAATTTGGTGTAGAAACAGGAGTTGTTTCTGTTGTTGGAGGAGATTTTCCTGCATCATATTTAGAAATGATGAATTCTAAAGGAATTAATACTGACGGTATTGAGGTTGATAAAGAAGGAAAGACTTTTTTCTGGAGCGGAAAATATCATAACGATATGAACTCTAGAGATACGTTAATTACGGAGTTAAATGTGCTAGAAACATTTACACCAGTAGTGCCTAATGCTTTTAAAGATGCAGGTATTGTTATGTTAGGAAATTTACACCCTTTAACTCAAGCATCTGTTTTAGATCAAATGACAGAGAAACCAAAATTAATAGTTTTAGATACTATGAATTTTTGGATGGATATTGCCTTAGCAGATTTACATACTGTTTTAAAGAGAGTAGACGTAATTACTATTAATGATGAAGAAGCGCGCCAATTATCTGGAGAATATTCTTTGGTAAATGCAGCGAAGAAGATTCATGAAATGGGGCCTAAATATGTTGTTATTAAAAAAGGAGAACATGGAGCTTTGTTATTTAACGAAGGAAAAATGTTTTTTGCACCAGCTTTACCATTAGCAGAAGTTTTTGACCCAACAGGAGCAGGAGATACATTTGCCGGAGGTTTTTGTGGCTATTTAGCAAAAACAGAAGATATTTCTTTTTCAAATATGAAAAATGCAATTATTTACGGTTCTAACTTGGCATCCTTCTGTGTAGAGAAATTTGGTACAGAACGAATGCAAGAGCTAACAGCAGACGAAGTGAAAACACGCTTGCAAGCGTTTAAAGAATTAACACAATTCGATATAGAGTTAACATAAATAAAAAATCCGCGCCTAAAAACGCGGATTTTTTTTATACATAAAACACAACAAAACAAACAATTATAATGAGTGACGCAATTAAACACGAATGCGGTATTGCATTAGTTAGATTAAAAAAACCATTACAGTTTTACAAAGACAAATATGGTTCTGCATTTTATGGAATAAATAAAATGTATTTATTAATGGAGAAGCAACACAATCGTGGTCAAGATGGTGCTGGTTTTGCAAGTGTAAAATTTAACGTAGAACCTGGTACAAGATATATTAGTAGAGTACGTTCTAATAAATCGCAACCAATACAAGATGTTTTTGCTCAAATTAACGCTCGCTTAAATGGTGTTTTAGAGCAAAACCCAGATAAAAAAGACGATGTTGCTTGGCAAGAAGAAAATATGCCATATGTTGGTAACTTGTTTTTAGGACACGTTCGTTATGGTACTTTTGGTAAGAATAGTATAGAAAGTGTTCATCCGTTTTTACGCCAAAGTAACTGGAAACACCAAAACTTAATTGTTGCAGGTAACTTTAACATGACTAATTCTAAACAATTGTTAGAAGAATTGGTAGAGTTAGGTCAGCATCCAAAAGAGTTTACAGATACTGTAACTGTAATGGAGAAGATTGGTCATTTCTTAGAAGATGAAGTTGCTAAATTGTATCAAAAAGCAAAAAAAGCAGGTTTCAATAAAAAAGATGCTTCACCTTATATAGAAGAAAATTTAAGTATTAAAAAAGTATTAAAAAGATCTGCAAAAAATTGGGATGGTGGATATGCTATGGCAGGTTTAGTTGGTCATGGAGACGCTTTTGTATTACGTGATCCTAATGGAATTAGACCAACCTATTTTTATGAAGATGAAGAAGTTGTAGTTGTGGCTTCAGAAAGACCAGTTATACAAACGGTTTTTAATGTTAAAATTGATGATGTTAAAGAATTAGAAAGAGGGCATGCATTAATTATAAAAAAGAATGGTAAAACTTCTATTAAACAAGTTTTAGAGCCAAGAGAAAATAAAGCGTGTTCTTTTGAGCGTATTTATTTTTCTAGAGGAAGTGATGCCTCTATTTATGAAGAAAGAAAAAATTTAGGGAAGCTAGTCTTTCCAAAGATTTTAAAATCTATAGATAGCGATATTTCAAATACGGTTTTTTCATACATACCAAATACAGCAGAAACTTCTTTTTATGGAATGACAGAAGCTGCAGAAGATTTATTAAATCAACAGAAAACAGAGAAAATTTTAGCAGGAGGAACAAAATTATCTGCACAAAAAGTAACAGAGATATTGTCTGAAAGACCTCGTTTTGAGAAAATAGCAATTAAAGATGCAAAGTTAAGAACTTTTATTGCTGATGATAGTAGTAGAGATGATTTAGTAGAGCATGTTTATGATATAACTTATGGAGTTGTAAAACCAACAGACAATCTTGTAATTATAGATGACAGTATTGTTAGAGGTACAACTTTAAAGAAAAGTATTATTAAAATTTTAGACAGACTTAGTCCTAAGAAAATAGTAGTAGTTTCTTCTGCGCCACAAATTAGATACCCAGATTGTTATGGTATAGATATGGCTAGAATTAATGATTTTATTGCTTTTAAAGCGGCGGTAGAGTTATTAAAAGATACTAAGCAAGAAAGTGTTATAGATGAAGTTTATAAAAAATCTAAAGCACAGCAATCTAAAAATGACGATGAAATTGTAAATTACGTTAAAGAAATTTACGCACCTTTTACAACAGAAGAGGTTTCTGCTAAAATTGCAGAAATGCTTAAAACAAAAGATATAAAGGCAGAAGTAGAGGTTATATATCAAACAGTAGATAATTTACATATTGCTTGTCCAGATAATTTAGGAGATTGGTATTTTACAGGAGATTATCCTACACCAGGTGGTCATAGGGTTGTAAATGAAGCTTTTATTAATTACTATGAAGGAAATGATAAAAGAGCTTATTAAAAGAACTTTATTTTTCTTTAAAAAAGTTACTTTTTGTTTCTTTCTAATAAACTAAAAATGAGTTCATTTTAACAAAAAATGAACTCATTTTTTATTTCATTTTTTCTAATTTTGTTGATGATTTCTAATTAAGTGTAGTTTATGTTAAAATTAAAGAACGTACTTAAAATTTACTTTCTGTTTTTTCTTCCTATTTCTTTTTTTGGGCAATTAGGTCCAGGAGGTGTTGGTAATACAGATGGATTGTCTAGCCTAGTTTTATGGACAAATCCAGATCATATTTTAGAAGGAGATAATGCTTCATTTTCTTCATGGATAGATTTATCTGGGTATAGTTCTAATTTAAGTCAAAGTAATGTTAGTCTTCAGCCTATTATTAAAAAAGATTCTGAAGACGTTAATGGTTTTCCTTTTGTTAGATTTCAAGCTACAGATAGAAGGTTAGTAAAAACAAATTTTACAAATTTCCCTACAACTGCTATTTCTGGATTTTACGTAAATAAAACTGGAGATAATAATGATGGAGTTTTATCTTATGCATCAACTGCTAGTAACAATAATTTTCTTATTTTCAGAAGTGGTAATTTAAGAATGTATAGAAATAATCCAAGAACATTCAACCTTGCTGTAAATACAGGAAATTGGAATGTGGTTGGTTTTGGGTGGACAAGTGCTGGTGGAGCATCTAGAATTTCTTTAAATGGATTAAATGGTACTTCGGTTTCTGCAAATCAAAATGGCGTGCCAATAACTGCTGGGGGAGATTTTTCTTTAGCAGGAGAACAAGATGGGAGTAGTTCACCTTATTCTTTTGATCCTGGTCAAGCACATCAGGGAGATTTTTCTGAAGTTATCTTATTTAATACATACATTAATGAGGCAAAAAGAATTATTGTATCAAATTATTTATCTGCAAAATATAATATTAATTATGCGGCTGGTGCGATAGTTAATACTGATTTTTATTTACAAGATGATAATGGAAACTTTGATTTTAATGTTGCAGGAATTGGTCAAGCTATTGATGGTTCAAATCACATAGATTCTCAGGGCACAGGAATTGTTAGAATAAATACACCATCAGCATTATCTAATGACGATTATTTGTTTTGGGGAGAAGATGTGAAAAATGCTGACTATACTTTTTCATCATCAGCTAGTACAAATTATATTGAAAGATTAGATACTAAATGGAGGGTTAGTAAACGTAATAATTTAGGAACAGTAACTCTTCAAGTAAAGGAAACTGATATTAATTTTAATTCACCAGAAGGCTGTAATGAATTAAAGTTAATTGTAAGTAATTCTTCAAATTTTGCTACAAAAACTACTTACGATTTTGTTTTGTCTGGTGGAGTATATACTGCAACAGGTGTTAATTTTTCAGATAACGATTATTTTACTCTCGAATATTTAGATACAATTGTATTAGATAATACTCAATTTTATAATGGTTCAGGTATTTCTAACGTACCAGATATTACTAATGGGTGTTATAAATTGTTGGTAAAAAATAATTCAAACGGAAGTATTAAGTTAACAGAAGATGCATACGTAAGAGAAATTGAAATTGAAACAGGAGGTATTTTATCAACGAGTTCTGGTTTAAAATTACAAGTAACTAATGGTATTATAAACAATGGAAGTTTACGATTAGTTGGTGGTTCTCAACTGATTCAAACACACAACTCTGCTGTAAATTTAAACTCAGGTTCTGGTAATTTACATGTAGATCAATCAGCTTCAACCTCTACAATTTACCAGTCTGGTTATTGGTCTTCACCAGTAAGTAATTCTGGTTCACCTATAGGAACACCTTATAGTATTAGTAGTGTATTAAAAGACGGGACAGTTGAAACAGCTAATTTGCCAACTTTGGGAGAAGCTGTAGATATTAATTTTATTTCTGGACATGATGGTAGTAACGCAACTACCCCCATAGAAATTAGTACAAGGTGGTTGGCTAAATTTAATAACGCTTCAGATTGGACTCGTTTTGTAAGTCCAACAGCATTCATATTTAATCCAGGTGAAGGTTGGAATATGAAAAGTGTAGGGTCTAAATTTACATTTTTAGGAACACCAAATGATGGTGATTATAGTTTTGTAATTGATCAAGACAAATTTAGTTTAATAGGTAATCCTTATCCTTCTGCTTTAGATGCAAATGCCTTTATTACTGATAATTCTTTGGGTTTTAACGGAATTCTGTACATTTATGATAGTGCTTCAGACAATACACATGTAAGAGGAGATTATACAGGAACGTATAGTACAATTGTTTCTGGTGTTTCTGTTGGAACAAGTCTTTACCTGCCTGTTGGACAAGCTTTCTTTGTAACAAGAGAAGCCGCAGGATCAGGAACAATTACCTTTAGTAATTCTCAAAGAATAATGGCTAACATATCTGAAACCGGTAGTTTAGTAGCTAAGAATGGAGAGAAAGAAAAGCAAGATGAAAGTTTGTCTCTATTAAAGCTGGGTTTTCAATTTAATTTAACAGAAAAAGAGAAGAGAACTAGAACAGTTGCAATTTCATTTAGAGGTTTGTCTGATAAATATGACAAAGGTTATGATGCAGAAATGTGGGGATTACAACCTACAGATTTATATCTAAAAGTAGCAGATTTAGAAAAACCATTTATTATAACTGGTGTAGAGTTATTTAATAATTCTATAAAAATTCCTTTAGTTGTTCAGATAGATAAAGAAAGAGAAGTTGTTTTTTCAGTTGAAGAAAAGAATAATATAAACACTTCTGTGTATCTGTTTGATGCTGTTTTAAATACTTATTATAATTTAGATGAAGCTTCTAAAGCTTTAAACTTATTTTCAGGACAGTATACAGATCGTTTTTTTATTACTTTTTCTAATAAGACTTTAGGAATGGTAACTGATGATAATTTTGATAGCGAAATTGATATTTTTAAAAATAAAGAAAAAATACTTACAATAAGGAATAAAGCAAATTTATATATAAAAACTATTAAACTATATAATTTACAAGGTGTTGAGGTTTTAAATTATAATATAAACGATAAAATACTAGAGAAAAATATAGATATAACTAATATTGCTAAATCTGTATATATATTTAGTATAGCAACAGAGAAAGGTATTGTTAAACAAAAAATAATTCTTGATTAATTGAAATAAAATCCCTACTTTAGTTTAGCCTTACACGTCAATTAACGTTGATATAAGAAACATTCCCCCAAGAATTATCTTAAGTGTAGTATTAACAAATTTTAAAAAAATAAAAAGATGTTAAAACAAACACAGTTAATAATTTACATTGCATTCCTTTTCTGGGGATCAATAATTTCTGCACAAACAATAACAATTATAGATGAAGATTTTACCACACCAGCTTTACCTGCAGGATGGTCTAATATAAATAATGGAGGTACAGCTACTCAAATTTGGCAATTTAATGCAAATAGAGGAATAACGGCTGGTGGTATAAATGGTAATTATGCAATTTTAGATAGTGATGCCTATGGCTCTGGAAATAACCAAAATGCATCACTTTTAACATCAACTTTTTCAGCAGACCTATATGAAGCTATAACATTAGAATTCGATTATCAATATAGAGATTTTAATGGTGGAGAGTCTTGCGTAATAGAAGTTTTTAATGGTACAGATTGGATTGAAGTTTTTAGAAAAGAATTTGGAGAAGAAAATTATGTAAATCTTACAACAGGAGCTACATCAGAATCTATAAATATTAAAAGCGATGTAGGAAGCGCAACCAATGCACAAATAAAATTCACTTACATTGGTGTTTGGGATTATTGGTGGGCTATTGACAATGTTAAAGTCTTAGGAGAATTATTTACACCAACAAATACAGATTATTTAGGACCTGGAGGGGTAGGAGGTATAGATGGTGGATCTGATTTAGTACTTTGGACTAAAGCGGAAGAGTTATCTGAATCAGCAAATTTAGACCCTGTAGAAACTTGGTCTGATGCTTCTGGTTATAGTTCAGATTTAACACAGCCAAATTCTGTTTTAAGACCTTTGTTTTTAGAAAATTCTCTTAACGGTTATAATGCCGTAAGATTTGATGCCACTGCTGCATCTAATTCTTTGAAAGGAAAAAGATTAGTAAAAACACCTTTCGCTAACTTTCCAACGTCAGCAATTTCGGGTTTTTATGTAAACAAAACAACCTCTGCTGCTGAAGGAGGAGATGGAGTACTATCTTATGCTTCGACCGGTAGAAATAATGATTTTTTATTATTTAATAGTAATAATTTAACTCTTTATAGAAATAACCTAAATAGACCATCTAGTTTAAATGTAAGTACGGCTACTTGGAATATTGTTGGTTTTAGGTGGAACAGTTCTGATGGGATAGGAAATATTTCTAACAATAATAATGAAAGCGGAAATTTAGCTACTATGAATAGTGGTGTAAATATTGTTGCTGGTGGTTCTTTAGCATTAGCAGGAGAACAAGATTCTGTAGATATTTTTGGTACAGATAATGATGATGGTAATTATGTTTCTAGTCAGGCACACCAAGGAGATTTTACTGAAGTTATTATTTATAATTCAGTTGTAAACCTTGCTCAAAGAAATATAATATCTAATTATTTATCTGCAAAATATAGTATAGCAATTAATGCTGCAACTAATTTTTATACTCAAGATGAGGTGGCAGCAGGTAATTTTGATCATGATGTTGCAGGTATTGGTCAGGCAACAGATGGCTCTAATCATACAGACTCTCAGGGAACAGGAATTGTAAGAATTTACAATCCAAGTAACTTAGCCAATGATGAGTACTTGTTCTGGGGAAGAGATAATAAAGATGATATAGTTTTTGAAACTAATGAAGATAATTATCAACAAAGAACTTCTACTAAATGGCGTGTAAGTAAAAGAAATGAGGTTGGAGACGTAAGTTTTATTTTAGATTTATCTTCTATTGATTTGTCTTCAAAAGAAGCTTGTTCAACTTTAAGATTAATTGTAGATAATGATAG
>CAXBIR010000011.1:0-44502 GCA_963975825.1 uncultured Polaribacter sp.
GTGGGCAAAAAGGTATTGTAGAAGAGAAAGATTTACGTATACCCAACATGAGAGGAATTATGATGGCTCGTAAAAAACCTTTACAAGTTGTAGAGGCAACAGGTGCTGGTTCATCAACAAATATCGAGTCTTATGAAAAACCAGCAGCAAAAGGAGCTGTTAAATTAATAGACTCAGATAATTTAGATGAGTTAATTAACTTATTGCACAATGAAGCTAAAGTTATCTAATTTTTCTTTAGAAGAATATATAATTTAAGAGTTCATCAACAAAAATAATTAAAAATCATTTTTTGAAAAACACCTTTGTTATTCAGAAAATATAAAAATAAAAAATATGTCAGTTTTAGTTTTTGCCGATTCAACGGAAGGAAAATTTAAGAAAACTGCTTTTGAAGTAGTTTCTTACGGAAAAAAAGTTGCAGAACAATTAGGCGTTAATTTAGTAGTTTTAACTATAAACGCTTCAGATGCATCAGAACTATATACTTATGGCGCAGAAAGAGTTTTAACGGTTTCTAATGATAATTTAGCAACTTTTAACGCAAAAGAATACGCTGCAGTTATAGAACAAGCTGCAAACAAAGAAAATGCAACAGTAGTTGTTGTAGATTCTAGTATAGATGGTTTGTATTTATCGCCATTAGTAGCAGTAAGTTTAGAAGCTGGTTATGCATCAAATACAGTTGCAGCACCATCAAGTACAAGTCCTTTTACAGTAAAAAGAAAAGCGTTTTCTAACAAAGCATTTTCAAATACTGTAATTTCTACAGATAAAAAAGTTATTGGTTTAGCTAAAAATTCTTTCGGAATTCATGAGAATGCAGTTTCAGGAACTTTAGAAGCTTTTGATGCTCAAGTTGCAACTTCAGGTGTAAAATCAGAAAATGTAGAAAGAGTTACAGGTAAAGTTACCATTGCAGATGCAGATACAGTAGTTTCTGCTGGTAGAGGTTTAAAAGGACCAGAAAACTGGGGAATGATTGAAGAATTAGCAGAAGTCTTAGGAGCAGCAACAGCTTGTTCTAAACCAGTTTCAGATTTAGGATGGCGTCCTCATGGAGAGCATGTTGGGCAAACTGGTAAGCCAGTAGCATCTAACTTATATATTGCAATTGGTATTTCTGGTGCAATTCAGCATTTAGCAGGTATTAATGCCTCTAAAGTAAAAGTTGTTATAAACACAGACCCAGAAGCACCTTTCTTTAAAGCTGCAGATTATGGAATTGTTGGCGATGCTTTTGAAGTAGTACCAAAATTAATAGAAAAATTAAAAGCTTTTAAAGCTGCATAACATTTGGGCGTACCCAAATTATTTTAATATTAAATCTAAGAAAACCTATCAATAATTATTTTTTTGATAGGTTTTTTAATGAAAATTACGCAAAATTAAAATAATTTCGTCAGGCTTTCACCACTCGCTTTTAGTATTATTTCATTTCAATCAATAAAACAAAAGAGCTTAAACAAAGGTT
Source organism: uncultured Polaribacter sp. (assembly GCA_963975825.1). GTDB lineage: Bacteria > Bacteroidota > Bacteroidia > Flavobacteriales > Flavobacteriaceae > Polaribacter. The sequence continues at coordinate 1,475 of CAXBIR010000011.1, forward strand.
CAATCCTTCACGTGGGCTTTAGTTATTGTAAAAAAACAAATTCAGAGAGAATAACCGTTTTCACTATATAAATTTTTAGTAAATTGTGCCCTTAAAATAAGCTTAAGATAATATACTTAATAAAGCTATTTTTATTTTTTTTTCGTAGACAGATATATGAGTTTGATAAAACTAACTATAAAAGGAATTTCATACAGCCAAACACAAACAGGTGCATATGCATTAGTGTTAAGTGAAATGGAAGGAAGCAGAACTTTACCAATTATAATTGGTGCTTTTGAAGCACAATCTATTGCAATAGCTTTAGAGAAAGAAATAAGACCACCAAGACCTTTAACACACGATTTGTTTAAAACATTTTCAGAACGTTTTTCAATAGACATTAAAGAAGTTATCATTCATAAATTGGTAGATGGTGTTTTCTTTTCTAGTTTAATATGCGAAAAAGATGGAGTAGAAGAGGTAATAGATACAAGAACTTCAGATGCAATTGCAATTGCTGTTCGTTTTCAAGCACCCATTTTTACTTATGAAAATATTTTAGATAAAGCTGGTGTTTATTTAAAAGTAGAAGAAGAATTAGAACTAACAGATTCTTCAGAAGAACAAGAAATATCTTTAGACACAGAAAGCTTGTTAGGTTTAGATAAAGAATCTTCTTACGCTAAATTATCTGTTTCAGAATTAAATGAACAGTTAGATAAAGCGGTTTCTGATGAAAACTATGAATTAGCTGCAAAAATTAGAGACGAAATTAGCCAACGCTCTTAAAAACGTACTTACTTATGAAAAATCTATTTTTAATTGCATTTTGCTTTATATCTTTTTCTGTCTTAGGGCAAGATTTAGAACAAAACTGGAAAATTAATAAAGTTACAAAGTCAGATGGTTCTTCTTTATTAGAATCTGAAGAAACAAAAATATTCTCTTTAGAAGATGGTAAGTTTGAGTTTCCTGGTTTACAAGAAAACAAAAATTTAACAGGAACTTATTTAAGACAGAATAATCTAATTATTTTTAATTCTGAAAGTCCAAAAGCTTTAAGATATTTTAATATTGTTTCTTTTGATAATGCTAGTTTGGTGTTATCTGAAGGAGATGTTACATACAGTTTATCATCTCCAGAATATGCTAAAATTATATTACCAGAAACTGTTGTTAAAGAACAAGTTGTAGTTGCAGAAACTACGAAAGAAGTAGTTGCAATAAAAGAAAACGGTCAAATAATTGAAAGCGGTAGTTTTACTTTTACAAGTTTTTGGAGAGGAGTTTTAGGAATGTTCTCTTTAATTGTTATTGCATTTCTATTCAGTTCTAACAGAAGAGCAATTAGCTGGAAAAAAGTAGCTATTGGTTTATCTCTTCAGTTAATAATAGCTGTTGGAGTTTTAAAAGTATCTTTTATTCAAAAAGGATTTGAATTGGTAGGTAAACTATTTATTGAAATTTTAGAGTACACAAAAGCGGGAAGTAAATTTCTTTTTGATGGGTTAATTGCAGATATGGATACTTTTGGATACATTTTTGCATTTCAAGTCTTACCAACTATTATTTTCTTTTCAGCATTAACTTCTTTATTATTTTATTTAGGTGTAATACAATGGATTGTGAAAATACTAGCAATTGTATTATCTAAGTTTTTGGGTATATCAGGAATGGAAAGTTTATCTGTTGCAGGTAATATATTCTTAGGGCAAACAGAGGCACCATTATTAATAAAAGCGTATTTAGATAAAATGAATAAATCTGAAATACTTTTGGTAATGATTGGTGGTATGGCAACTGTAGCTGGTGCTGTACTTGCAGCTTATATTGGTTTTTTAGGTGGTGGAGATAAAGAGTTAGAATTAGTTTTTGCAAAGCATTTATTAGCAGCTTCTGTAATGGCAGCTCCTGGTGCAATTGTAATTTCTAAAATTTTATACCCACAAACAGAAGAAGTTAATACAGATGTGGCTGTTTCTCAAGAGAAAATAGGTTCTAATGTTTTAGATGCTATTGCTAATGGTACTACAGAAGGTTTGCGTTTAGCAGTTAATGTAGGGGCAATGTTGTTAGTTTTTGTTGCTGTTATAGCAATGTTAAATGGTGGTTTAAATTTAGTAGGAGATTTAACTACTTTAAATGATATTATTGCAGCAAACACAGCTTATGATAAACTTTCCATAGAATTTATATTAGGTTATACTTTTGCACCATTAATGTGGTTAATTGGTGTGCCAACTGCAGATATGACTTTAATGGGCCAATTATTAGGTATAAAGTTAGCAGCAAGTGAATTTGTAGGTTACATTCAGTTAGCAGAGTTAAAAAATGTAGCAAATGCAACACATTTAACTTATAATAAATCAATTATTATGGCAACGTATATGCTTTGTGGTTTTGCAAATTTTGCTTCAATAGGAATACAAATTGGTGGTATTGGTTCTTTGGCTCCTAGCCAACGTAAAACATTATCAGAATTTGGAATTAAAGCATTAATTGGAGGTACAATTGCATCTTTAATGTCTGCAACAATAGCAGGAATGATTATTGGTTAAAAAGGTGTAGTTAATTAAATATTGCACGAGTAAATAATTATAGGAACATCTACTAAAATGAAACAATATCACGATTTAGTAAAGCACGTTTTAGAAAACGGAAACGAAAAAGGAGATAGAACAGGTACAGGAACAAAAAGTGTTTTTGGACATCAAATGCGTTTTGATTTAAGTGAAGGTTTTCCTATGGTTACCACCAAAAAATTGCATTTAAAATCTATAATTTATGAACTACTTTGGTTTATAAAAGGAGATACAAACGTAAAGTATTTACAAGAAAATGGTGTTAGAATTTGGAATGAATGGGCAGATGAAAATGGAGATTTAGGACCTGTTTATGGGCATCAATGGCGTAATTGGAATAGTGATGAAATCGATCAATTACAAGATGTAATTGCTACTTTAAAAAGTAACCCTAATTCTAGAAGAATGTTGGTTTCTGCTTGGAATCCTTCAGTATTACCAGATAATTCAGAATCTTTTTCAGAAAATGTAGCAAAAGGTAAAGCGGCTTTACCACCTTGTCATGCATTTTTTCAATTTTATGTTTCTGAAGGAAAATTATCTTGTCAGTTATACCAAAGAAGTGCAGATATATTTTTAGGAGTTCCTTTTAATATTGCTTCTTATGCGTTATTTACTATGATGATGGCACAAGTTTGTGGTTATGAAGCTGGTGAGTTTATTCACACTTTTGGTGATGCACATATATATAATAATCATATAGAACAATTAGAATTACAATTGTCTAGAGATATTAGACCATTACCAAAAATGAAGATGAATTCTTCAATTAAAAATATTGAAGATTTTACTTTCGAAGATTTTGAATTACTAGATTACAATCCTCACCCACATATTAAAGGTAAGGTTGCTATCTAATAAATAGATATATTAAAAAATAAAAAAGAGCATTCAAATTTTTGAGTGCTCTTTTTTATTGATATAACAAACTATACTATAAATTAATTACACTGTTTTCTGCGCCAGCATAATCATTCCAAGCATAAGCATCTGCTTCTGTTTCATTTATATAATTTCCATCAATTAAATACTTAAATTCATGAGAAGTATTAGATTCTAAATTAACAGTACCCTTAAAAGAACCGTTTTTTAATTTTTTTAATGGTGTAGATTCTGCATTCCATTCATTAAAACTACCAACTACAACTACATTATTAGCTTCTTTTGCAGGTACAGTAAACGTTACTTTACAAACTGGTTTGCTTTTTAAAAATTGTTTTTTAATTGCCATAATTTCTATTATTAAGTTTTTTCTTTATTCAGAATTTACAGTAAAAGTATAGAAGAAGTCTTATATAACAAGCGTTGTATTAGTGATTTAATGAAAATTTATCAGTTTAATAATATAGAAGTGTATAAATTGTTAATTGTTAAATTATTTCTAGTAAAATTGTAATTTATATAATTCTACAATGTTTCTTTTTGGTTGATTATCAGTGTTTTTGCTTTCATATTGGTTTCGTTTTTATAGTTTTTTAGTTGAAAATGTCAAATCTGAATTGTTTTCTCTTATTTTTGTTTAAAATTGATTCAATTTATGATTACAATTATAGCTGCAATTGCAAAAAATAATGCTTTAGGAAAAAATAACGATTTAATTTGGCATTTACCGGCAGATTTAAAGAGGTTTAAAAAAGTAACTACTGGTCATTATATTTTAATGGGTAGAAATACTTTTGAGTCTATTGGTAAGCCATTACCTAATAGAACAACAATTATTATTACTAGAAATAAAGATTATTTTAAAGATGGTTGTTTAATTGCTAATAGTTTAGAAGAAGCTATAGAAATGGCAAAAGAAGAAGAACAAATATTTATAATTGGTGGCGCACAAATTTATAAAGAAACGATAGCAAAAGATTTAGCAGACCAATTAGATATTACATTGGTGCATAAAGATTTTGATGCAGATGTTTATTTTCCAGAGATAAATACACAAGTTTGGAAAGAAGTTGCTAGAGAAGACTTTAAAGCAGATGAAAAAAACAAATTAGATTATAGTTTTGTTTCCTATCAAAAAATTTAATTAACTCTACCGGCTCTAAAACCACCACCTAAATTCATTTTATATTTTCTTTGAGCAAAAAGGAAATAATTAAAAAGTTTGTAGTTTACTTCATAGCCATAATCTACGTTAGATTGGTAGTCTATGATGTTTTCATAAATATCTGAATTATAATTATTAGGATTTTGTACTCTTTGGTTCCAGCTAATTACCCAAGCTCTGTTTCTGGCTTCTAGATAATCTTGGTTGTAAAAGCCTTCTGGTTGTGCAGTACTTGCCAAGTAGAAAGTAAAACCAGGGTCTATAATTATAATTTCATATTCTAAACTATCATTAGCAATAACAACTGGCTCTTCTTTTACTATGCTACTATTTTTTTTTGGTGTTGAAGCACAAGACCAAAAAATTAATATTGTAACAATTGTAAAAGAAATATTTTTTAAAAGTTTCATAATCAATCTATTTAACATTAGTAAAGTTGCAAAAAATATTCTAAAATTGATTGATTTTTAAGTGATTTAACACTAATTTTAGCAACAAACTAATTTAAAACTATGAAACATCTAATTCTACTTTTTATCTTTTTTTTTCAAATATCCCAGGCTCAAATAGTATCAGAGAAAGAAAGGGCAATTTTAAAGAATGCTATTTTAGAAGATAGGTTTACTAACTTATTACCAGAATTAATGGACAATGCAAACATAGATATGTGGCTTTTAATTTCTAGGGAATATAATGAAGATCCTGTTTTAAAAACAATGCTTCCTGCAACTTGGTTAAACGCTAGAAGAAGAACAATTATTGTTTTTTACAGAGATAAAAAAAAGAATACTTTAGAGCGATTAGCTGTTGCTAGATATGATATTGGTAAAAGTATAAAATCTGCCTGGAACAAAGAAAAACAACCCAACCAATGGAAAGCTTTGTTAGAAATAATAAAAGCAAGAAGCCCTAATAAAATAGCAGTAAACACCTCTAAATATTTTGCATTAGCAGATGGTTTAGTAAAAACAGATTATGATGAATTGTATAAAAACCTTTCATTAGAATATAAAAATAAAATAGTTTCTGCAGAGAAATTAGCTATTGGGTGGATAGAAACTAGAACTGAAATGGAATTAAAACTTTATCGTGATTTGGTTGAAATAACACACAACATTATTTCTGAAGCTTTTTCATCGAAAACAATTATTCCTGGTAAAACTACTACAGAAGATCTTGTTTGGTTTTTAAGACAGAAAGTTACAGATTTGGGTTTAGAAACTTGGTTTCATCCAACCATAGATATTCAACGAAATAATGAAGCCTTAAAATCTCATATAGCTTCTTTTTCTAAAGCAAAAGAAGAAAAAATAATACAAAAAGGAGATTTATTGCATTGCGATTTCGGAATTACTTATATTGGTTTAAATACAGATTGCCAACAACATGCTTATGTACTAAAAGACAATGAAGAAGAAGTACCAGGTTTTTTAAAAGCAGCTTTTAAAAAAGGAAATAGAGTTCAAGATATTTTAACAAGTACAATGAAAATTGGTAAAACAGGAAATGAGATATTAAAAGAGGCTCTTTTAATAGGTAGAAATGAAGGATTAAGACCGTCAATTTATACACATCCTTTAGGTAAGTATGGGCACAGTGCTGGTACCACAATTGGTATGTGGGATTCTCAAAATGGTGTTCCTTTTAATGGTGATTATCCTTTACATAAAAATACAGTTTACGCTATCGAATTAAATACTACTGTCACTATAAAAGAATGGAAGAAAGATATTAGAATTATGCTAGAGGAAGCTGGTTTTTTTGGTAACAATATTTTTGAGTATGTTAATAAAAGACAAACTGAAATTAAACCAATAAAGGTAAATTAAATGAAAAATAGATGTTTTTGGGTTTCAGATAGTCAATTATATATAGACTATCATGATAAGGAATGGGGAGAACCTGTTTATGATGACGAAACACTTTTTGAGTTTTTAGTTTTAGAAACTTTTCAGGCAGGCTTAAGTTGGATTACTATTTTAAACAAAAGAGAAAACTTTAGAAAAGCTTTTGATAATTTTGACTATAAAAAAATAGCAAATTATAACGAGCGTAAGTATAATTCTTTATTATTAGATGCTGGTATTATAAGAAATAAATTAAAGGTAAAAAGTGCTATTGTAAACGCACAACTTTTTATGGAAATTCAAAAAGAATTTGGTTCGTTTTCTAAATTTATATGGGCTTATGTAAATGGAAAACCAATTATAAATACATTTCATAAAAGAGAAGAAGTACCAGCTACAACTATGCTTTCAGATACTATTTCTAAAGATCTTAAAAAACGCGGATTCAAGTTTGTTGGTTCTACAGTAATATATGCATACATGCAAGCTGTTGGTATGGTAAATGATCATACAACAGATTGTTATAAATGTCTTGTAAAATGAGAATATTAGAAGTACCTAAAGAAGATTTAAATAATATAGTTTCTATTTTCAATAGAAAAATTGGCATTTTTATAATATTTGTTTTCGTTCTTTTTTTTGATAGCATTTACTTTTCAGAAAATTTTACAAACTCTCAATTACCTATAAATATTATTATGTTAATAGGTTTTGTGTTAATGTATTTAAGAGCAAATACAAGAACAAAAGAGTTAATGCTCTATGCTGTAATTTTGGGGTTTGGTGGCGAATATCTGTTTTCTAGAGCATTAGATATGTATACTTACAGGTTAGAAAATGTTCCATTATATGTACCATTTGGTCATGCAGCTTTATACGGACGAATTTTTATGTTTAGCAAAGCACCTGTAGTTAGAAAACATCATAAAGCAGTAGAGCAATTATTTGCTATTTTAATAGCGTTGTTTGCAACAATATATTTAGTGTTTTTTGGAGATGTTTTTGGTTTTGTTATGACTGTTTGTGTTTTTTTCTTATTGTGGAAAAGACCAAAAGACAGATTGTTTTTTTATGCCATGTATATTTTAGTAGCTATTTTAGAAATAGGAGGTACTGCTTTTGGCTGCTGGGAATGGCCAGAAAATGCTTTTGGTGTTTTTAACTTTTTACCAAGCAATAACCCACCAAGTGGAATAAGTTTATTTTATTTCTTGTTAGACGTTAGTTGTTTTTTTATCTATACTCAAAGACATAAAATACCTTGGCAAAGATTAAAGAATTTAAGAAAAATACAGAAAAATAAAAGTTAATTTGGTTTTTAACTTCCAGCTAATAATCTAATAGCTATAAAAACAATAATAATTAAACTACCGTAAATAAGTACTTTTTTTCCCGCGTTTTTATAATAACGTTCATGACTTTTTATGTCTTTTCTATAACTATAAACCATTAATGCTATAAAAGCAATAATAAAGAAAATCATAAAAATAATTCTACCAGTTGTAAAATAAGCGCTTAAAAACATAGTCAATATTCTTTAAATTTTTAATGAATTGAAGAGTTATAGGTTTCAGATATTTCCTATATATTGTCTTCTTTAAATGAATTCATTTGGAGTTGCAAAATTACGAATTAAAAAACTTCTATTAATTATAATAATCATGAAAAACAAAATTAAATCAGTACACGAATTTCATACGGCATTTGGTGCAGGAATAAAAAATACACCAACAGCAAGTATTGGTAAAGAAAGAAATTTACTTCGTTTTAATTTAATGAAAGAAGAAAATGAAGAGTATTTAGAAGCTGCAGAAAACAACGATTTAGTTGAGGTTGCAGATGCTTTAGGAGATATGTTGTATATTTTATGTGGTACTATTATAGAACATGGTATGCAAGATAAAATTGAAGCTGTTTTTAATGAAATTCATAGAAGTAATATGAGTAAATTAGGTGAAGATGGTAAGCCAATTTATAGAGAAGATGGTAAAGTTTTAAAAGGACCAGATTATTTTAAACCTAATATTACAGAAATTTTAAAAAAGTAATTCTTAATCGAAATGCTTTATGTTTTTTCGAACATAATCTATAGTTAAAGATAGAATATCATCTTCATATTTATAGAATTCTGTATCTAAATCATCCCATAAATCTATATTAGACTCTTTTTGCATTAATATACCTTGTCTTATTCTTAAGTCTTTTGGTACTGGCATTTGTGGGAATAAATGAATAGCTTTTGTAAGAATATCAACAGTTTTTTCTGCTTTAATGTCTAAATAAGCATGAAAAATCTCATGAGCAAACTGACCAGAAGAATTAAAGAAAAATTGAATAAAGCCACCATCAGTTACGCTTTGCTCTAAAATATCTATGTAGATAAAGGTTTTCTCAAATTCATTTAAATTACTAAAATTATCTCTTTCAGGAATCTTCTTTCCTATAATTTCTCCAATTCTTGTAATCTTTTCTGCATTGTCATTTAAAAGAAGTGCAATTTCTGTTGAAGTCATTTTTTTCTGCTAATTAAATTTTTTAACTCTTTTTAAATTCATTCCTTTAATCATCCAATTTGGTAACGGTTTTTTAGGATTTCTATTTTTCAAATTGATATTAATTCCTAATTTTTTTATTAGAGGTACTTTGTGTGTTTCTATAAACTCTATTAGAGTTCCATCAAAATCTTCAATATAACCCCAATGCCCATTTGCTTCCCCCATATTAAAAGAAGGATTGCTAATTACTTGAAAAGGAACTCCTTTTTCTTTGCATTCATCTTTCAATACTTTCATGTTTTTAATATCAAAACATAAGTGAATATAACCTAAATCTCCCCAATAACGATCTTCAAATATTTTATTTGGTTTATTTTCTAAAGATTGTATCAATTCAATCTGACTTTTTCCAAATAATTTAGAAAATCCCCCAACTCTATTCTCAGAATGAGAAAGTAAGATTCTTCTAAACTTCTTGTCTCCATTATTTAGTTTTTTAAAATCATCAAAAACTCCAGTTTTATCAAATTCTACAACATCATAGCCTAAAATATCTCTGTAGAGTTTTAAAGAATTATCTATGTTAGAAACTCCAATAGAAGTTCCAAAAACACCACCAACATCATTTTTTTTAAGCTGATACCAAGAATTACATTCTTTAATTTTTAAAATATTATTAAAAGGATCTTTTAAGAAAAAACTTTTATTTCCATCTGGCTCTTCACAAATTTCAGAAATAATATTTTCATTTAAATTTTTTAATCTTTCAAAAGTTTTAGAAACGTTTTTTGTTTTAATTGTAGGAAACTGAATTCCTAAATCTCCAACTTTAAAAACTGTTTTTGGTTTAGTAGGTTTTCTATTTGCAAATTGCCAAATTTCATAACCACCACCACCTTGCATATTTAAGGCTAATAAAGCTCTTTTTTTTCTAGATTTACCACCCATATATTTAGCCATAAAGGTAGCTTCATTACTGTCGTCAAAAATTAAAGCATCTGCGCCTAATCTTGTTGCGTACCATTTAAAAGCTATATCTGCGTTAGAAACACCAATACCTATTTGTTGAATTCCGTAAATTAATTTTTCATCCATTTTTAGCAATCTAAACTGTCTATAATTATTTGTCAATTATCAATTTTAAAGTTGATGTTTTTATATAAAAATATTGAAGAATATCTAAATTATTAATTCTTTGTAAGCTAAGAAAACTAATTTTAAACCTCCTTAAATTAGATACGAATTTTTTGATATTTTAGTTTTATAAATGATGATTTTTAATAAGAAAAAAGGTCTTAATAATTTAATATTAAGACCTTTTCTATTCAGTAAAAAAGAATATTTATTTTGTAGCTTTTATAAAAGCTTCTTTTCCTCCAACTACAGGTATTGTAATAGAAGTACCATTTAAGTCTACAGTTAATTCTGTTCCTGGTTCAGGTAAAAGAGTATAATTGTTATCACTAGAAAAAATCATTAAACCAATTTGTTGTCCTTTTTTTATAATCTGGTCATCTGGTTGCAGATTAAAAGTCATTTCATAAAATTTATCCTTTTTTAAAGGTGCACTTTTAGTTAATGATTTATGATTCTGTAAATCTGCCCAACCACGTGTAATTATATTATCTGTAATTTTTGATCTTCTTCCAGTATTCCAAGGTAAAGAAACCAACCAAACAGATAAATTTACAGCAGCTTTACTACTTGCTGCTTTTATGGTAATAGAACTTAAACCAGAAATATGAAGATCTTCTTTTAAGGTAGGAGAAACATAAATTAAACGATGATTTGTATAATCTGCTTGTGCTAAAGTTTCGCCAGAAAAAGAATAATTATCTATTAAAGTTTCTTTTGTTTTAGAAGTTTTATTGGTTGATAATTTACCTGCTTTTGGTGCGCCAGCTTCTAAATATAAAGTTACATCTTTTGCTTTTGGGTTTGGGTATGCTGCATAAGGTGTTGGTTCATCTCGTTTGTCATTTTCTCTAACAATCCAAGCTTTTGCATCATTTTCAACATTGTTTTTTACACCGTGTAAATAACGAGTAAACCAACGATTCATCATTTTCATTGGAGGTGGACCTCCATGACCATTTTGATGATAAAAGATTTGTGAAGGAATGCCCATTTCTTTTGCTTTGTTGTAAATTCTATAACTATGTTCTGGCATTACATTCCAATCATTAAAACCATGAGACATTAATAATGCTGCTTTCATTGGTTTCATATCATTTAAATAATCTCTTCCGGCCCAAAAATCGTTATAATCACCAGTTTGTCTATCTAATCCATTAGCCAATTCAGTATCTCTAGTTACTTTATTATTGTGTGGTCTGTTTGCTTCTTTTCCACTATGAATATAGTCATATAAAACATCTATATCTTCACCTAAATAACCTCCAGGAGAACGTACCAAACCATTAGAACGGTAATAGTGATAATAAGAAGTGTTAGGAGCAATAGGAATAATTGCTTCTAAACCATTAACACCTGTAGTAGCTGCTGCTAAAGGAATTGTTCCGTTATAAGAAGTTCCTGTCATACCAACTTTTCCTGTAGACCAAAAAGCTTTTACTTCTTTATTACCTTCTCTTTCTGTAAAACCTTTTGCTCGTCCGTTTAACCAATCTATAACTGCTTTTGGTGCTAAAGATTCATTATCTCCACCAACTGTTGGCGATCCATCAGACAAACCTGTTCCTGGAGAAGAAGAATGTACCACAACATAACCTCTAGGAACCCAGGTTTTAATTTGAGAATTAGAAATAATTGGTCTTTTTCCTCTTCTTATAACTTCAACTCTTGTTCTTTGTTTTTCTTTTGCACCAATTTCATGTTTAACATCCCAAAATAAACCAGGAGTATCTGCAGCAACACCAGCGTAATAAGGGCTAGATTCATAAACTACAGGTAATTTTAAACCTTCAGTTTCAGTTTGCATAGGTCTTGTAACATCTACATGCATCCTGTCTAATTTTCCATCTCCATCTGTGTCAAATGTAGTTTCTACCCATAAATCTGTACGAATCCATTTACTAGAATCGTTAAAAGCTGCTACAATTTGTGCTTCACCATCTTTAAAAACAGGTTTGGCTTTTTCTTGCGCCTTAATAGCAAAAGCGAAAAGAAATAATATTAAAAATTGAATTCTATTTTTCATTATCTAATTTATTATTTAAGTACAGAAAATTCTATAGAAGAATCTGTAAATACCGTATGTGTTTGAGTTTTAAAATCTTTTTCATCTGCTTTGTAAATATTATCTACATACGTTTGCGGATTTAAATCTATTAAAGGAAACCAAGTACTTTGCACCTGAATTTGTAATTTATGGCCTTTCTTAAAAGTGTGAAAAACATCTTGTAATTTAATATTTACATCTGTTTTTTTGTTTGGTGTAAAAGGTTCTGGGTTTTCAAAACTATTTCTAAACCTACCACGTAAAACTTCACTTCTAACCATTAAATGATAATTACTCATTTTTAAATGGTCTTGTAGTTTTTTATTATTTTCCTTAACATTATCAGGATGAACATCTATCACCTTAACAATCCAATCTGCTGCAGAACCAGTAGTTGCAACTTTTAGCTTTGCTAAAATATCTCCAGCTAACGTAAAATCTTCCGTTAAAACATCTGTTTCAAAAACCAAAACATCTGGTCTTCTTGCAGCAAAACGTTGATCGTCTGTCATGTATTTTCTAGGTGTAAAAACCGTTTTAATATCTTCAGAATAAGGAACAGGATGTTTAATATCACTAACAAAATTAACTTTAGAAGTTGCTTTTTTAGTTGAAGTTAATTCTTGATTTTCAGATAAAAACCAATCTTCTTTTATCACATTTTTTGGTGGCCAAGAATCATAAGATTTCCATTCTTTTTTACCGGTATCAAAAACATAAGCTTCTGGCAAACCAGAATTTTTATCTCCTTTTCCTTTTAAGAAATGATTAAAGAATTTTGTTTCTATTTCTTTTTGAAATTTTATAGAAATAGAGTCTCCAAAATAGTAATTACCTACATAATTCTCTACACCAGTTCTTGCCCATTTTCCATGATCCCAAGGTCCGAAAACTAAAGTATTGTAATTCTCTTTTCCATGTTTTTCTATTCCTTTATAAGTCTCTAAAGGTCCGTATAAATCTTCTGCGTCAAACTCACCAGCAACAACCATTGTAGCAACTGTAGAAGGCACTTTATTCATATGTTGAATAATTCCTTTACTTTTCCAAACAGAATCGTAATTTGGATGTTCTGTTATTTCTTTCCAGAAAAAATCATCTATTCTATCTTTATTTTCGGCAGTTTTAGTGTCTAATTTATCATACTGAAAGAATTCATTTAAATTCTTTAAAGGACCTTTATCTAAGAAAAATTGATATTGATCTTGAGAATTCATTTTAGGAAAAGAATACCAAGCAGAATCTGTAGGGGTATCTTTATAAGTACCAAATAAAGAAATTGCTCTAAAATAACTTAATAAAAAAGCACCATTATGATGAAAATCATCAAAAAAGAAATCTCCAATACTTGCTTGTGGTGAAGCCGCTTTTAAAGCAGGATGCGCATCTATTGCAGATACTGTAGCATAATGTCCTGGATAAGAAATACCCCATGTACCAACATTACCGTTATTATTTTCTGCATTTTTAACCAACCAATCTATGGTGTCATAAGTATCTGAAACTTCATCAGATTCGTTGTCTTTTTTATTAGGAATATACGCACGCATATTATCATAAACGCCTTCGCTCATCCAACGACCACGAACATCTTGATACACCACAATATTGCCTTCTTTCATTAGATGAATATTTGGCCCAATTTTGGTTTTCATTTTTCCTTCTCCATAAGGCGCAGAGCTATAAGGTGTTCTTTGCATTAAGATGGGATATTTTTTAGAATTGTCTTTTGGCGTGTAAATGGTTGTGTGCAATTTTACACCATCTCGCATAGTAATGTCCACTTCTTTTTTCGTGTAATTGTCTACAACGTAGGTGTCTTTTTTCTTCCCTTTTTCTTCTTTTGTAGAATTACAAGAAGTAAATAGAAAAAAACTAAAAATTGTTAAGAGTAAAAGTTTTTTCATTTTGTAAAGTTGATTTGTTTTTGCTAAAATTACGAAACAAAAAAGAGTTAATGAAAATTCTTCTGTTAAAATGAATTTGAATACTTTTATGACTGATTAAAATCGAAAAAAAATGAGAAGAATTTTATTGTCTTTAGTTGTAATTTTAGTTTTTAGCTGTCAGTCTAAAAAAGTAGAAAAAAATGATGAAGGCTTGAAAGAAGTTTTTTCTAAAAAAGTATTTCCAAAATTAGAAAAAGACAGGTATAATGTTGCTTTTTTAATTATGGATGGAACTTTTAATACAGAATTAACAGCTCCTTTTGATATTTTTCAGCACACTATTTTTAGAGAAAATATAAAAGCAATGAATGTTTTTACGGTTGCAAACACAGACAACCCTATTACTACTTTTGAAGGGATGAGAATTTTGCCAGATTTTAATTATCTAAAAGATTCGTTACCAAAAATAGATATTTTAGTAGTGCCTTCTGCAGAACATCATTTAGATACAGATCTAGAAGATACTAAAATGATTGATTTTGTAAAAAGAGTAGACAAAGACGCTATATTTATTACTTCTCATTGCGATGGTGCTTTTGTACTTGCTAAAGCTGGTTTGTTAAACGATAAAGTTTCTACAACTTTTCCTAGTGATATAGATAAAATGAGAACAACTTTTCCTGATTTAGATATTAGAAAAGAGGTGTTATTTGTACACGATGGAAAATATATAACTTCTGCTGGTGGTGCAAAATCTTTTGAAGCAGCTTTATATTTATGTGAATTTTTATATGGTAAAGAAGTAGCAAAATCTTTAGCTGGTGGCTTGGTTATAGATTGGAATGTTGATGTTGTACCGCATTTAATTATTAAATAATTTAATAGAACTGCATTATATTTTAGATCTAAAAGCTAGCAAACAAGTCTAGCCCTGATTGAACGGCGTGTTTGAGCTCTTTTTGAAGTATGAAAAAAAGCGAGTAGTGAAAGCAGGAAATAGCTTCTAAAAAGTATTTTATTCAATAAAAATTCTTGTATTTTTGCAAACTATGCAAGAAACAAAAAAACATCAACTAACAGATTGGTTACCAACTACAAACAAAGAAGTTAAAATTCGTGGATGGGAAGAATTAGATGTAATCTTATTTAGTGGAGACGCTTATGTAGATCATCCTTCTTTTGGACCTGCTGTAATTGGTAGAATTTTAGAAAGTTATGGTTTGCGTGTGGCAATTGTGCCACAACCAAGTGTAAATGATAATTTACAAGATTTTGAGAAATTAGGAAAACCACGTTTGTTTTTTGGAGCTACTGGTGGTTGTATGGATCCTATGGTTTCTAATTATACTGCAAGTAAAAAACGTAGAGATAAAGATGCATATACACCAAATGGTGACAAAGGTTTTAGACCAGATTATGCAACTTCTGTATATTCTAAAATACTAAAAGAAAAATTTCCAGATGTACCTGTTTTAATTGGTGGTATAGAAGCTTCTCTTAGACGTGTAACTCATTATGATTATTGGTCTGATAAGCTTTTACCTTCTATTTTAGAAACGTCTAAAGCAGATATGTTGGTTTATGGAATGGGAGAGCAGCCTTTAAGAGAAATTGTAGAATTACTACAAAAAGGTGTGCCGTTTTCTAGCTTAAAAAATATAAAGCAAACTGCTGTTTTTATAGATGAGAAGAAAGATAAATTACCAGTTGTAAATGATTGGGAAGATGTAACTATTAATTCTCATGCAGCTTGTTTAAAAGATAAAAAGACATTTGCTTCTAATTTTAAAGTGATAGAGCAAGAATCTAATAAATTAAAAGCAAGAAGAATTTTACAAGAAGTTGAAGGAAAGACGTTGGTAATTAATCCGCCTTTTCCAACAATGACAGAAAAGGAAATTGATGGATCTTTTGATTTGCCTTTTACAAGATTACCACACCCAAAATATGACAAACGTGGACCAATACCTGCGTTTGAAATGATAAAGTTTTCTATTAACATTCATAGAGGGTGTTTTGGTGGTTGTAGTTTTTGTACAATATCTGCACATCAAGGAAAATTTATAGCAAGTAGAAGTCAGGAATCTGTTTTAAAAGAAATAGATAAAGTGGCGAATATGCCAGATTTTAAAGGATATTTATCTGATATTGGTGGTCCTTCTGCAAACATGTATCAGATGAAAGGGAAAGTACAATCTATTTGCGACAAATGTGTTGCGCCTAGTTGTATTTCGCCAGTAATCTGTTCTAATTTAGATACCTCTCATAAACCATTAACTGAGCTATATCAAGCAGTTGATAAGCATCCTAAAATTAAAAAGTCTTTTATTGGAAGTGGAATTAGACATGATATGTTGGTGCCAGAATTCAATAAAAATGCAGATCCAAAAGAATTGGATGCATATACAGAAGAGGTAATGACTAAACACGTTTCTGGACGTTTAAAAGTTGCACCAGAGCATACTTCAGATCCTGTTTTAAAGTTGATGCGTAAACCTTCTTTTAAATATTTTCATATGTTTAAAGAACGTTTTGATAAAATAAATATTAAGCAGAAATTAAATCTTCAATTAATACCTTATTTTATATCTAGTCACCCAGCAAGTGAGGTAGAAGATATGGCAAATTTAGCTGCAGAAACCAAAGATATGGGCTTTCAGTTAGAACAAGTACAAGGTTTTACACCAACACCAATGACAGTTGCTACTGTAATTTACTATTCTGGTTATCATCCTTATACATTAAAACCAACTAAAACTCCTAAGACTAAAAAAGAGCGTGAAGATCAACATAAATTTTTCTTTTGGTATAAAAAAGAAAACAAAGATTGGATTAAAAACACATTGAATAAAGTAGGAAGACAAGACTTATTACAGAAATTATTACCTGAAAATAATTCTTGGAGAAAAAATAAAAAAGCAAAAGAAACTAAAAATACTTTTGATGATGCTGTTCCTTTTAACAAACGTAAAAAGAAAGCAAGCAGAGCTCCTAAAAAAAGGAGATAGTGTTTTGTTTGATTAGTTTCGTATTTACTAGTGGGTAATTTTAAAAGAAATTTCCATAAAGTAAATACGAAGCTAATTTAAACTTAGAAGTACTTACTTTAATTTATTTCCTAGAATAAAGACTTTCTTTAACCATTTTTCTCTAAAAGCTAAGTTAGAATCTTTTATTGATGAAATATAAGTTACTTTAACAGAGTTAATTCCACAAAACTGTAAAGTTCCTTTTTTAAACTGATTTATAGCTGGCCTTTTCATAACAAAAAAATTGTACCATTTTGGTGTATCTGCTGTAATAATTAATCGCGCAGATTTTCCCTTTAATAGTTTTTTAGGAAATGGATTTCCTTTAACCACATCAAAAGTAATTCCTGGTAAAAAAGTTCTATCAATAAAACCTTTCATTAGTGCAGGGTAACTATACCACCACATAGGAAATACCCATACAATATGGTCTGCTTTTTTTATTTTATCAATAGCGCTAATTAAATCGGGTTCTAATTCTATTCTTTTTCTGTATCCAAACTTTAGATTTGGACTAAAATCTAAATCAGAAATATTAATTTGACTTAATATAGAATTTGTATTTGTAGCTCCTTTTAAGTAAGCTTTAGATAAAGCGTAGTTAAAACTTTCTTTATCTGGGTGTCCATTAATTATTAATACTTGTTTCATATTTGTTCTTTCTTTTTACAAAGAACAGAACTAAGAAGCTTTCTAAAAAGGACATATGTCTAATTCGAAATTAACTTTCTTATTCTACTTAAATGCCTTTGAGTAATACCTAAATATGAAGAAAGATAGTTTAGAGGTATTAATTGTAGAAGTTTAGGTTCGTTAGTCAATAAATCGCGATAACGTTGTTCTGCAGTTTCTTTTTGTAACAAGAAAATTCTTTTTTCCATTTTAATGTATTCTTGTTCGGCAATAAGCTTAAAAAGTTTTAACCAATTGTTGCTAGATTCTTCTAGTTTTAAAATTTCTTCTCTTGAAATAATTAATAACTCAACGTCTGTTAATGCCTCAATATTTTCAGCGGTCTTTTCTTGTGATAAAAACGAAGAGTATGCACTTACAAATGTATTAGAAAAAGTAAAACAATAAGTTACCTCTTCTTCTAAAGAAGAATGATAAAATGATCTAAATAATCCAGAAATTACAAAACCAATTTCTTTAGAAGTTTGACCTTCTTTGATAAAAAAATCGCCTTTTTTTATTTTCTTATGAATTGCTTTTTTTTCAAATAAATCAATTTCGTCGTTAGTTAATATATTAAATGCTCTTAAAAAGTTTTTCATTATGTTTATTATTAGCAACTTTAGAAGAATATAGAGTTGTTTTGATTTAGTTTTAAAATTTAGATGCTAAAAATTACATTTTTTTTGTTTTTCTATGTTTTCCTCTTGGGCCATCGCCTTTATATAATACTATTTCAGAATGTAATAATTTTGCAGCTTCAGAAGAACTTTTTACTTTAGAAGCACTGCGTTTTATCATTTCTGCTTCAAATTTAGACAATACCGTTTTTCTTATTCCAAGTTCTTTCCATTTAGAATAAGAGTTACATTCTTTTGTTATGGTTCTTGCTAAAGAAAGCGCATCTAATAATGCTTGGTTTGCACCTTGACCTTTAAAAGGACTCATGGGATGTGCTGCATCTCCAATTAATGTTACTTTATCGGCTTTTTCTAATAATTCTGATTTTAACAATTCTCTATCATATACAGGATAACCAGAAATTTCACTTTCTTGTGTAGCTGCAATAATTTGAGGAATTGGCTTGTGCCATTGTGTTCTCTTAGAAGCTTCGTCTTTAAGTGCTTTTGTACCTTTACTATTTAATTCTTTAGCCTCTTTTTCTGATAAAGGAAAACTAAGTTGCCACATAATAGCTTCAGATGAATAAGGCATCATATAAATTCTTTCATTTCCATTTGCTGTTTGAAAAACAGTAGCAGAATCTAATAAAGTACTTTCTATATTTTCTAGGTTTTTAAGCGGACAAATACCTAAAATAACAATACAACCAAGATAATTTAAAGGCGATTTTTTATCGCCAATAAGTTGTTTTCTAACAGTGCTTCTAATTCCATCTGCTCCAACAACAAGATCTGCTTTGGCTGTTTTAATTTTACTGTTAACATTAAAATTTAAAGTAATACCTTCTTTAGAATCTTTAAAATCTATTAATTGATGTCCCCATTTTACAGCATTATTTTCATTTAATTGTTCTAACAAAGCCAAACGTAAAGATTGTCTTGCAATATGTATATTGGTGCGTTTTGGAGAAGATTTAGCATCTGAACGTCCCCATTTTCTAATTCCCCACTCTCCAATTATTTCTCCTTCTGTAGTATGAACAACATGTTTGGTAGAGGTTACTCCGTTTTCTAAAGAAACTATACCTAAACCTGCCATTGCTTTACTGGCTTGTTGTAAAGTAAGACCGTAACCTTGAGAACGTTCTAAAAAACTATTGTCTCTTTCATAAAGTGTAAAAGGTATTTTACGATGTAAACAAGCTACAGCCAATGCAACGCCACCAATACCACCGCCAATTATTGCAATATTTGGGTAGTTTTCATTATCAACTAAAGGTGTTGTAGATGAGTTGATTAGACCAGAACCATTGCATTTATTACAAGTGTATATTTGTGCTTTTGGAAGAATTGGTGCTTTTCCATTGCTATTTACTTTTTTAAACTGTAATAAGGCTTCCTGGTATTTTAACGTTGCTTTCTTACGAACGCTTTTCGTTTTTTTACCCAAACCTTTGCAATCGTTACAAATAACCCAATTATCTTTTTTGTCTTGCTCCTTTTCCAGCTTTTTTGTGTTTAATTGTGTAAATAGATTATTTTTTTACTGCAATCATCATGTGAGGACTAAAAGGCAACAAATACTCATCATTTTGAGTCAATTTTTGAAGTGCTTTTAAAGTTTTAGATTTCTTCTTATCTAGCATGTTTGCAAAATATTCGTTGTCTAACCAAATCATTCCTTCAACAGCAAAAAGATTTATAAAAGTTAGATTTTGTTCTAAAAATTCTGTTTTTAAACCTTCTGGTTTATGATAAAAGGCGTCTGCTAATAAAAATGGAAAATCTTTAGGTGCATTGTGAATTCCTGATGTTAATTCTTGTTTACACATTTCAAAAAATGAATTGGCATGTAACATACCATTCATTAAACCCACAACTGTAGATGCAGTTGCATTAATTGCGAAACCTAAAATAATTCCACCTTTTTTTAAAACTCTTTTTGCTTCTAAGATAGCAGCAACTCTATCTTCTCTTTTTTGTAGATGATAAAGTGGGCCATGTAAAATTACTAAATCTGCAGAATTATCTTTGTAGGGTAATTTTGTTGCTTCACCAACTGTAACAGAAAACGGATTCTTTAATTTTTTGGCTCTTTTTTCTGCAAGTTTTATATGTTTTAAAACAGGCTCTAATAAATGAACATTGTGTCCTTTTGTAGAAAGCCATTCAGAATATTTACCAGTACCACCACCAACATCTATAATTGTTGTATTTGGTTTTGTTATATGAAGTGATAAAAGTTCTTTTATACGTTCAAACTCAAAGATTCCCATTCCTTTTTCTAGTCTGGTTTCTTCGGAAGCTTTATTATAAAAATTTTCTAATTCTTTACTTATTAATTGTTTGTTCTTCACCTTTATTATTTAAAGGATAAAAGTAATTAAATAAAAATGAAAACAGTGAATGTGATTGATTTCTCATTCAATTTAATAATTAAAATACTCTTACTTCACATGTTCTTTAAAGAAGGCAATAGTTCTTTCCCAAGATAAATCTGCAGCTGCTTCATCAAATCTTGGAGTTGTGTTGTTATGAAAACCATGATTTACATCTGCATAAAAATGAGCCTCGTGTATAATTTTGTTTTCTTTTAATACTTTTTCAAATGCTGGCCAACCTTCGTTTACTCTTTTATCTAAACCTGCATATTGTAATAATAACGGAGCTTTAATTTTTACTGCATCTTTAGCTTCTGGTTGTCTGCCATAATAAGGCACAGCTGCTGCTAATTCTGGTATTCTTACAGCCAACATATTAGAAATCCATCCGCCAAAACAAAAACCAACAACACCAACTTTACCATTACAATCTTTATGATTTTTAAGGTAATTATAGCCAGCTATAAAATCTTCTAACATTTCATCTCTGTCTCTTTTCTTTTGCATTGCTCTACCTTCATCATCAGTACCAGGGTAACCTCCTAAAGGAGCAAGTGCATCTGGTGCCAGTGTAATAAAACCATCTAAAGCCGTTCTTCTGCCAACATCTTTTATATAAGGATTTAAACCTCTGTTTTCATGAACTACTAAAATTCCTGGAAGTTTTGCTTTGTTATCTTTTACTACAGAAAGCAATCCATTCATTTTCTTACCACCTTTTGGAGATTCATAATGAATAGTTTCTGATTTTAATCTAGGGTCGTTAGGTTTTACTATAATAGAATCTATATAATTAGGTGAAATAAAACTTAATAAAGCAGGTAATGTTATAGCTCCAACAGCAAATAAAGAAAGTTTTTTTAAGAATTCTTTTCTATCTATTTTATTGTGAGCATAATCATCATATAAGTCGAATACTTCTTGACTTATGTCTTCTTTTTTTAGTTTTTTCATCTTTTGATATTTTAGCAATAATAAAAATTAAACAGCTCTTTCTAACGCGATATAATGTGTTGTATCTTTATAAAATAAAGGAAATACTTTTATTTCACATTTATAAGGTGTTTTGTCTTGCTTGTAATTTAAAACAATTTCTTTAAAAGGTTTGTTTGCAGCTATTTTTTTTCTGATTCTTTTTTTCGTTACCTCACAAGTTTCTTCACCTTGTAAAAAAGATGGTGTTTTTTTTATGGCAAAGTTTTTACTGTAACCTGTCATTTTTTTAAAACCATCATTAACCCAAACAATTTCTTGTTCTTTATTTGTAAGAACAATTGTTTCAAAAACTTCATTGTCGAAAATTTCTTCTAAATTATTATTCCACTGAAATTTGGTAGCAAAATCTTTTATAATATTAATGTCATTAATTCTGCTTAAATTATTCATTTCAGCCGAAAAATAATCAATATATAAATCGAAACTAAGTATTGGAGATTTTATAAAATCTGATGGTTTAAGAAGCTGTTTTATAGCAGTGTATTTTTCTTCACCTTGTGATGAAATAAACAAATCTAAACACTTCATATTAGCTAAATTACTTCTCATAAAAAGATAGAATTTTTTAATTTAACTGCTAAACTATAAAAAATTGTTGAGACTTTCTGTTAAAAAGTTAAACTACATACTTTGCAGTCTTCTTTTTCTTGAATTTCGCCAACTAAATTACCTTCATTATTAATTACAAAACCACAACAATCTATAAAACCTTGTGCTATTAATTTTCTAGCACGTTGTATTTGAGACTTCGTTGTAGATAAGCTTTGCTTTAATTGTTTGGCAACTTCTTGTTGTTTTAATCCTTTTATATCAGATAAAAATAAAGGATCTCTATATTTTTTAGGTAAGTGCTCTAAGATGCCTCTTAAACAATCTTTTTCTGTGTGCGTATTTTTAATAATTTCTGTTTCAGCTTCAAAATTAGCAATTTCAAATGTTTGGTTGGTAGATTTCCAATAATCTAAAACAGAATTTCTTGCAACACTAAAACACCAAGACTTTAACTTGGTAATATCTTTTAAGGTGTGTAGTTTTGTATGAATTTTAATAAAAGTATCCTGTAAAATATCATCAGCAATACTAGTATTTTTTACTTTGCTAAGAATAAATCGTTTTAAATCTTCAGAATAATTTGTCCAGACTTGTTTTGTGGTCATAATTAAAGATACGTTATTATATAGAATGAAACAATCTTTGTGTGTTAAGATTATTTCATTCTAATAAATTATAGGATGTTAACAATTACAAGATGTGCATGTACAATTTTCACAAGTACAGTTTTTACATTCTCCGTTTTTACAACCTTCACAATTACAGTTACAATTAGTATTTTTCATAATCTTGTTTTTTATGTTCATATAGTAGACTTAAATTATTTAAAAAAGATGCAAATTATTTAATGTTATTTATTTTTCTCAAAAAAAATAAGATAGTGAAACTAATTTCTATTACAAGTATAATTTTCTGAATTGTAATTTTCAATATTTTTGATAAAGAACAACAATTGTTACAAGTGCAAAAAGTAGCTAGAAATCCGGTTAAAGAACCTTTATAAATTGGTAATGCATTTGTTCTCAATAATAAAAAAAACTCCGCAGAAATTATGCGGAGTCTAGATATTGACAAGTTATTTATATTTCTTCAGGATTGACCATCAACTTTAATAAATGCTTACTTTAATTTTAAATGGAGTGTTTTTAATTCAAAATCACTTTGTTTTAATAAGAATAACACCATTTGCTCCTCTAACTCCATAACTAGATGAATCTGGTCCTTTAAGTATGGTGACTTTTTTTACTTCATTTGGATCTATAGCGGCAAATACACTTTCTGGGACTTCAATATTATTAAGAACGAATAACGGATCCATATTTCCTGAGAAACTATTATAACCTCTTACTCTAATTACATTATCAGCAGATATGTTAACACCAGAAACTTTTCCTCTTAAATAGTCGTATATAGAATTAAATTGTATTGAGTTTCCTGATACTTCATTCGTAGCATTTTTTGTATTTAGTTCCTTACTACCACCTCTAATGTAGATGTTAATTTTATCTTTTCCGTTATATGCAATTTTGGTTATCCCAATTTCTGGATGAAATGCACTAATTGTTTTAGGACTTTCATGTAATCGAGTTTTAAATACTCCATTAAAATTAGTGGTTTCATCTTGTTTTATATCGTCTATTAAAATAATTGCTCCAGCAATAGGCTTATTACGCTGATTTTTAACTTTGATAGTAATTTTTTTTGATTGAGAATTAATACCAAAGCTCAATAGTAAAAAGCTAAATAGAATAGTGATTCTTTTGTTCATATAAATAATTTTTAGTGTGTTAAGATAGTAAAAAGAAATTACATATTTCTACGATATTGTCCACCAACTTTAAATAAAGCTTCTGTAATTTGCCCTAAAGAACAAACTTTTGTTGCTTCCATTAGTTTATCAAATAAGTTTTCATTCTGAATTGCAGCTTCTTGTAAAATTGCAATTTGCTCTTCAACTTTATTAGGATTAGCTTTATTTAATAACTCTTTAGTTTCTATCTGAAATTGTTTCTCTTCTTCAGTAGCTCTAATAACTTCAGCAGGTTGTACTGTTGGAGATCCTTTAGAACTTAAAAAAGTATTTACACCAATTATTGGGAATTCTCCATTATGTTTTAAGGTTTCATAATACAAACTTTCTTCTTGTATTTTAGAACGTTGATACATCGTTTCCATTGCACCTAGTACTCCTCCACGTTCTGTAATTCTGTCAAATTCTTCTAAAACTGCGGTTTCAACTAAATCTGTTAATTCTTCAATAATAAAAGCACCTTGTATTGGGTTTTCATTTTTAGTTAAACCTAATTCTTTATTAATAATTAACTGAATAGCCATTGCTCTTCTTACAGATTCTTCAGTTGGCGTTGTAATTGCTTCATCATACGCATTTGTGTGTAAAGAATTACAGTTATCGTTAATTGCATATAAAGCTTGTAGTGTCGTTCTAATATCATTAAAATCAATCTCTTGTGCATGTAAAGAACGTCCAGAAGTTTGAATGTGATATTTTAACATTTGAGCTCTAGAATTAGCTCCGTATTTATTCTTCATGGCTTTTGCCCAAATTTTACGAGCAACTCTACCAATTACAGAATATTCAGGGTCAATTCCGTTAGAGAAGAAGAAAGATAAGTTTGGTCCAAACTTATTAATATCCATTCCTCTAGAAAGATAATATTCTACATAAGTAAAACCATTAGATAATGTTAAAGCCAATTGTGTAATTGGGTTTGCACCAGCTTCAGCTATATGATATCCAGAAATAGACACTGAATAAAAGTTTCTAACTTGTTTTTCGATAAAATATTCTTGAACGTCGCCCATTAAACGAAGTGCAAATTCTGTAGAGAAAATACAAGTGTTTTGTGCTTGATCTTCTTTTAGAATATCTGCTTGTACAGTTCCTCTAACTTGTGCTAAAGTAGTTTTTTTAATTTCTGCATAAACATCTGCAGGTAAAACTAAATCTCCAGTTAAACCTAACAACATTAGACCTAAACCGTTATTTCCTTCAGGTAAATTACCTTGATAAACAGGTCTTTCTAAGCCTTTAGATTCATAAATTTCATTAAATTTAGCTTCTACTTGCTTTTCTAATTTATGTTCTTTAATGTATTTCTCACAATTCTGATCGATAGCTGCATTCATAAAGAAACCTAATAACATTGGTGCTGGACCATTAATTGTCATAGAAACAGAAGTCATATGATGGCTTAAATCGAAACCAGAATATAATTTCTTAGCATCGTCTAAACAACAAATAGAAACACCTGCGTTCCCTATTTTACCATAAACATCTGGTCTTTTCCCAGGGTCGTTACCATATAAAGTAACAGAATCAAAAGCAGTAGAAAGGCGTTTTGCATCCATTCCTAAACTTACGTAATGAAATCTTCTGTTGGTTCTTTCTGGGCCACCTTCTCCAGCAAACATTCTTGTTGGGTCTTCACCAGTTCTTTTAAACGGGTATAAACCTGCTGTATAAGGGAATTCTCCAGGAACATTTTCTTGTAAACTCCAACGTAATAAATCTCCCCAAGCTTGGTATTTTGGTAATGCTACTTTAGGAATTTGAGAATGAGATAAAGACTCACTATGTGTTTCTATCTTTATTTCTTTATCACGTACTTTAAACGTATAAATAGGGTCTTTATATTTTTGAACTTTCTCTTGCCAATTTAAAATAACTTCCCAATTGTAAGGGTCAAAATTCATTTTTACTTTATCAAACTGAGCCATTAATAATTTAATAAATTCTTTGTCAGTTTCATCTTTAACTTGTTCTAAAAGAACATTTTCGTTTAAACCAGTTTTAATAATTTCTATTGAAGAATCTGTTATAGAAGTAATTGTTTGACAGATTCCGTATAACTTCTGTGCAACCGCAACTTGATCATCAACTTTTTTATCATAAGCTCTATTGCTTTCTGCAATTTCAGATAAATAACGCACTCTTGCAGGAGGAATTACAAATATCTTTTCAGACATTTCTTTGGTAATTTCCATCTTAGATTTTAAATCTGCGTTTGTTTTTTCAACCAACTTGTCCATAATACTTTTGTACAAAGTATTCATACCAGGATCGTTAAATTGAGATGCAATTGTACCATAAACAGGTAAATCGTCTTGGTGAATATGCCATAAATTATTATTACGCATATATTGCTTTTTCACATCTCTAACTGCATCTAAAGCACCTCTTTTATCAAATTTATTAATAGCAACTAAATCAGCAAAATCTAGCATGTCTATTTTTTCTAATTGTGTAGCAGCACCAAATTCTGGTGTCATTACATAAAGAGAAGTATCTGAATGTTCTATAATTTCTGTGTCAGATTGACCAATACCAGAAGTTTCTAAAATAATTAAATCAAACTCTGCAGCTTTTAAAACTTGTACAGCTTCATTTACATATTTAGATAAAGCTAAATTAGACTGTCTAGTGGCTAAAGAACGCATGTAAACACGTTCATTATTAATAGCATTCATTCTAATTCTATCTCCTAGAAGTGCACCACCAGTTTTTCTTTTTGAAGGATCTACAGAAATTAAACCAATGGTTTTTTCTGGAAAATCTATTAAAAACCTTCTAACCAATTCATCTACCAAAGAAGATTTACCAGCACCACCAGTTCCTGTAATTCCTAAAACTGGTGTTTTAGAATCTTTGTTTTTAGTATGAATTTTGTCTAGAGTAACTTTTGCTGTTTCAGGAAAGTTTTCTGCAGAAGAAATTACTCTTGCAATTTTCCCAGATTCTTTGTTTGCTAATTCCTTTAAATCAACATTTAATTTATCACCAATTGCAAAATCAGAAGTTTTTACCAGGTCATTTATCATTCCTTGTAAACCTAATGCACGTCCATCATCTGGCGAATAGATTCTGGTAATTCCATAATCCATTAATTCTTTAATTTCTTCCGGAAGAATTACACCACCACCACCACCAAAAATCTTAATGTGGCTAGCTCCTTTTTCCTTTAGTAAGTCATACATATACTTAAAATACTCGTTATGTCCTCCTTGGTAAGAAGTAATAGCAATAGCATTTACATCTTCTTGTATAGCACAATTAACTACTTCTTCCACAGATCTATCATGACCTAAGTGAATAACTTCAACTCCTGTAGACTGAATAATTCTACGCATAATATTTATAGCAGCATCATGCCCATCAAAAAGAGCAGCAGCTGTAACAATACGTACTTTATATGTAGGTTTATATGGTGTAATTTGTTCCATTCGTAATTAATGTTTGATTTTAAGGTTGCAATTTACGAAAATCTTAAAAAAATATAGAAATCTTTAACGTTTTATAAATTGAAATTAGAATTTTATTTTTTTCAAAGAGAATTTTATTTTTGTTGGCATAATTTTTGTTAAATTTAAGAAAACGTTTAATCTCTAAAATTTTCATTATGAAATATATAAAATCGCTTTTATTAGTTTTTGTTATTGTGTTCTCTTCTTGTAGTTCTATAAAAGTTGCTACAGATTATGATACAAAAGTAGACTTTAATAAGTATAAAACCTTTGCTTTTTATAAAACAGGAATCGATAAAGCAGCCATTTCAGATTTAGACAAAAAAAGAATTTTAAGAGCTATTGAAGATGAATTGTTACTTTTAGGAATGACTAAGTCTGAAAACCCAGACATGTTAGTAAGTATTTTTACAAAATCTAGAGAAAAAGTAAATGTAAATCAAAACAATAATTTTGGTTACGGTTTTGGTTGGGGTTGGAATCCTTGGATGGGAAATGGCATGAATAATGTAAACGTTTCTCAATATACAGAAGGAACACTTTTTATAGATTTTATTGATAAAGGAAAAAAAGAGTTGGTGTGGCAAGGCGTTGGTACTGGTGCTTTAAAAACAGACAATAGAGAAAAGAAAGAGGCTAGAATTAAAGAGTTCGTAAAAGAAATTGTTTCTAGATTTCCACCAGGAAAAAATAAATAAACTATTAAAAAAAAGCGTTCTTCTGAACGCTTTTTTTATGGGCGAATACACTATTTTTGCAATATGTATAATAAAAGAATACCTTTAGAAGAAGGAGATTATTACTTAAATGAAAATGGCTATAAAGTTTTTACAGAAAAATTTCATTTAAAACGTGGCCATTGTTGTAAAAGTGGTTGTAAACATTGTCCTTATGGTTACGATAAAAAAACAGACTCTTTTATATAAAGTGACTTTTAGAAGAAATAAGTTTCATAAGAATAGATAAATAAGAAAATGATAAAAAAAATTTTAGTTTTAGTGATTGCAATTCAGTTTGCAGGATGTGCAGAGTTACAAAAAGTAGTTAGTAATTTACCAAGTGGAGGTGGTTTAACTCAAGATCAAATAGGTAATGGTTTAAGGCAAGCATTAGACAACGGAATTAAAAACCAAGTTTCTAAATTAACTTCTAAAGATGGTTTTTATAGAAATCAACTAGTAAAAATTATTTTACCAGAAGAATTACAAGCTGTAGATAAGGGCTTACGTAAAATTGGTTTAGGAAATTTAGCAGATGAAGGAATAAAGGTTTTAAACAGAGCTGCAGAAGATGCTGTAAAAACAGCAACACCAATTTTTGTAAATGCTGTAAAAGAAATAACATTTAATGATGCAAAAGATATTCTTTTAGGAGATAAAAACGCTGCAACAAGTTATCTTCAAACTAAAACAGAACAGAATTTATATGCAAGTTTTACACCGGTTATAGACAAATCTTTTTCTAAAGTAGGGGCAGATAAAGTGTGGAATAATTTAATCTCAAAATACAACTCTATTCCTTTTGTAAACAAGGTAAACCCAGATTTAACAAACTATGTAACTACACAAGCTTTAAAAGGTGTTTTTACTATGATAGAAGTTGAAGAAAAAGGAATTCGTGAAAAAGTAGGTCTAAGAAACTCTACATTGTTAAAGCAAGTGTTTGCTTTACAGGATTAATTAAAAAAAATATTAAGGAGTAAGATACATTTTAATAAATGTACTTAAAAGCAGCAGTTTTAGATAAGATCTAAAACCGCTGCTTTTTTTATGAAAAATAAAAAATGTTTATACATAAAGTTAAAACTTTTAAGCTTGTTTTTATATGTTTAAGTTTCGTAGGTTCAGTTTTAATTAATTCGTTTGTAAGTAGGAATTATTTATCTCGACTATAGTTTTAATTAAATAAAGTATAGAGGAATTCTATTTTAGTAACAATTAATTATTTTTTTTAGATGTATAGTAATCTTTAAGTATAAGATTCATTTTGTGTTTTCTTTAAAAATTAAAATTTTTCTAAGTTTGTTTCGTTTGTCGTTGAGAGAATAGAGTGAGTGACTTAAGAATTTATTTTTTAATGTTATAAAATATTAGATTAGTTATTGCTAATTCAAATTATTAAAATAAAACAATAGCTAGATGCGTATTAATATAAGATTTATGGTGTTTAGTCTTTACAAAACGATATCACTATTAATTGTACTATTTTTTTGCAACGTAAATAACATACAAGCCTTAAACACTAAAACTAAAAAAGTAAAGGCTAATTATATAAAAGAAGTAATAACATCTTCAACAAACAAAAAAATAGAAAGTTTAGTAATAAAACTACCTAATCTTCAGAATAAAAAAGAAACTGTAAAATATATAGACAAACAACTTAATGTAGGTAGTGCAATTAATTTATTAGATCATAGTTCTTCTGAGCTAATAAAAAAATCTGATGAGTATGTTGATTTTGAGAAAAGGTATAAAACTATTTTAGACATTTGTCTTATTTTCTTTTTTGCTTCTGGCTCAATAGGTTTCTTTATTTCAGTTGCTCTAAATTTAAGAAGAAAAGGAGATACCATTGCTAATTTATTAATAAGCTTATTTGTTTTACTTCATTCTTTATTTATCATAATTTTATGCTTATACCTATCTAATTATATTTGTAATTTTTTCAATATTATTGGTTTTATATTATCATCTTCCTTTTTATATGGACCTTTGTTATATTTCTATTTTAAAAGAACTACAGAACAATATATTTTTAAAGCGACAGATTTATTACACTTATTACCAACTGTATTTCTATTAGGGTATGTTTTTCAAAATTATCTCTATCCTTCTGAAGGTAAAATACATTTTTTCTATACTAAAGATACAGTTTTCGATTTAGGTCTAATAAGTATTATAGTGCTAAAAGCCATCTCTTTGGTAATTTATGGAGTTTTAGTTTACATCATTTATTGTAAAAATAAAAGCAAATTAACAAAACACCATTCAAAAGTTTTAAAATGGCAAAAAAATATGATGATGCTTAACTTGCTTTATGCTCTTGTTTATTTGCCGTACGTTATTTGTATATTTTTAAACATGCCTTACATTTTTATATACACACAATCTTTTTTACTGTCTATAATTATTTTGTATGTAGGCACTGTAGCTTATGTTCAACCAGAAATATTTAACGACAATTTTATTTTTAATAAATTGAAATATGGGAAATCTGGATTAACAGATCGATTTTCTGTAGAGCTAAAAAAAGAATTATTAAAATTGTTTTACGAAGAAAAAATATACAAAAAAAGCGACCTTACTTTAGAAAAGCTAGCGGAAAGGTTGGGTACAACAAGGCATAATGTCTCTCAAGTTATAAATCAGCATTTCGACATGAATTTTTTTAGTTTAATAAATAAATTTAGAATTATTGAAGCAACAGAAATACTGAAAAATAATTTTAATAACAACTTGCGAATTATAGATGTAGCTTATGATGTTGGATTTAATAATAAAGTAACTTTTAATAAAGCTTTTAAAGCAGAAATTAAAATGACACCCAGTCAGTTTATAAGTAAAAAGGATACGTTAGGATTTATTTCTTAAATCGAGTCAGGTACTTTTGTCTAAATTTTATCTTAACCTCTAATTTTATATTAGTAGGTATCTTCTCTTTCTTTCATCTAATTTCTTATTTACAAATAAAATAATGCTCTATATCTAATTTTATATAGACTTTAATGTCTTAAAAAAAAGTTTATTAGAGAAAAATCAATAATTATTTCTTTCAACTTTATTTCTAGAAACCTTACTTTTTATCAATATATGTAGATTTTAATAGTAGGTTTTATAAACTTAATTAATACTTTAATAGTATCAATTCTTTTAAAATTAGTTTTATCAAAAATTAAAAAAAAATAGAGTAAAATACAAGTAAAACCTTGTCGGATTAGTTAGTTTTTATAGGGGCTAACGTTGTTTGTAGTTAAAACCATTTCTTTTGAAAAGTATTTGAATTAACAAGAAGGCACTAAGATATTTATCAATTAAATATTGTTTTTGCTTAAAAACATTTTAGTTAATGCCTTCTTTCTTTTTCATTTATAAAAAATCAATTCAAATTGTTTAACTAAAATGTATTTTATGAAAGTAAAAAAAATCCTAATCTTGATGGCCATATTTATTGGTTCCTCAATATTAGCTCAAGAAAAGAACATCTCCGGAAAAGTTACGGATGATTCGGGTATTTTACCTGGTGTAAGTGTATTGATAAAAGGTACCACGAAAGGAACAGAAACAGATTTTGATGGAAACTACAAGATTAAAGTCAATAAAGGTGATGTCTTAGTGTTCCGTTATTTAGGCTATAAATCTATTGATAAAAAGATAGGGAACTCTAATATTGTTAATGTTTATTTAAAAGAAGACAGTAGTGTTTTAGATGAGATTGTAGTTGTTGCTTATGGAACAACAACTAAAGAAGCCTTTACTGGTTCTGCTAGTGTAATAACACCTAAAGATTTAGCTTTAAGAAATGTTACATCTCCTATAGCTGCTATTGAAGGTAAAGCAACAGGTGTCCAATTCACTTCTGCTTCAGGTCAACCAGGTTCTTCACCAGGAGTAATAATCAGGGGGGTAGGTACTTTAAATGGTTCTTCTGATCCTTTATATATTGTTGACGGAATTCAATTTGAAGGTGAATTAAGTACAATAAACCAAGATGACATTGACTCAATGACAATTTTAAAAGGTGGAGCATCTACATCTCTATATGGTGCACGTGCTGCTAATGGTGTTGTTTTAATTACAACTAAAAAAGGTACGAAAGGTAAAACACAAGTAAATGTTTCTACTCAGTATGGTTTAGTAACAAGAGGAGTTCCAAGGTACGATTACGCAAATCCTGGTCAGTATTATGAGTTAATGTGGGAAGCATATAAGAATTCTTTAGGAGGAACAGATGCTGCTGCACAAGCTTCGGCAGGAATATATAGCCGTCTTGGTTACAATCCTTTTAATGTGCCAAATGACCAAATAGTTGGTACTGATGGAAAAATTAATCCAAACGCAAAAGTAATTTACAAGAGTTTAGATTGGTATGATGTTTTAGACCAAGTTGGTCGTAGATCTAATCATTCTGTTAATGTAGCCACAGGTGGTGACAACCATAAAGTGTTCTTTTCTACGTCTTATTTAGAAGAGGAAGGATACGTAATTACTTCAGACTTCGATCGTATTACAACTCGTTTAAATGCAGATTTTGATGTTAATAAGTGGCTAACCATTGGAGGTAGTGCTAATGTTACTATATCAGAATCGAATGGTGTATCAACAGGAGGTGGTATCGTAAACCCTTTTAGCTTTGCTAAAAATATTGGTTCTATTTATCCTGTATATTTAAATGATTTAGATGGAAACCTTGTTCCAGATGCTGCTGGTAATCCTATTTTTGATGTAGGTGAAGGAGATTTTGCATTAAACCAAGGTTCTAGGCCTAATAATCCTGGACGTCACGCAATCGCAGAAGCTATATTAAATGATGAATTAAATAGAGATAACACCTATGGATTTAGATATTATGCAGGATTCAAAATTATGGAAGGTCTTAACCTTAGACTTAATTATGGTAGAGATATAAATGAAAGAATTAATAAAAGTTATGAAAATCCTATTATAGGAGATGGTCAGCCGACTGGTAGATATGGAGAAACAAGATTTAGAAGGGATGTGGTAAATTTCTCTCAAATTTTAACATATAATAAGACTTTTAGTGATGTTCATAACTTTGATTTAACATTAGGTCATGAAAGTTATCAAAGAGATTTCTCTAGTAACAACGCTTTAGCAACAACACAGACAGCTGCAGGTATTTTTGAATTTGATAATTTCACAGTCCCAGTAAATTTAGGAGGTTCTACGACTACAAAAAGAGTTGAAGGATATTTTTCAAGATTAAAATATGATTTTGACAATAAATATTACTTAAGTGCTTCTGTTAGAAGAGATGCTTCATCAGTTTTTAGTACAGATTCTAGATGGGGTACTTTTTACTCTGTAGGCGGTGCATGGAGAATAGATCAAGAGAAATTTATGGAAAATATTTCTTTTATAGATCGTTTAAAATTAAGAGCTTCTTATGGTCAAGTAGGTAACGATAATTTAAATGATTTCTTTGTCTCTCAAGCAAGGTACTCATTAACATCTAATGCAGGTGTACCTGCTATAGTCTATACAAATCCCGGAAATAATCAATTAGAATGGGAAACTGTAGGTAGTTGGGAAGTAGCTTTAGAATTTGGTTTGTTTAATAACCTTTTAGAAGGTTCCATAGAATACTATGAGAAAAACTCAACAGATTTATTATATAATTTACCGATACCTTTGTCTAATGGAATTAATACAGCTCCTTTTAATATTGCTGATATGAGTAATACTGGTTTTGAACTTGGTTTAACTGCTCACTTAATAAACAAAGATTTTAAATGGGATGCAACTCTTCAAGCTTCAACTTTTAAAAATGAGATTATTAGTTTACCAGATCCTTTTGTAACAGGTTCTAAGAGATGGGAGGAAGGTAGATCTAGATATGACTTTTTCCTCTTTCATTCTGCAGGTGTAGATCCAGCTAATGGAGATGCATTGTATTTTAAATATGAAGATGATTTGGATGGTAACAGAGTTGCTATTATAAATGCAGCAGGAGAACATGAAACAACAAATGATTGGCAAGAAGCGCAAAGAGCTTATTCAGAGGCAAGTACTATTCCTGATGTTTTAGGTTCTATTTCTAATAATTTTAGTTATAAAGGATTCACTTTAGATTTATTATTTACTTATGCTATTGGAGGAGATGTTTTAGATAATGGGTATTCTGCAATGTTACATACTGGTAATTTTGGTAGTTCTTACCATCCAGATGCTTTAAATGCTTGGAAACAACCAGGAGATATTACAGATGTTCCTAGATTAGAAGTAGGAAATACAGATCAAGTACAAACTCAGTCTACTAGATTTTTAACAGATGCCTCTTTTATAGCACTTAAAAATGCAAATATTGGGTACCGTTTTAATGATGATGTTACAGATAAACTTGGAGTAAACAACTTAAAAGTTTACGTTTCTGGAGAAAACCTATTTTTAAATAGTGCAAGAACAGGCCTTAATCCTCAATTCAATTTAGCTGGAACTGGTGATGGTACTAATTTTAATCCAGCAAGAACTGTAACTTTTGGTCTAAATGTATCTTTCTAAATTAATGATAAAAAATATAATAATCATGTTAAAAAAAATAAGTTTATTGTTATTAGTGGTTTTAACAATCACAATAACATCATGTAACGAAGATTTTTTAGAAACTAAGCCAACAGATGCCATATCTGCTGCAGATGCTTTGAATTCTCCAGAGAATATGCGTTTAGTTATAAATGGTCTTCATAAAATAATGTATGCCCAAAACGGTCTTATACCAGGAGGGTCAAACACTAGATCTGGTATGCAATATTTCTTACCAATGTATGATGTAATAAGTGGAGATTTAATACATTCTGCTAGAGGTAATGGGTGGATGAGAGCAGAACTACAGTGGAATACACATACTCTTGAAACTTCAGCTACTGTTAGTCAGCTATGGTATCAACGTTATCAAATTATTGCAAGTTGTAATTCTATTATTAATAAAGTAGAAGAAGATGGTTTAACTAAAGATGCTAATTTGAATGACATATTGGGTCAAGCACATGCTTATAGAGCTTGGGCTTACCACTCGTTAGTATCTACATATGGTAAAGGATATTTAATTGGAAATCCTATATCAGACCCTGGAGTTCCTTTATTATTTGCTACAGAAGCTCCTTACACAAGTGAACCTAGGTCTACAGTACAAGTAATTTATGATCAAGTATATGCAGATATTGATATAGCTATTGATTATTTTCAGAATGCTGCTCCTAGTGATAATAAATCTAACTTAGATCTTAATACTGCATACGGTATTAAAGCAAGAGTTGCTTTATCAGCAGGAGATTGGTCTTTAGCGGCAGAGAATGCTATTAAAGCTCGAGATGGTTATCCACTTATAGATGAAGCTGGATGGAATTCTGGTTTTAACACAACGGATTTGTCTGAAGTGATTTGGGGGGCAAGAGTTATTTCTACTGAAACTACATTTTTTACTTCTTACTTCTATTACATGTCTCCTACTTTTCAAGGGAGTCAAAATAGAGGGAACCCTAAACTTATAAGTAAAAAAGTTTATGATAATACTCCGGCAACAGATTACAGAGCTGATTTATATTTACCTACGGCACCTAATACAAATGGAGCTGCTGCAAATGGTGAAGGTGGTTTTGGAAATGACCCTAATTATACAGATTTAGCTACATTTCAAGCTGCAAGAACAGAAATAGAAAATAAATGGGGTGTAACTTCTAGGCATAATCAACATCCTTACATGCATGTGAAATTTAGAAATAAAAACCCAGGAACTATAGATCCTGATGATGTTACTTTTATGAGAGCATCTGAGATGTATTTAATCGAAGCAGAAGCAGAAGCAATGATAGGTAACGTTACAGCAGCTCAAGATGCATTGAAACCATTAGGTGAAAAAAGAGATAGTGCTTATGATGTTACTATATATGACACGGTAGAAAAACTAATGAATCATATAAAATGGCAGAGACGTATTGAATTATATGCAGAAGGTTTTGGATATCATGATCACATTCGCTGGGATGAAGGGATTGATTTAACAGACTCAGGGGCTTCCATAGAATTATATCAAGATGGTTTTACACAAGCTAAACCATCTGTAAACGATGATTGGATATTTAAAATTCCTCAACGAGAAATTGATTCAAATCCAAATTTAACTCAAGCTGACCAAAATTAGTATTAGTTTTAAAAACTATATTTAAAAAAGCCACCTCATATTTGAGGTGGCTTTAATTTTATAATATATTAAGTCTAAATTGTATTTAGTAAGAAGCTAAAATCTTTCTCTTAATTCTTTAAAATATTCAAAAGCTTTAATAAGTCTACTTCCATACCAAGAAAAATATTCGCCATCAACCAAAATTACTTTTGTGTTTTCGGTGTAATTATTAAAATCTGAAAAGTTGTTTTCTTTAAAAGGAAATGGTTCAGAAGATAGTAAAATGGCATCAACTTGTTTCAACTCTAAATCTTTTAATTTTATTTCGGGATATCTATTTTTGTATTCAAAACAATTTTCAAACTTATTAAGCTCTAATAAATGATTTATAAATGTATTATTTGCAGCAACCATCCATGGGTTTTTCCAAATAAAATAAATTACTTTTAAAGTAGGTTTGTTTTCTATGAA
Source organism: uncultured Polaribacter sp. (assembly GCA_963975825.1). Taxonomy (GTDB): domain Bacteria; phylum Bacteroidota; class Bacteroidia; order Flavobacteriales; family Flavobacteriaceae; genus Polaribacter. The sequence continues at coordinate 38,343 of CAXBIR010000011.1, forward strand.
AATTTTGAAATCTTCAACCTTTGCATTTAATTCCTTAATAATAAAATTAGCTCTTTCTTCACAAGAGAAAATAGTTGCATAATATTGTATTAATTCTATAACATCTTCAATAGTAAAAAGATCTGAAACATGGGTTGTGGTAATTTTACTACAGTTTTCTACAATCTCTTTAGTGTTTTCTTCTTTATTACAAAGAATAAAATCGGGATCTAAAGCTTTTATTTTTTCTAGATGAATATTTTTTGTTCCTCCAACAACAACTTTCTCTTTTATTAGATTATTAGGGTGAATACAAAATTTGGTAATACCAACAATGTTTTTTTCTAAACCTAAATCTACCAACAATTCTGTTATACTTGGTACTAAAGATATTATTTTAAAATTTTTACTCAAACTCTATAAGAATTGTTCCATTTTTAATTGAAGTTCTTTTGCTTTTTCAGCAGCTTTTTCTGCAAAATTTCCATCTTTAGAAGCGTAAATAATTCCTCTAGAAGAATTAATTAAAAGACCAATATTCTCTGATAAGCCATATTTACATACATCTTCTAAGCTACCTCCTTGTGCTCCAACACCAGGTACTAATAAAAAAGAGGTGGGAACTATTTTTCTAATTTCTTTAAAGTATTCTGCTTTGGTAGCACCAACAACATACATTAAATTCTCTGAGTTTTTCCAGTTTTTAGAAGTCTCCAAAACGTGCTTGTAAACTTCTCTTTCGTCTATTTTTTTTGTCTGAAAATCAAAAGCACCTTCATTAGAAGTTAATGCTAACATTATGGTGTGTTTGTCTTCAAAAGCTAAAAAAGGTTCTACCGAATCTTTTCCCATATATGGAGCAACTGTAACAGAATCAAAAGCTAAATCTTCAAAAAAGGCCTTTGCATACATAGTAGAGGTATTGCCAATATCACCACGTTTAGCATCTGCAATTGTAAAAATTTCTGGATAGTTTTTATTTAGATATACAATTGTTTTTTCTAAAGATTTCCATCCTTTTAAACCATAAGCTTCATAAAAAGCTGTGTTGGGTTTATAGGCAACACAAAGGTGATGTGTAGCATCTATAATTGCTTTGTTAAAGGCAAAAATAGGATCTTCTTCATTTAACAAATGCGAAGGAATTTTATCTAAATCTACATCTAGTCCTATACATAAAAACGATTTTTTCTTTTTGATTTGCGCTACTAATTGTTGTGTTGTCATAATATATATAAAGTTGAGCAAAAATACTTAATTTAGAAGTTATTTTGTAAGTTTTATGAAGTAAAGAAGACAAAAAATGAAATTATTTCAATATTAATCATGAAAAAAATACTACTAGTTTTTGTAATTATATTTACAAGCTGCAATATCGAAAAACCAACAGAATTTACAGATTTAGCTTTAAATGATAGTGTTTATGATCTTAGTAATACTCAGTTTTCTATAAAAGAGGTCTTAGCAAAATATAAAGGGAAGAAAGTTTTAATAGATGTTTGGGCTTCATGGTGTGGCGATTGTATTAAAGGTTTGCCAAGTGTTAAAAATCTTCAAAAAGAATATAAAGAAGTAGTTTTTCTATTTTTATCTGTTGATAAAAGCAAAACTGCATGGAAAAGAGGTATAGATAGATTTAAAATAAAAGGAGAGCATTATAACTTACCAAAAGGAATGAAAGATGGAGCATTTGTAGATTTTATAAATTTAGGATGGATTCCTAGATATATGGTTATAGATGAAAATGGAAAAATTACATTATTTAAAGCTACAAGAGCTTCAGATTCTTTAATAGAAATAGCATTAAAAACGGTTATATAAATCGTTTTAGTAACTAATTTCATTAAAAAGTATAAATTTCAGTTCCATTTCTTAAATTTACGTCTTAATTCAATGTAGAAAAAATAGCTTTTACAAGCTTTAAAATAATAAATATGAGAACTAAAATTGTTGCAGGTAACTGGAAGTTAAATAACGATAAAGAAGAAAGTAAAAAGTTAATTAAAGACTTAAAAAAAGCAATTAAAAAAAATAAATTAGAAAATACGCGTGTAATTGTGGCACCAACATTTGTTAATTTATCTTCATCTGTTAAAGCAGCTAAGAAATCTAAAATAGAAGTGGTAGCACAGAACATGCATCAAGCGAAAAACGGAGCTTTTACAGGAGAGGTTTCTGCAGATATGTTAAAAGCAATTGGTGTAGAAACTGTTATTTTAGGTCATTCTGAAAGAAGAACTTATTTTAATGAAACAGATGCTGCACTTGCGGAAAAAGTAAACGCTGTTTTAGAAAATAAAATGGAAACAATTTTCTGTTTTGGAGAATTATTAGAAGATAGAAAGTCAGATAATCACTTTGCTGTAGTAGAAAGTCAATTAAAAAATGCTTTATTTCATTTAGAAGCTAAAGATTGGAAAAGTATTGTTTTGGCCTATGAACCAGTTTGGGCTATAGGAACAGGAGAAACTGCTAGTCCAGAACAAGCACAAGAAATGCATGCTTTTATTAGAAGTATTATAGAGAAAAAATATGATAAAAAAGTAGCAGATAATGTTTCTATCTTATATGGTGGAAGTGTAAAACCTGCAAATGCTGAAGAAATTTTTTCTAAACCAGATGTAGATGGAGGTTTAATTGGTGGAGCAGCTTTAAATGTAAAAGATTTTACAGGAATTATTAATGCGATCTAATTAAGGTAATTTCAAAGAAAACCAATAAATTTGCATCAAGATTTTTTTAATCTTGATGCATTTTTTTTGATTTAATAATTATGGATAATATATATATAGAGTACAATTTTACAGTGTCGCCAAAAGAACCAACTACAGAAATTCTAATAGCAGAATTAGGTAGTGTTGGTTTTGAGAGTTTTGTAGAAAACGAAAACGGAGTAACTGCTTATATTCAGAAAACAGACTGGACAGAAAATATTTTAGAAGATATTTTTGTTTTAAATTCAGAAGAGTTCTCTATTGAATATGATCAGAATGAAGTTGCGCAAACAAACTGGAATGCAGAGTGGGAAAAGAATTTTTCTCCGATTCAAGTAGATGATTTAGTTAGTATTCGTGCACCTTTTCATGAAAACCCTAATTTAAAGTACGACATAGTTATAGAGCCAAAAATGAGTTTTGGTACAGGGCACCATGAAACTACTCATATGATGGTGCAACATTTATTAAAACTAGATTTAGAAAATAAAAAAGTATTAGATATGGGTTGTGGAACAGGAATTTTAGCAATTTTTGCTGAAATGAAAGGGGCAAATCCATTAGATGCTATAGATATTGATAATTGGTGTTATGAAAATTCTTTAGAGAATGTATCACGTAATAATTGCAATAACATCTCTGTTTATGAAGGAGATTCATCACTTTTAATTAACAAAAAGTATGATGTAATTATAGCAAATATTAACAGAAATATTCTTTTAATGGATATGGAGATATATACAAACTGTTTAGAGAAAAACGGTGTTTTGTTGCTTAGTGGTTTTTATGAAGAAGACATTCCTGTTATAGATGCAGAAGTATCTAAATTCGGCTTAAAATTAGAAAATTTTATTCAGAGAAATAATTGGGTAGCATTAAAGTACAATAAATAAAAAAAATATTTTATTTTTATAGAATGAGTACAAAAGAAAAAATTCAGGAAGAAGTAGACGTTTTAGAAAAAGAAGTTTTTCAGCATGAAATTGTTTTACATAATGATGATGTAAATACATTTGATCATGTAATAGATTCTTTGGTAGATGTTTGCGATCATACATTAGAACAAGCAGAACAATGTGCTACTTTAGTTCATTATAAAGGAAAATGTACCGTAAAATCTGGTGAATATAAAGATTTAGAACCAAGATGTTCAAAGTTATTACAACTTGGTTTATCTGCAGAATTAGTATAGTTTATGGATAATGTATTTAAATATTACGAGTTTTCAGATTTTTTTAAAGACGAATCTGATACTTTTTCTGGAAACGAAATTTGTTTTACCGTTTTAAATGATACTCATTTTTTAATTTTTGAAAAAAACGGTTCTGAGTACAATTTGTTTGTTTCAAAGTACAATCAGAAAAAAGATATAGGGCATAAAGCGCCAGAGATACTAGAGTTAGTAATTGGTAATTATGATAAAAGCATACCAGAGCATAGAATTGCATTAAGGCAATATTTAGGTTAAACTTGAGAGAAATCTCAAGTTTTTTTTATTTTATACAAAACCATGTGACTTTTTTCTACGTATGTGTCATATAAGAGAACACAATATAAAAGGTTTGAAAAAAATAGTAATATTAATAATAATTTTGGTTTTGCCATTAGTTGGTTTCGGGCAAATTGTGCCTCCGCCAATTCCACCACCACCACCACCAGGATTGCCTGTAGATGGTTTTACTGGTTTATTGTTAGCGTTAGGAATGTTATACGGATCTAAAAAGATCTTTAAAGATAGTAGTAGTTAGTTTTTATACTAAGTTTGGTTAGCAAAAAGGTCTTAAACATAAGTTTAAGGCCTTTTTCATTTTAAATAAAAAAGAGTTTAATTGTTGATAAATAATTTGTTATGCCTTATTTAATAGTTAGCTTCTAAAAGTTTAAAAATAAAAAAAGCTTCCAATAAATTGGAAGCTTTTTTTTGTGACCATGCTAGGATTCAAACCTAGAACCTCTTGAGCCGTAATCAATTATTGTATTATTTGTTTGTACTGTGTCTGTTGTTTATTATTACTGTAAATCAATTTGTTAGGTTGTTTTGTGTATTGTTTGTTACTATCTGATATATATCTAATATTGTTTTTTGTGGGCAAATTATGGGCAAATGTATATCTTTGTTTCAAATATTAAGAAATGATTTATACTATCTCAATAGTATTAGACAAAAGACGTTTAAAAAGTAATGGTACTTATCCTCTCAAATTAAGAGTGTTTAATCGACAGCTTAAAAAAGATAAGCGTTATCCTTTAGATATTGATTTATCAGAAGATGAGTTCACAGAAGTTTGGAAAAATCCAGATAATTTAAAATTCAGAGGTGCTAAAAAAGAACTTGAGTTAAAGTTAAAAGGAATAGAAGCAAGGGCGAATGATGAAGCCAAACAATTAACTGTTTTTGACTTTGAACAATTTGAAATTAAGTTCTTTAGAAAATCATCAGATAAAAATAGCGTAAAATATTATTTTGATACCATCATCAAAAATAAAACGGATGATAATAAAATAGGTACGGCTGAAAGTTATAAATACACATTAAACTCTTTATCAGATTTTAGTCGAAGTGAAAAAAACTGTAGTGTAGAAAAACTTACTTTTAGTATTATTAATTTAAGTTTCTTAAAAGAGTACGAGAAATTTATGTTGGCAAAAGGTAAAAGCTATACAACAATTGCAATTTATACTAGAACATTAAGAGCTGTATTTAATATTGCAATTGAGAATAATGATATAAGTATAGATATCTACCCATTTGGTAAAAATAAATATAGAATACCTAGGACTAGAAAGGTTAAAAAGGCGTTGAACTCAAAACAATTGGGAGTTTTCTTTAAGGCTGGAACTTTAAATACTAATGAAGCTATTTGTAAAGATTTTTGGTTTTTTAGTTTCGCTTGTAATGGTATGAATTTAAAAGATATTGCTTTGTTAAAATACTCCAATATAGAAGGGGATAAGTTTACTTATTACAGAGCAAAAACCTTAGACAAATCTGCCGAAAAAATTTTTATTACAATTTACCTAACTGATTTTACAAATGGAGTGATTAAGAAATACGGCAACAAAAAGAAAGATGGTTATGTATTTAATATAGTCAATGAGAATGACGATAATTTAACACAGTATAAAAAGATAAAAAATTACACAAGATACATAAATGACCACGTTAAAAAGATTGCAAAACGAATAGAACTACCCCAAGATTTAAGTACCTATTGGGCAAGGCACAGTTTTGCTAGTAATTCATTAAGAAAAGGAGCAAGTATGGAATTTATTAGTGAGGCTTTAAATCATAGCGACTTAAGTGTTACTAAGAATTATTTTGCAGGTTTTGAAGATGAAGCTAAGAAAGAATTTGCTAATACTATAATGGATTTTTAAATGGAAAAAGTAATAAAAAAATTTTATGATAAGCTTAGAAGTGGAGAGGATATTAGGAAAGAATCTCAATTAAGTTTTGATGAAATAAT
>CAXBIR010000012.1:0-44221 GCA_963975825.1 uncultured Polaribacter sp.
TTTAGAACCTAATAAACCTTTTTCTTCACCAGTTACGTGTAAAAATAAGATAGAACGTTTTGGACCTTTACCAGCTTTTGCTGCCATTTGAAAAGCTTGTGCAATTTCTAAAAGAGCAACAGTACCAGAACCATCATCATCTGCACCATTGTAAACTTCACCTTTTTTAATACCTTCATGGTCTAAATGCGCAGAAATTATTACAATTTCATCTGGCTTTTCAGTTCCTTTAATAAAAGCAACTACATTTTCAGAATCTTTATATTTTCCTCTACGTACATTTTTGTTAATCCATTCTGCTGGTACTTCTTGAAAATAATCATCGCCACCTAAAGGAGAAACAATACCTTCAGAAACATAAAAGTTCTTTAAGTATTCTACTGCTTTTTTCTGTCCAGGTTCACCAGTTTCTCTTCCTTCAAATTCATCTGAAGCATAAGTAAATAGGTGAGTTCCTAAATCTTTAGCAGTAATTGATTCTGCGTATTTAGCAGCCTGATCTACGTTTGCATCTTCATTAGACGCGTTTTTACTAGAACCACAAGCCATAAAAGCAACTGCACTAGCAAGATAAAGTATTTTTTTCATCGATGTAAAAAGTATTTGTTTGTTGTATTAGTATCCAAATGTAACAAAATGTTACGTTAGCTTCAAAATTAGCTCTTGTTAATTACAAATTGTTGTAAGGTTTTGTTAAATTTTAACAAATTGTTGGGAAATAAATTATCAAACGCATCTTTTCTTATTAATTCTTCTGTAGAGCCAAACTGAATGTTGTTTTCTGTAAGTAAAATAATTTCGTTTGAAAGTTGTAAAGCTAAATTAAGTTCGTGCGAAGAAATAATAATGGTTTTTTGTGTTTGTTGCACCAATTTCTGTAACAGAGAAAAGATATTAATGGTTTGGTGCATATCTAAATGTGCAGTGGGCTCATCTAAAATAATTACAGCAGTATCTTGTGCCAAAGCTCTTGCAATTAATACACGTTGCAATTGGCCATCGCTTAATTCATAAAAGCGATTGTCTTTTAAATGTGTAATTTCTGTTTGTGCTAATGCCCAGTTTATTTTTTCTATGTCGTTTTCAGAAAGTGTATCTATCCAATTTGTATAAGGTTGTCTGCCCAAAGCAATTAATTCGAAAACCGTTAATTGGCTTTCTGGCAAACGTTCTGTTAAAACCAAGCTTAGTTTTTTAGAAAGCTCTTTTTCTGCATAAGTTTTTAAATTTTTTCCTTCAAAATAAATAGTACCAGAAATAGGTTTTTGTACTTTAGAGAGTGTTCTTAAAAGTGTAGATTTTCCTATTCCGTTTTTTCCTAAAACACTTATTAGTTTTCCTTTTTCTATGGATAAGTTTATGTTAGATAAAACAATTTTATCTTGTTTTTTCTGCTGATAACCTATAGTTAAGTTTTCGGTTTTTAGAATGCTATTTTTAGACTTTTCTACCATTTAAACAAACAATTTCTTTTTTCTAATTAACAACCAAATTACAATTGGCGCGCCAAATAAAGAGGTTATTGCGTTTATAGGTAGCGTAAATTCGCTAGTTGGTAATTGTGCAATTCCGTCGCAAATAAGCATAATTATAGCACCTAAAATGATAACTGCTGGTATTAGTATTTTATGATTAGAAGTAGAAAAAAGCATTCTGGCAATATGAGGAACTGCCAAACCAATAAAAGCAATAGGACCAGCAAAAGCTGTAATTACACCTGTTAAAATACTTGTAATTAGTAAAATAATGTTTCTGCTTCTTTTTACATTTATCCCCAAGCTTTTTGCATAATTTTCTCCTAAAAGAAAACTGTTTAAAGGTTTTATAATGGCTATTGTTGCTAAAATTCCTATACTGTAAATACTGATAAAGATAGCAAGTTCTGTCCAAGATAAGTTACCTAAACTACCAAAACTCCAAAATATAAATTGCTGAATTTGTGCTGCTTCACTAAAATAAGACAAAACACTTATAATTGCCGATGTTAAGCTACCAAACATTAGTCCAATAATTAAAATAGACATGGTGTTTTTAACTTTACTGGCAGCAATAATTACTGCAGATAAAACTAAAAAAGCACCCAAACTAGATGCAATTGGCAAAGACCAATTAGAAATTGTATTGGTGAGAAAAAAACCACTAAAAAGAGAAGATCCTAAAATTAGCAAAGCAACACCTAAACTTGCGCCAGATGAAATACCCAATACAAATGGGCCAGCTAAAGGGTTTCTAAATAATGTTTGCATTAATAAACCTGCAACAGATAAACCAGAACCCACTAAAAGAGCGGTTATTGCTTTTGGTAGTCTAAAATTTAAAATAATTGTTTCCCAACTTTCTTTGGCGGCAGTATTACCAATTAGTGTGTTTAAAATATCTTTAAAAGGAATAGAAACAGAACCCAAACTTATGTTTAGAACAAATAATGCAATTAGCGTAACTAGTAATAGCATAAAATGTTTTCTGTAAGATTTTTTTTCCATTTAAGAATGTTTGTTAAAAAGCAGTAGCAATAAATTTATGATTTATAATTAGATAAAAATGTTACCAATTTCTGAATTGCCAAACCTCTATGAGAAATTTTGTTTTTTTCTTCTGCACTCATTTCTGCAAAAGATTGGTTGTAACCTTCTGGTTTAAATATAGGATCGTAACCAAAACCAGTTTCTCCGTGTTTTTCTTTTAAAATTTCACCTTTACAAACACCTTCAAAAATAAACTGTTTGCCATCTATATTTAAACAAACGGCTGTTCTAAATTGTGCTTTTCTATTTTCTTTACCTTTTAACTCTCTTAATAGTTTTTCCATATTATTTTCGGCATTAAAAGGTTCGCCAGCATAACGAGCAGAGTAAACTCCTGGTGCTCCGTTTAAACTTTCTACTTCTAAGCCAGTATCATCTGCAAAACAGTTGTAATTAAAGTTTTTGGTAATATGGTTTGCTTTTAATTTAGAGTTTCCTTCTAAAGTAACTTCAGTTTCATCAACTTCATCAAAACAATTAATGTCTTTTAAACTTAATACTTCCATAGAATTAGAAAGCATTTCTTGTACTTCTTTTAGTTTATTAAGGTTGTTGGTTGCAAAGACTAGTTTCATGATTTTTAAACAGATTTTCTGCAAAAGTAAACAAACATAAGTCTTAGAAAAAGAATTGTTGCTAATAGAGTAATTTTTATAGTGTTTAGAAAAGTTGTAAAGTCAATTTTAGGATGATAAAGTAGCTATTTTTAAAAAATGTAAGAAGTAAAAAAAAACCTGTTAATGTATATTTTTAAAAAGAGTTTACTAGAATTAGTTATTATTTCCCCCAAAATAAAAAACTACTAAGTTTTGGTTATCTTTTGTACTAAAAACATCTATTAACAGGAGTGTTTTAAATATTAAAAAGATAGAAATTACTAAAAACATCATTCTAATATTCATACCAAACTTAGAGAAAAAAGATAGATTAACATATGATAATAATCATAAACTATTCGTGTTTTTAATAAATCAATAAGTATTTTAATATATCAGTAAAATAAATATCAAAGAATATTCTATTTTATTACATTTGAGATATGAAAGATTCAATAATATTTTGTTAAGTCTATTTTTATTTCTGTTAACGGGCATTATTGGTGTTGTTACCTTGTTTCTGTTAATTAGGTATTACAACTCAAATCCTTTTTGTAACTTATTTTTAGTTTTAATTATTAGTATTCTTTCTTTTCGACTATCAATACATGGTAGTTATCATTTGGGTCTGCAAAATGTAATTAAAGCAGATAGTGGTGTCTATTCTATATTGTATTTAATTCTTGCTCCTTGCTTTTATTTATATTACAAATACTTAATTTTTCCTAAGAAAAAATATAATTTAAAAGACTTTAAGCATCTTCTTTTTATTGCGTTTCTGTTTTTAATTAACTCTATAGAATCTTTAGATAATAGCTTTATTTTTTATTTTGGTTCTTTTACTAATTTGTTTTTTGTAAGTATTTTTATTCTATTTTATTTAGTAATAATTTTTAGGTTATTAAGTAAAGAAATTTGGTTTAAAAAAGATTTATTATTAAACAATAAGCATTTTGTTTTGGTTAAAAACTGGACAATCTATTTATATGTTGTAAATGTTTTAAATAGTATTTTACTTTTAATGTCTTTGTATACAGAGTTAACAAATGGTGTTAATCCTTCTGGTAAAACTTTAGGCGTTTTTATAATGTTTTTTTGGTTATTTGTTTTCTTTAAAATTTTAACTTCTCCAGAAATATTATTTGGTTTGCCTATTCTTAATAGCACTTTACTGAAATTTAATGAGGCTGTATTAGAAGAAAAAGAAGTTGTTTTAGAGTTAGAAAAAGAAGCAGATTCTTTTTGGCTTTTAGAAGCAGAGGATGTAAAAAACAATCAAGATTTAAAATTACAAGCAAATATTAGGTTAAATATTATAAGCTATATTAAAGAGGTAGATAAACTAAGTGTTGAAGGTTTAGTTTTTAGAAACGCTAAATTTTCTCAAAGTGATATTGCAGAAGTTTTAGGAGTGCCAATTAGCCATATTGTTTATCTATTTAAATACCATTCTAAAATTTCTTTTTCAGAATACAGAATGCAACATAGAATACAAGATGCTATTTGTTTAATAGAACAAGGTTTTTTAAATACCGAAACTTTAGAGTCTTTGGCCTATAAAACTGGGTTTGCATCTTACAATCCTTTCTTTATTGCTTTTAAAAAAATAACAAGTTACTCTCCACAAGATTATATAAAAACAATTAAACATACTAAAAGTTTTAAATAAACTGTAAAAACAGAAAATCTATAAAACTATTGCTATCATTGCTTTGTCGTGGAAATGTCGGGTTAAAAAAGAACTAATTAATTTGTAAACTTAATTTACTGAACTAACATTGTATGGAATTACAAAAACAACATATTATGAAACAACCAGAATTAGGTAAAAAAATATTAGAACTAAGAAAGCAAAAAGGTTTTACACAAGAAGAGTTGGTAGAACAATGCAATATTAATGTACGTACAATACAAAGAATAGAAGCAGGAGATGTTTCTCCTAGAAGTTATACTATAAAAGCAATTTTAGAGGTTTTAGGGTTTGATTATGAAACTGTCTTTGAAGAAACCTATGTTCCAGGAAAATTTGACGCCTTTTTAGGAATTAAAAAAGACACAATATACAAGCAGTTAAATACTGCAATGATATTTGGAATTATTTATTTTATAGTTGGTTTTTTTGAAGTTGGTGCAGAGTTATTAAGCTTCGAGAAAGATAGTTTAGCTTTTAAAAGTATCTATATATCTATAAAAATAATTGCAATAATTTCTGTGTTTTTCTTTTACAGAGGCTTTGTAATTTCTGGTGCATTGTTTAAAAATTATTTATTACAAATAAGTGCTTTTTTAATAGTAATACTTAGCTTGTTTTTCTCTGTTTTAGATGTGGTATCTTTATTCTTTTTAGAAGAGTTTTTAAGCATTTTCGGTTTGGCACAACTAATAGCTTATGGTGTTTTAAGTATTTTATTTGGTATAGGTATTAAAAGATTATTAGATTTTGGTGATCTTGCAAAATGGACAGGAATAATAGAAATAATAACAGGAATCTGTTTATTACTAGTTATTTTTGCACCAATTGGAATTGTAACGCAATTTACTGCAGAAATTTTTGAAATTATTTTAATTTTTAGAATCGCTTCAACTTTAAAGAAAACTAATAAATAGTTTTATTATTCATGATGATAAGGTTCGTTCTTTAAAATAGTAAAACCTCTATACAATTGTTCTACAACAAAAAGACGAATCATTTGATGGGAAAATGTCATTTTAGATAATGATATTTTTCCAACAGATTTAGTATAAACTGCATCAGAAAAACCATAAGGTCCACCAATTACCAAAACCAATTGTTTAATACCAGAATTCATTTTCTTTTGAAGATATTTAGAAAATTCAATAGAAGTAAAGTGCTTTCCTTTGTCATCTAACAAAACTAATTGATCTGTGTTTTGAAGCTTAGAAAGTATAATTTCTCCTTCTTTTTCTTTTTGTTGCACTTCGCTTAAATTCTTTACATTTTTAATATCTGGTATTATTTCTAACTCAAATTTTATATAATGTTTTAAACGGCTTTGGTATTCCTCAATTAATTTAATTAAGTTTTTATTATCCGTTTTACCAATGGCAAGTAATTTAATTTTCATGCTTCAAAATTACGAATTATTTGTAGGACTTGATAATTCATAAATCATAATTAAATTGTTATTTTTACATCAGAATAAAATAGAATTATGATATCTAAAGAACAATTTGATAAAGAATTAGAACTTATAATAACCAATGCAATTCGTGAAGATATTGGCGATGGAGACCATACATCTCTCTCTTGTATTCCTTCAGAAGCACAAGGAAAAGCCAAGTTATTGGTAAAAGATGAAGGAATTATTGCTGGAGTTGAATTTGCAAAACAAGTTTTTTCTTATGTAGATAAAGATTTAGAAGTAGAAACTTTTATAAATGATGGTGATAAAGTAAAATATGGAGATATTGTTTTTCATGTTTCAGGAAAATCGCAATCTATTTTAATGGCAGAACGTTTGGTTTTAAACGCAATGCAAAGAATGAGTGCAATTGCTACTAAAACAGCTTTTTTTGCAGATCTTTTAAAAGGAACAAAAACCAAAGTTTTAGATACTAGAAAAACAACACCAGGAATAAGAGCTTTAGAAAAATGGGCTGTAAAAATTGGAGGAGGAGAGAACCACCGTTTTGCTTTGTATGATATGGTAATGATTAAAGATAACCATATAGATTTTGCTGGCGGAATTACTGCTGCAATTACAAAAACAAAGAAATATTTAGCAGAAAAAAAACTAGATATTAAGATTATTGTAGAAGCTAGAAGTTTAGAAGAAATTAAAGAAATTTTGTCTAATAAAGGTGTGTATAGAATTTTAATAGACAACTTTAATTATGAAGATACCAGAAAAGCAGTTGCTTTAATTGGCGATACCTGCTTAACAGAATCTTCTGGTGGTATTAACGAAGATACTATTAGAAAATATGCAGATTGTGGTGTAGATTTTATTTCTTCTGGCGCACTAACACATTCTGTTTACAATTTAGATTTAAGTTTAAAAGCAATAGATTAATTACAATGAAAAAATATATAACAATAGCAGCTGCAATGGTTCTTGTAATTTCTTGCAATACCAACGAAGTAAAAAAAGACTCAAATATGGATATTTCTAAAAATCCTTTATTAATAAAAAGTACTTTAGAATATGGTACGCCAGATTTCTCTAAAATAAAATCAGCGCACTTTTTACCTGCAATTTTAGAAGGAATGAAGTTGCAAAACGAAGCAATTAAAGAAATTACAGAAAACCCAGAAGCACCAAATTTTAATAATACTATTTTAGCTTTAGAAGAAAGTAGTAAAGTTTTAGATGATGTTAATTCGGTTTTTTCAGGTCTTGCAGGTGCTCATACAAATGATACTATAAAAGCCAATCAAAAAGAATTAGCACCAAAATTTTCTAAACATTCAGACAATATTTTGCTAAACACACAGTTGTTTGCTAAAATTAAAACAGTTTACAATAACTTATCTGAAGCTAATTTAGATGCAGAGTCTAATCATTTAGTAAAAGAATATTTTAAGAATTTTTCTAAAGCAGGTGCAAATTTATCCGAAGAAAAAAAGGAGAAATTAAAGGAGATTAATTCTGAAATAGCAAGTTTATCTAATGATTTTGGAAAAAAACTATTAGATGCTAGTAAAAAAGGCGGAATTGTAGTAGCTGATAAAGCACAATTAAAAGGTTTTTCTGAAGAAAAAATAAAGTCTTTAGAAAAAGATGGAAAGTATGAAATTCAGTTAATAAACACAACGCAACAACCTTCATTACAGAGTTTAGAGAATAGAGAAGTTAGAGCAGAATTATTTAATAAATCTGTTCATAGATCTGATGCTGGTGATTATGATACTAGTAATTTAGTATTAAAAATGGCTTTGTTAAGAGCAGAAAAAGCACAAATTTTAGGATTTGATAATTACGCAAGTTGGAGTTTACAAGGTACAATGGCTGCAACGCCAGACAAGGTTTTTAATATGTTTACAAACCTAATACCTGGTTCTTTAGAAAAAGCAAGTTCAGAAATCAAAGAAATTCAGGCAGAAATTAAGAAAGAAGGTAAAGATTTTAAATTGGCTGCTTATGATTGGAATCATTATGCAGAAAAGGTTCGTAAATCTAAATATAACTTAAACGAAGAAGAGGTAAAACCGTATTTTGAAATGACAAACGTGTTAGAAAAGGGTGTTTTCTACGCAGCTACAAAACTATATGGTATTACATTTAAAAAACGTACAGACATACCAACATATCACCCAGATGTTGTGGTGTATGAATTGTTTGAAGAAGATGGAAGTAAATTAGGTTTGTATTTTGGAGATTTTTACGCTAGAGACAGCAAACGTGGTGGCGCTTGGATGAGTAGTTTTGTAAAACAATCTAAATTACGTAATCAAAAACCAGTAATTTATAATGTTTGTAATTCACCAAAACCTGCTGCAGGAGAGCCAGCTTTAATTAGTTTTGATGAGGTAGAAACAATGTTTCATGAATTTGGACATGCATTACATGGTTTTTTCGGAAATCAGAAATACGCTTCAATTTCAGGAACAAGTACAGCAAGAGATTTTGTAGAATTTCCTTCTCAGTTTAATGAAAACTGGTCTACACATCCAGAAATATTAAACAATTATGCAATTCATTATAAAACAGGAGAAGTAATTCCTGCAGAGTTATTGAAAAAAATAAAAGATGCAGGTACTTTTAACCAAGGTTATTCTATGATAGAAAACTTATGTTCTTCTAGTTTAGATATGAAATGGCACACAATTTCTGCAAATGAAAAAATAGAAGATGTTGCTAAATTTGAAGCAACTGCTTTGGCTAAAATGAATTTAAATGTTGATGAAATTCCACCAAGATATCGTTCAACTTATTTTGCACATATTTTTAGCGGTGGTTATGCAGCAGGTTATTATTCTTATTTATGGACAGAAATGTTAAGTCATGATGCGTATGATTGGTTTAAAGACAATGGTTTGTTAACTCGAGAAAACGGACAGAAATTCCGTGAGCAAGTATTGTCTAAAGGAAACACAATGGATTATGCAGAAATGTATAAAACCTTTGCTGGCAGAAACCCAGAAGCAACACCAATGTTAAAAGCAAGAGGATTAAAATAGAAAGTATTATGAATAAGATTTTTAAACTTTTATTAATTTTTGTTCTATTTTTTTCTGCTTGTAAAAGCAACGATGTTAAAGATGTTACTGGAATTTATAAAGGAGAATTACCTTGTGGAAATTGTACAGGAATAGATAATAAAATGACATTAAATGCTGATGGAACTTTTTTATTAGAAACCATATATAAAGGTAAAGGAGATGATCGTGTTTTTAAAGAAACAGGAACTTATAAAGTTGAAGAAGATATATTAAGTTTAGAGTTAAAAAAAGCTCCTTTTAAATACAAAATAGAAGCTGATTTTATAGAATTGTTAGACATTGATGGAAACAAAATTGAAAGCGATTTAAATTATAAACTAACAAAACAAAATGAAAGTTTATAAATGATAGATGCTTATTTTGATAGCGAAGAATATGCTAAAATTGATTTCAGTAAAACGAAAATTAAAAAAGGAGAATATGACAATTGCACTTTTGTAAATTGTAACTTCGAAGGTATTCATGCATCTAATATTCAGTTTATAGAATGCGATTTTGCAGATTGTAATTTCAGCAATACTATTGTTGCAAATACTTCTTTTAAAGATGTAACCTTTGTTAATTGTAAAATGATTGGGGTAAAGTTTAATGAAGTAAATCCTTTTTTATTACAAATTTCTTTTACAGATTGTCAGTTAAATTTGTCTTCCTTTTATCAGTTAAAAATACCCAATACAAAGTTTGTAGGTTGTAATTTAGAAGAAGTAGATTTTACAGAAACTATTGCAACTAGCTGTGTTTTTAATAATTCTAATTTAAAAGGCGCAATTTTTTATGATACTAATTTAGAAAAATCAGATTTTAGAACAGCCCAAAATTTCAATATAAAACCAGAGAATAATCGTTTAAAAGGAACAAAGTTTAGTAAAGATAATCTTACGGGTTTACTCTTAGATTATAAAATTATAATCGATTAGAAACAATAAATGCTAGATAAAACCTTGTATCTATAAATAATGACAAAAGAAATAGAAGACAAACTACATAAAATACCAATTTTAAATATTTTGGTGAAAATTGGGAAGAAAATTAAAATTCCTGGTTTAGAAGGTATGTCTTTATACGACGTTCTAGAAATGTACTTTATAGGTATTATAGAAGGTGCATTAACAACAAGAGCAGGCGGTATTGCATATAGTTTCTTTATGGCAATTTTTCCGTTTTTATTATTCGTTTTAACGTTAATTCCGTTTTTGCCAATAGAAGGTGCGCAAGAAGGTTTACTTTCTATTATTTCTGATGTTTTACCACCAAAAACCTTTGATGCTGTAGATTCTGTGTTGGTAGATATCATAAAAAATCAATATGGTGGTTTGTTGTCTTTTGGTTTTATTGGTTCAATATTTTTAATGACAAATGGTGTAAATGCTATTTTTGGCGGATTTGAATACTCTTATCATGTTAAAGAAGTAAGAAATGTATTCAAATCTTATTTTGTAGCCATGTTAGTTTCTATTGTAATTGTACTTTTTTTATTGGTAACAGTTACCTTAATTATCTTTTTTGAATTGATTCTAAAAGATATGGTTTCTTTAGGTTGGTTAGAATCTAATTTAATTTGGATACAATTAGGAAGAGGTTTTATCTTTTTATTAATGATATTTCTTACGGTTTCTATGTTATACCATTATGGCGTAAAAGAAGGAAAACATTCTGCGTTTCTTTCTCCAGGAGCTGTTTTTACTACGCTTTTATCTATTTTAACGTTCTATTTATTTGGGTATTATGTAAATGAATTTGCAAAATATAACGAGTTGTATGGTTCTATCGGTACACTTTTAATATTAATGCTATTTATTTGGTTAAACGCAATTATACTTTTGTTAGGCTTCGAATTAAATGCGTCTATTTACTCTTTAAGAAGACGAAATAAAAGCTTTAGAACACCTAAAAAATTATAACTTTTTCACGATATTTGCGCTCGCAAAGAAACAATTGTTGTTTATAAATGAATTTAGTAATTAGATTTGTTTATAAATCTAAATTGATAACTGATAAAAGAATTTTATGAAACCAAGCATCCCAAAAGGAACTAGAGATTTTTCACCAATAGAAGTTGCCAATCGTACGTATATTATGAATACGATTAAAACAGCTTTTGAAACTTTTGGATTTCAACCAATTGAAACTCCTAGTTTTGAAAACTCATCAACTTTAATGGGAAAATACGGGGAAGAAGGAGATAGACTTATTTTTAAGATTTTAAATTCTGGAGATTTTTTAAAGAAAGCAGATGATAAACTTTTAACAGAAAAAAACAGTTTAAAAGTTACTTCTCAAATCTCAGAAAAAGCATTACGTTACGATTTAACAGTACCTTTTGCAAGATACGTAGTACAACATCAAAACGAAATTACATTTCCTTTTAAAAGGTACCAAGTACAACCAGTTTGGAGAGCAGACAGACCACAAAAAGGACGTTTTAGAGAGTTTTTTCAGTGCGATGCAGATGTTGTTGGAAGTAAATCTTTGTGGCAAGAAGTAGAGTTTGTGCAATTATATGATACTGTTTTTACAAATTTAGGTTTAGCAGGAACAACAATTAAAATAAACAATAGAAAAATACTTTCTGGAATTGCAGAAGTTATTGGCGCACAAGATAAATTAATAGATTTTACAGTTGCTTTAGATAAGCTAGATAAAATAGGAAAAGATGGCGTTGTAAAAGAAATGTTATCTAAAGGAATTACGGAAGAAGCGATAGAAAAAGTACAACCTTTATTCGATTTTACTGGTTCTAATATAGATAAATTAGTTTCATTAGAAACCATGTTATTGTCTTCTGAAGAAGGAACAAGTGGAGTAGAAGAGTTACGTTTTGTAATTAATTCTGTAGAAGAATTAGGTTTAGAAACTGCAGCATTAGAAGTAGATGTTACTTTAGCAAGAGGCTTAAATTATTATACAGGTGCAATTTTTGAAGTTGCTGCACCAGAAGGCGTAAAAATGGGTTCTATTGGTGGTGGTGGAAGATATGACGATTTAACAGGAATCTTTGGTTTAAAAGATGTTTCTGGAGTTGGAATTTCTTTTGGGTTAGATAGAATTTACTTAGTTTTAGAAGAATTAGAGTTGTTTAAAACAGTAGACTTACCAAAACCAAAGGTTATTTTTTTAAATTTTGAAGCTGCTACAGATATTCAAAAAATGAAAGCCATAAAAACTTTAAGAGAAAATAATGTTAAATCAGAATTTTATCCAGATTTAGGTGAAAGTAATAAGGCGCAAAAACGACAATGGAAATATGTTACAAACAGAGAAATAGAATTTGTTGTTTCTAAAGTAGAAAACGATCTTTATACTTTAAAAAACATGAATTCTGGTGAACAAAATAATTGCTCTCTATCTGAATTGATAAACCAACTAAAGGGGTAACAAATTATAACTAGATAGTTTTAATTTATTAAGAAATTAAAATAATACGTTGCAAACACGTAAATTTGCACTTTAATAAAGAGTGAAATGTTTGAATTGAACAGCAAAATGAATGACGATAGAATTGACGAATTAGGAGAAAATCATGTGGCAACTTCTGCGGAAAATCCAATAAGACCAGATGCATTTGATATTTCTAACGAAGAAAAAATAGCAAAAATCCAAGAAAGCGTAAAAGATATTTTACAAACTTTAGGAATGGATTTAACAGATGATAGTTTACAAGGAACTCCTAAAAGAGTTGCCAAAGCTTTTGTAAATGAAATGTTTATGGGTTTAGATCCTAAAAATATGCCAAAAGCTTCTACGTTTGACAATAATTACAATTATGGTGAAATGTTAGTAGAAAAAAATATTGTTGTATATTCTACCTGCGAGCATCATTTATTACCAATTATTGGTAGAGCACATGTTGCTTATATTTCTGACGGAAAAGTTATTGGTTTATCTAAAATGAACAGAATTGTAGAGTATTTTGCTAAAAGACCACAAGTACAAGAGCGTTTAACAATGCAAATTGTACAGGCTATGCAAGAAGCTTTAGGAACACAAGATGTTGCCTGTGTAATAGATGCTAAACATTTGTGTGTAAATTCTAGAGGAATTAAAGATATAGAAAGTTCTACGGTAACTTCAGAATTTGGTGGAAAATTTAAAGATAAAGAAACTAAGAAAGAGTTTTTACAATATTTACAAATGGATACTCAGTTCTAAATTATTAGAATTTAATCATATAAAAAAACCGTTTAGATTTTTCTAAACGGTTTTTTTTGTATGTAATAATTTATGTTTTAATTATTCACTAAAACCCATTCACCTTTTTCAATTAAAGGAATAGCTTGTTTAAATTTTACTTCTTTTTCTTCACCACTCATTACATTTTTAATTGTAACACGTTCGTTTCGTCCAACTTTTGGTTGTTCTCTTACAATTGTTTCAACTGGTTCAGAAGATTGTTGACGAGAGTTAGAAATAGCTTGCTCAGTAGAGTTTTGTACATCTGCTTTACTGGTATTTAAACTTTCTCTTTTTTCTTGACGAGCTTCAGATATTTGAGAGCTATCTTGTGTTGGTAATTCTCCTTTAAATAAGAAAGATAATACTTCTTTATTTATTTCATCTACCGTTTTCTTAAACAATTCAAAAGCTTCAAACTTATAAATTAATAAAGGATCTTTTTGTTCGTAAGATGCATTTTGTACAGAATGTTTTAATTCATCCATTTTACGTAAATGATCTTTCCAATTCTCATCTATAATTGCTAATGTAATGTTTTTCTCAAAATCTGTAACTAAGCTTTTTCCTTCAGTTTCATAAGCTTCTTTTAAGTTAGTAACAACTTGTAAAGACTTTATTCCGTCTGTAAAAGGAACTACAATGCGTTCATATCTATCTCCTTCGTTTTCAAAAACATCTTTAATTACAGGAAAAGCTAAAACGGCATTTCTTTCAATTTTAGTTTTATAATGCTCAGAAACAATATCAAATAATTTATCTGCAATTTCTTTTTCACTCAATTTATTAAACTCTTCTTCAGAAAAAGGAGAAGTCATTGATGAAAACTTAATTAATTCGAATTCGAAATTTTGAAAATCTTTTGCAGCTTTATTATTGTTAATAATAGATTCACAAGTTTCATAAATCATATTTGCAATATCTACTTGCAAACGTTTACCGTCTAAAGCATTACGTCTTCTCTTATAAACAAACTCTCGCTGAGCGTTCATAATATCATCATATTCTAACAGACGTTTTCTAATACCAAAGTTATTTTCTTCAACTTTCTTTTGTGCTCTTTCAATAGATTTAGAAATCATAGAATGCTGAATTACTTCACCATCTTTTAATCCCATTCTATCCATCATTTTTGCAATTCTATCAGAACCAAAAAGACGCATTAAATTATCGTCTAAAGCTACATAGAATTGAGAAGAACCAACGTCTCCTTGTCTACCAGCACGACCTCTTAACTGTCTGTCTACACGTCTAGAATCATGTCTTTCTGTACCAATAATCGCCAAACCACCAACTTCTTTTACTTCTTTAGAAAGTTTAATATCTGTACCACGACCAGCCATGTTTGTTGCAATTGTTACTACACCAGGTTTACCAGCTTCTGCAACAACATCTGCTTCTCTTTTGTGTAATTTTGCATTTAATATATTATGAGGAATTTTACGCATTTGTAACATTCTACCTAATAATTCTGAAATTTCTACAGAAGTTGTACCAACTAAAACAGGTCTTTTTTCTGCTACTAGTTTTACAATATCTTCTATGACTGCGTTGTATTTTTCACGAGCAGTTTTATAAACTAAATCTTCTTTATCGTTTCTTTGAATTGGTTTGTTTGTAGGAATTTCTACAACATCTAATTTATAGATTTCCCATAATTCTCCAGCTTCTGTAATTGCAGTACCTGTCATACCAGATAGCTTACGATACATTCTAAAGTAATTTTGTAACGTTACAGTTGCAAACGTTTGTGTTACATCTTCAATTTTTACATTTTCTTTTGCTTCAATTGCTTGGTGTAAACCATCTGAATAACGACGCCCATCCATAATACGCCCCGTTTGTTCATCAACAATCATTACTTTATTTTCCATTACTACATATTCTACATCTTTTTCAAAAACAGTATATGCTTTTAAAAGCTGATTCATTGTATGAATACGTTCACTCTTAACACTAAAGTCTTTATACAATTCTTCTTTTTTAGCAGCTTTTTCTTCTGCAGTTTCATTAGAATTATCTATTTCGCCTACTTTTACACCTATATCTGGTAAGACAAAGAAGCTGTCGTTTTGTGTTTTTTCAGATAAATGTGCAATTCCCTTATCTGTTAAATCTATTTGGTTGTTTTTTTCTTCAATAACAAACCATAAAGCTTCATCTACTTCTGGCATTAATTTGTTATTATCTGCCATGTAATAGTTTTCTGTCTTTTGAAGAATTTGTTTGTTTCCTTCTTGAGATAAAAACTTAATTAATGCTTTGTTTTTTGGTAAACCTCTGTAAACTCTTAATAATTGAAAACCACCTTCTTTAGTGTCTCCAGCTGCAATTAGTTTTTTTGCTTCTGCTAAAACACCAATTAAGTATTTACTTTGTATACCAACAATATCGTTTACTAATGGTTTTAATTCGTTAAATTCATGTCTGTCTCCTTGTGGTACAGGACCAGAGATAATTAATGGTGTTCTTGCATCATCAATTAAAACAGAATCTACTTCATCTATAATAGCATAGTTTGGTGGTCTTTGTACTAAATCGTCTTTAGAACTAGCCATATTATCACGTAAATAATCGAAACCAAATTCGTTATTTGTACCATAGGTAATATCTGCATTGTATGCTTTTCTTCGAGCATCAGAATTTGGTTGGTGATAATCTATACAATCTGTTGTAAAACCGTGAAACTCAAAAATTGGTCCCATCCAAGCTTTATCACGTTTTGCTAAATAATCATTTACAGTTACTAAATGCACACCATTACCTGTTAACGCATTTAAGTAAACGGGTAGAGTAGAAACTAATGTTTTTCCTTCACCAGTCATCATTTCTGCAACTTTACCTTGGTGTAAAACAGAACCACCAATTAATTGTACATCATAATGAACCATGTCCCAAGTAACTGGTTTTCCTGCAGCATCCCAAGAGTTTGCCCAAAGAGCTTTATCACCTTGTAAAACAACATGTTCTCTTTCTCCAGACATTTCTCGATCAAAAGGAGTTGCAGTTACTTCTATTTCTTTATTTTCTACAAAACGCTTTGCAGTTTCTTTTACCACAGCAAAAGCTTCTGGCATAATCTGTAATAAAGTTTCTTCAGAAACTTTATAAGCATCATCTTTTAAAGTATCAATTTCAGCATAAATATCTTCTTGTCTATCTATATCTGCTTTTATTGCTTCTTCTTCTAAAGCAGTAATTTTATCGTCAAATTCTTTTGTAGCAGTTTTTATTCTTGCTTTAAATTCAATGGTTTTTGCCCTTAACTCATCGTTTGAAAGCTTAGAAAAAGCTGATTCGAATTTTCTTACATCTTCTACAATTGGTTGTAAAAGTTTTAAATCTTTCTGTTGTTTATCACCTACAAAAAGTTTTATTACTGAATTTAAAATACTCATTATTTATATGTTTTTATTTGCTAAAAAATTAGCGATATTATTTGGTTGTATATCAGGTTTTTATAAACCATAAAAAATGGCTTTCTTTAGTTAAAAAGAAAACAAAAAAAAAGCCTCTTTAGAGACTTTTATATTTTATTATTATGTTTAGTATTCATCCTCATTCCAAAGATAATCATCTTCGGTTGGATAATCTGGCCAAATCTCAATAATTGAGTCATACGCATCACCTTCATCTTCTATATCTTGTAGGTTTTCTACTACTTCTAAAGGAGATCCAGTTCTAATAGCGTAATCTATTAACTCGTCTTTGGTTGCTGGCCAAGGCGCATCTGCTAAATATGATGCTAATTCTAATGTCCAATACATTTCTTATTGTTTAATTTTGTGCAAAAATAATTTTTTTACTGAATTATGCAAGTCTTTTTTAAGAAATTTATTGTGAAGTAAATATTAATTTTTATTAAACGCTTAAAATCAGTGAATTATGTGTTTGTTAAAATTATATTTCTTCAATTCGATAAAAAAAGAACTTTTTAATTTTTCTTAGGAATCCATTTAAACTCCTCTATTTCTAAATCTTTAGACAATTTTCGTGCCAACACAAAAAGATAGTCAGAAAGTCTGTTTAGGTATTTTAAGATGTCGTTATTTATTGCTTCCTGGTCGTTTAACTCTACAGATAATCGTTCTGCGCGTCTACAAACACATCTTGATACGTGACAAAATGACACTGCTTGGTGGCCTCCTGGAAGAATAAAATGAGTCATTTGAGGAAGTTCAGAGTCCATTTTATCTATTTCATTTTCAAGAAATAAAATAGAATCTTCATCTATTTTAGGAATATTTAATCGCTCTTTACCAGATTTTAAGGTTTCTTTTTCTGGCGGAGTTGCTAACATGGCTCCTAAAGTAAAAAGTTCATTTTGAATTTTTAAAAGAGATTCTTTAACGTAGTTAGAAATTTCTTGATCTTTAATTAAACCAATATAAGAGTTTAATTCATCTACAGTTCCATAACTATCTATTCGTAAATTGTATTTTTTTACTCTTGTTCCGCCAAATAGGGCAGTAGTACCAGCATCACCAGTTTTTGTATATATTTTCATTTTGTAGTAGTCTAATTTTTAAAATATCAAAGTTACAAAGTTTCTTTTCAAATAAATTGTTAAACTCTAATCTTAAAATGCTCTTTAGCTTGTTCTTTTCTAAAGAAAACAATTCCGAAGTAAAAAAGATCTACCGTTACTGTAACTTTTGGGTGATTTTTTATTTCATTCCAAGCTTCCTTCATGCCTTTGTTCCAATAAATATCATCAAAAATAAAATAAGATTCATTGTGAATTGTTGGTAAACATTTTTCAAAATAACTTAAAGTTGCTTCTTTGGTATGATTGCCATCAAAGTAAATTGTGTCAAATTTATTGTTATTAATTGCAGAAGAAAGCGTTTTAGAGAAATCTCCATTTATAATTTCAATATTATCAATATTATTTTTTTCAAATAATTCTTTTGCAATTTTACTAGTTTCTGTACAACCTTCTAAAGTTGTTATTACAGAATTATTATTTCCAATTTTAAAGGCAGATGTTCCCAAGCCTAAAGAAGTTCCTATTTCTAAAATGTTTTTTGGTTTAAAATAATCTGTAATTTTAAGTAATAGTTTTGCTTTCTTGTTAGAAATTCCTGCAACTTTTACAATTTTAGAAACCTCACGTTCATCATTTTTAAAAACTTTAGAACCAGCACCAAAATCTGTGACTTTTATGCTTTTTTTGTTGTCTAATAATTGTTGTTTGTAGTTCATGAACTTTCTCCATGAATTTTTATCTATTTTATTGTATAAACATTTGGTTACAAATAGATAAATAAAAGGAGAATGAACCCCATGTTGATTACTTGCTTTTAATAAAAATTGAATATAATTTCTTTGTTGATGTAGCATTCTATATAAATGAAGGACGAAAATAAAATAAAATTATAGCTTTACACTTATAAAAAGTATATTTGTAGTTATTGTTTTTAAAATTTAAAATGAAAAAATACTTAGTCTTACTCTTATTGGTAGTTTCTTTAAGTTCTTGCGTTTCTAACAAAGAATTAACTTATTTTCAAGGAACACCAACGTCAAGCTCAGAAATTAAAAGAATTAATAATGTACCATATAAGTTGCAAATAGATGATATTTTAAATATTACTATTACATCTAAAAATGAAGATATTGTTGCTGTTTTTCAAAAAGAAAATAGAAGTGCAAGTGGTGCTAGCTCTAGTAGAAATTCATCTAGTAATAACCAAGGTTATTTTTCTGATTATAGTGTTGATAATTACGGGAATATTAGAATACCTACTTTAGGTGAAATTAATGTTTTGGGTTATACAACATTGGAGGTTAGAAAAAAGATAGAAAATAAAATTACGGAAGAATATATAAAGAAAGACAAAAGTTTGTTTGTTTCAGTAAAGTTATCAGGAATTAGATACACTATTATTGGCGAAATTAATCAACCAGGTACCAATATAATATATCAAAACAGAGTTTCTATTATAGATGCAGTAGCTAGTTCTGGAGACATAACAGATGTTGGTAATAGAGAATCTGTAGAAATTATTAGACAATCTACAACAGGTACAGAAAAATTTATTGTGAATTTAACAAATATAGATGTTTTAAATTCTGAAGTTTTTTATATAAAACCAAATGATATTATTAATATTAAACCTTTACAAGAAAAATCTTGGGGTACAGGTACAACTGGTTTGCAAAGTTTATCTACCATTGTTTCTATTTTTACGTTAATTACATCTACAATAATTTTAGCAAGAAATTTATAATATGAGTAATCAATCCAAAGGAGTACAGACTTCAGCTGTAGGAAATATAGATGTTAAAGACTATATTTTTAAAGTATTGGCTTATTGGAAACTTTTTTTAGTAACCATTATAATTGGCTTAATAGTAGCTAAGTTTATGAATGGTTATATGAAAGAAATTTATAGTTTAGATACTGTTATTTCAGTTAAAGAAGAAAGTAATCCACTTTTTTCTACAGGAACTAATATAGCTTTTAATTGGGGAGGGTCTAGTGATGAGTTAGAGACCGTTAAAGTTATATTGAGGTCTAGGTCTCATAATGAAATTGTGGTTAAAAGATTGAATTTTTATATAAATTACCTTCAAGAGGGTAGATTTAGAAAAGAAGATAAATATGGTTATACCCCTTTTGTAGTTCAACTAAACACAAAAGAACCACAGTTGTATAATAAATTAATAAATGTAGAACTTACTGGTGAAGATACTTTTAAACTTTCTTTTGATTTTAACGAGTCAGGTAACAATGCATTAGTTATTTATGAAACAAATAGTATTGTTAATTTACCAACTAAAGAACTAACTTTTTCTAAAGAATATAAAATTAATGAAACTATAAAAACACCTTTTTTTAACTTTAAAATGAAGCAAGTAAGCCCATTTAAAGTAGGTGAAAAATATTATATACAATTTTCTGATTTTGATGGTACAGTTGGTGCAAATAAAGGTGTTAATGTAAGTAGTATAACCAATGCAGCTTCAATGCTAAGGTTATCTAAACAAGGAGGTAATAAAAAGCGAATAGAAGATTATTTAAATGCGACAGTAAAAGTTTTAGATTCTATTAAGAAAATTCAAAAAATAGAATATGCTGTAAATACACAAGCTTATATTGATACTTTATTTATAGCAGAAGAAAAAAAGTTAACTAAACTAGAAAAAGATCTTGGAAACTATAGAGAAGCAAATAATATTTTTGATTTATCTACACAAGGGTCTGAAATATTTGGTGAAGCAATAAGTTTAGAAAAAGATAAGCAGCAAGTATTAAATTATAATGATTATTTAAGAAATTTAAGAACTTATTTAAATTCTAATAATAAATATAATAGAGACAATCTTGTACCAGCATCTCTTCAGTTAGAAGATGTTAAAATATCTGAGTTAATAAACAATTTAGTTACAAAATCTAGTTTTAGAGAGAGTTTAAGAGATTATGCAAAAGACAATCATCCAGATGTAATTCAAATTTCTAGAGAAATTCAAATTATAAAAAATAATTTATTAGAAAACATATCATCTCTAGAAAGAGTAAATAATGATAGATTAAGAAAATTAAATTCAAATTTAAATAAATATCAATCTCAGAAAAAAAAGTTACCAAAAAAAGAACAAGGTCTACTTTCTTATCAAAGAGATTATGAGTTGTCAGAAGCCAATTATAATTACTTAAAGCAAAAAAGATATGAAGCAGGTACAGCAATTGCTGCCAATGTTTCTGATGTAAAAATTATAGATACTGCTAAAGATTTAGGGCAGGGGCCAAATTACCCATTACCTAGTTTTAATTATTTAATAGCTATAATGTTAGGTACAGTTTTGCCTTTGTTTTATATTATAATTAGAGAAGTTTTAGATAATAAAATACACACTGCAGAAGAAATTCAAAATAATTATGCAATTCCAGTTTTAGGAGTTGTAGGAAAAAATACAGGTAATAACAATTTAGCTGTTTTTGAAAGACCAAAATCTTCAGTTTCTGAATCTTTTAGAGCATTAAGATCAAATATTCAATTTTTATTTAAAAATACTAATGAAGATGATTCTAAAACTTTAATATTAACTTCTTCTGTAAGTGGTGAGGGTAAAACAATGATATCTATAAATATGGCAACTGTTTTTGCTTTAAGCGGAAAAAAAACAGTGTTACTTGGTTTAGATTTAAGAAAGCCAAAAATATACGATGATTTTGGTTTGCCAAATGATGTTGGAATTGTAAATTATTTAATTAAACAGAAAACTTTAAAGGAAGTTATTACACAAACAAAAATTCCGAATTTAGATTTAATATTATCAGGTCCAATTCCACCAAATCCGTCTGAGCTATTATTAGGTAATGCCGCAGATGAAATGATTAAGCAATTACAAAAAGATTATGATTATGTAATTATAGATACACCACCAGTTGGTTTAGTTTCAGATGCTTTAGAATTGTTTAAATATTCAGATGCTGTAATTTATGTTGTTCGTCAAAATTATACAGAAAGAGGAATGATGAAGATGATTGACGATAAATACAGAAATAAAGAAGTTACAAATATTAGTTATGTATTAAATGATTTCTCTATAAAAAGTAAGTATGGTTATGGTTACGGCTATGGTTATGGTTACGGCTATGGTTATGGGAAATACAGTTATGGTTATCATGAAAATGAAGAAACCAAAGGTTTTTTCTCTAATTTATTTGGTGTTTTTAAATCAAAAAAATAAAAGTTTTATGATATCTAAAACTGAATATAATCCTTATTTTGAGCAGTACATAGCGTTAGTTTCTATAGAAAGTAAATCTATTATTGAAAATTTAGAAAGTTCTCAAATTGAATTTAACAACTTATTTAGAAATTTAGCTAAAGAGAAAGAAACTTTTTCTTATGCTGAAGGAAAGTGGACTATAAAGGAGGTGATACAACATATAATAGATACAGAGCGTGTTTTTTCTTACAGAGCTTTATGTTTTGCAAGAAATGATAAAACATCTTTACCAAGTATGGACCAAGATGTTTTTGTTGATTATGGAAATGCTAATGAATTAGAATTTGTAGATTTATTAGACGAAATGGATACGCTTAGAAAATCCTCAATTCAATTATTTAAAAGTTTTTCTGAAGAAGCCTTGTTACGAGTTGGCATTGCTTCAGGAAATGATATGTCTGTTAGAGCTTTAGGATATCTTTTCTCAGGACATCAATTGCATCATCTAAATATTGTAAAAGAACGTTATTTGTAAAATAAATATAAAAAAAATCCGAAGTTAAAGCTTCGGATTTTTTTTGTTTAATATTCTGTTTTGTCTTCTTTTTCAGACCATTTCTGAAAAGGTTCTAAAGCAATTTCTCTTCCTATTTGCTCAAAAGGAATACTTCTTTTTTCGTATGGTAAAGGAATTTCTTTATAAATAAATTCGTCGTCAAAACCAATGTTCGCAGCATCTTGCTGATTACTTCCATAGTATACCTTATCTGGTCTTGCCCAATAAATTGCACCTAAACACATAGGACAAGGTTCGCAAGAAGTATAAACAACACAACCATCTAGTTGAAATGAACCTAAATTTTTACAAGCATCTCTAATTGCTGTTACTTCTGCATGTGCAGTTGGGTCGTTCGTAGAAGTTACTTTATTATTTCCTCTACCTACAATTTTACCGTCTTTTACAACTATACAACCAAAAGGCCCACCTTCATTGTTACTCATTCCTTTTAAAGCTGCTTTTACAGCTTCACTCATAAACTCTTCGTGATTTGTCATCTTCATTATCTTTTATTATGATTATTCTTATAGCTAAAAAAAAGCTGTAAAATTAATTACAGCTTTTTTTAATATTGTAATTTTAAATTTATTTTAAACTTCCAGTCATTTCTTCTGGTTTTACCCATTCGTCATATTGCTCTGGAGTAACGTAGCCTAAACGAACAGCTTCAACTTTTAGAGTTGTTCCGTTTGCGTGAGCAGTATTTGCTATTTCTGCAGCTTTGTAATAACCAATTTTAGTATTTAAAGCAGTTACTAACATTAAAGAATTATTTACTAATTCTGTAATTCTAGTATGATTTGGTTCTATTCCTGCTGCACAATTCTCATCAAAAGAAACACAAGCATCTCCAATTAATTGAGCAGATTGTAGAACATTTGCAGCCATCATAGGTTTAAAAACGTTTAATTCATAGTGCCCTTGTGTACCACCAACTGTTACAGCAACATCGTTACCCATTACTTGTGCACAAACCATTGTAATGGCTTCTGCTTGTGTTGGATTTACTTTACCTGGCATAATAGAAGAACCTGGTTCGTTTGCAGGAATTATAATTTCTCCAATTCCAGATCTTGGTCCAGAAGCCATCATTCTAATATCGTTTGCAATTTTATTTAAAGAAACAGATACTTGTTTTAAAGCTCCGTGTGTTTCTACCAATGCATCATGTGCAGCTAAAGCTTCAAATTTATTTTCTGCTGTTATAAAAGGTAATTCTGTAAAATCTGCTATATATTTTGCAACCAATACGTCATAACCTGCAGGTGTATTTAAACCAGTTCCTACTGCAGTTCCTCCTAATGCTAATTGACTTAAGTGTGCTAATGTATTTTCTAATGCTTTTAAACCAAAGTCTAATTGTGCAACATAACCAGAAAATTCTTGACCTAAAGTTAACGGAGTTGCATCCATTAAATGTGTTCTACCAATTTTTACAACATCTTTAAATGCAATTGCTTTGTCATTTAAAGTGTTTCTTAATTGTATAATTCCTGGTATTGTGTTTTCTTTAATTTTTTTATAGATAGCAATATGCATACCTGTAGGAAAAGTATCGTTAGATGATTGAGATTTGTTTACATCATCATTTGGTTGAATGGTTTTTTCACCTTCACCAATTACTTTACCTGCAATTTCATGTGCTCTGTTAGCAATTACTTCGTTCACATTCATGTTAGATTGTGTACCAGAACCTGTTTGCCAAATTACTAATGGAAATTGGTCGTCTAATTTACCTTCTAAAATTTCATCACAAACTTGTGCTATTAAATCTCTTTTTTCTTCTGCTAAAACGCCTAACTCTGCATTTGTAAATGCAGCAGCTTTTTTTAGATATGCAAAACCATACACAATTTCTAATGGCATAGAGGCTGCAGCACCAATTTTAAAATTATTACGAGAGCGTTCTGTTTGTGCTCCCCAATATTTGTCTGCAGGAACTTCTACGTTTCCCATTGTGTCTTTTTCTATTCTATATTTCATAATAAAAGATTGTAATTTTAAGATGAGCAAATTTACAAAAAACTATGTAGAATAGTTCTGTACAGATAAGATAAAATAGTCTTGAAAAATTTTAGATTTAGGTAGCGAAATTTGAAAATATATCTTATTTTTGCATGTATAATTATATAAAGATATTAAAATGTTAGATTTTTCTCAATTTTCAGGATTGGTTTTATTCATGTTTATTTTTACAGCTGGTTTTTGGTTGTTAATTTTCTTATTAACATTTGTAGTTCCTTATTGGATTGGTGGAACTATTTGGGAAAATATTACATTAAAGAAAGAAGCAAAAAAGGCTGCTGAAGGAAAGTAGTTCTTTTTACAATATATGTTAACAAAAAACTCGTTCAATTTAATTGAACGAGTTTTTTTATGGGGTTTGAGTGATTGCGTTAGGGATTGAAGCAATTGTTTGAGCTCTTTTTTCTTTTTAGAAAAAAAGCGAGTGCGAAAAGCCTGTTTAAACGCCCAAACAATAATGTTTTTTAAAACTCACCACCACCATCTTCTTCGGTTGGTTCTGAATTTCTTTCTTTTTTACTTTTATTTTGATTGAATCTGTATGTGAAGTTTAAAGAAACTTGGCGAACTCGCCATTGAAACGTTTGGTTTGTTATGTTTGTTGGGTTTTCTCTACTTGGTGCAAATGCATTTGTTACACGTTTTCTAGAGTTAAAAACATCACTAACGTTTAAAACTAAGGTTCCTTTATCTTTTAAAATGTCTTTACTAAAAGCTAAGTTTGCAGAGAAAAGACCATCTGTATCACTTTGTGCGTCGCTTCTTGGCCCTCTATAAAATAATCTTGTTTGCCATTCTATATCTAATGGTAAACTAACTCTTGCGTCGAAACGTGTAAACCAAGAAGTACTTTTTGCATCAAAAACCTGAGTTACGTTGGTAATTTCGTTAGTAGTTGGGTTTGTTAAAGTATAATTATATTCTCCATCTGTTTCAAACTGAAAAAAGTTAAAACTACCAGAGAAACGTAATTTTTTTGAAGGATTATAGTTTGCATTAAACTCAAAACCCATTCTGTCTTCTGAAGCTAAGTTAATTGGTTGTCTTACTAGAATATTTGTTTCTTGTCCGTTTATAATTCTAACTTCTTGTCTATTTACTCTTTCTATATTGTTAGTAGAATGTTGGTAGTAAATTGAAGAGTTTAAGGTTAATTTACCCCATCTATTTAAATATCCTAGATCGAAAGAATTTGTATAAGTTGGGTCTAAATCTACGTTTCCTTTAGAAATTACAGTTTCACTTGCTCTGTTTTCAAACGGATTTAAAAATCTAGATCTTGGTCTTCTTAATCTTCTACTATAACCCAATGTAAAACTTTGGTCTTCTGTTAATTCGTAACCTAAATTAACTGTAGGAAAAAAGTCTGTAAACCTCTTTTTATAACTTTCTTGTGTATTTATTAAGTTTATATCTATTGCAGTAATTTCTGCTCTTAAACCTAATAAATAAGAAAATTTATTAATTTTACTACCAAATTGTGTATAAAATGCATTTACATTTTGAATAAATTCTAAATTATTAGAAGGGTTAAATCTTGGGTCTAAATTTGGTGCAATTACTAAATAATCTGATTTTAAATCTTGGAAATTACCTCTATAACCAGCTTCAAATTGAGAGTTTTCGCCAATAGGTAATACATAATCTGCTTGAAATAAATTATCTACAGAAAGTTCATTTGTAGTGTTAAACTCTGGGTTTATATCTGTAATGTCTGCAGCTTCATTTTCTTTACTTGCATTGTATTGGTAGTCTAAAGATAGTTTGTGTCCTTTATCATTAAAGTTGTTTACGTAGTTTAAAGAAAATTGTAAAGATTCATCTTTTTCATCTTCATCTTGTATTCTTGTAGAGTTGTATAAGTTGTTTCCTGAAGTATCAAAAGAACTAATATTATTTGTAGATAAATTCTGATTATTAGAATTTCTTAAAAATATAGTACCTGTAATTGAGCTTTTATCATCTAAAAAATATTCTAGACCAATATTTGCATTGTAACCTCTTCTAACTCTGTCAAACTCTCTGTTTTCTGTTCTTAAACTGTCTATGCTTCCGTTAGAAAGATAAGTAATGTCTGAAAGATAATTTCCAGGACCTTGTCTATCATTATAACCTATATTAGAAAAAATATTAATTTTTTCTGAACGCATGTTTAAGTTCACAGAACCTTGGTAATTTGCAGGATCTCCTACTGTTACGTTTACAGAACCGTTAAAACCAGTAGCTTTTCCTTTTCTTAAAATTATATTTAAAATTCCTGCAGTTCCTTCTGCATCATATCTTGCTGAAGGAGAAGTAATAACTTCTACACGCTCAATTGCATCTGAAGGTAACTGTCTAAGAGCATCTGCACCATTTAAACCTACAAGTGCAGAAGGTTTTCCATCGATTAAAATTCTAACATTTTCACTTCCTCTTAAACTTACAATTCCTTCAGGATCTACGTCTACAGAAGGTACATTATCTAAAACATCTGATGCTGTACCACCTTTTACAGTCATATCTTTACCAACATTGTATATTTTTTTATCTAAACGAATATCTACTGTAGATTTTTCTGCAACAATAACAATTTCATTTAAACTATTGGTGTCTTCTGCTAATTTAATAACACCCAAATCTTTGTTTGAAGTTATTGTTTGTACAGGATATTCTTTAGATTTAAAAGAAATAAATTCTACACTTATTTTATAAGTTGCAGATGGTAACGTAATAGAAAATTTACCTTCTAAGTCTGTAATACCACCAGAAATTTTTTGCGTTTCTGTGTTTTTAATTATTACAGTAGCGTACTCTAAAGGTTGGTTGGTTTTGGCGTCTAAAACCTTACCAAAAATTTTAATATTATTGCTATTGTTTACTTTTTGAGAAAATAATGTTGTTATTGAAAATATACAACAAATGAAAAATGTAATTTTTTTTGTCAAAACTTAGTTGATTTTTTAGTTTAGACTGCAAAGTTCATTTTTAGTTTAATTACAAAAAGTTAAAGAATAGTTAAAGAAAATATTAAGAAGTTAAAACTATAAAATTGTCAATATATTTTCAGGAGGTCTACCAACCACTGCTTTGTTGTTATTAATAACAATTGGTCTCTCAATTAATTTCGGATTGTTTATCATGGCTTTAATAATAGCAGCATCAGATAATTCTTTTCCTTTAAATTCTTCTTTCCAAACTTTTTCTGTTTTTCTAACTAATTGAATAGGAGAGATGTCTAATAACTTAATAATTGTTGTTAATTCTTCTTCTGTAGGAATATTTTCTAAATATTTTACAATTTCAAATTTCTTTTTAGAGTTTTCTAAAATTTCTAAACCTTGTCTAGATTTAGAACAACGTGGGTTATGGTATATTTTTATCATATTAATCTATTTTAATAATTTCTTTATTTAGAGTCTAGTAATTGTAAAATAACTAAAGTATTTAGGCTTTAAAAGAGCTAAAAAAACAATAATCATTGAAAATGAAATTAGTAGAAAAACCCATTTTTTAATAAAACTACCAATAACAGAATCTTCTCCAATAAATACTAATAATAAACTTGGTATCATCAAGAATAAAACCAACAATAATAAGAAGAAATACTGTTTTTTAAGAGGTCTCATTTTGTCCATTCATCATTAAATAAGATTTTAAGAACGGATTTATATTTCCATCCATAACTGCATCTACATTTCCTGTTTCATGTGCTGTTCTTACATCTTTTACCAATTTATAAGGATGCATTACATAATTTCTAATTTGGCTTCCCCATTCATTTTTTAACTTACCCGCTTCAATATCATCTCTTGTTGCTTGTTGTTTTTGCAATTCAATTTCATATAATTGCGACTTTAACATTTTCATTGCAGTTGCTCTATTGTCATGCTGAGAACGAGAATTAGAACATTGAATCTGTATTCCTGTAGGTTTATGGGTTAATTGTACTTTGGTTTCTACTTTGTTTACATTTTGTCCTCCAGCGCCACTAGAACGCGCAGTTACAATTTCTATATCTGCAGGATTTACTTCTATTTCTATAGAATCATCTGCAACTGGAAAAACATAAACAGAACCAAAAGTAGTGTGTCTTTTTCCATTAGAATCAAAAGGTGAAATACGAACCAATCTATGTACACCATTTTCTCCTTTTAACCATCCAAAGGCATAATCGCCTTCAATTTCTATGGTAATTGTCTTAATTCCTGCAACATCACCTGCTTGATAATTAAGTGTTTTTAATTTAAAACCTTGTTTTTCTGCCCACATTGTGTACATTCTGGCAAGCATTTCTACCCAATCGCAACTTTCTGTTCCTCCAGCTCCTGCATTAATTTGTATGGTTGCAGATAAAGAATCTCCTTCTTCAGAAAGCATGTTTTTAAACTCTAAATCTTCTAAAAAAGTACTTGTTTTTTCAAATTGCTCAATTACTTCAGCTTCATCAACTTCACCTTCTTTATAGAAATCATACAAAACATTTACATCTTCATTTAAAGTAATGGTTTTGTTGTAATCTTCTACCCATTTCTTTTTAAAACGCAATTCTTTCATAAAAGTTTCTGCAGCTTTTGGATCGTTCCAAAAATCTGGATCTACAGTTTTTTCTTCTTCATTAGAAATTTCAATTAACTTCTTATCTATTTCTAAATAAGACTTTAATTTATCTATTCTTGTAGCAATATCTTTAAGTTGGTCTTGTGTAATCATAAGTTGAACAAAAAT
Organism: uncultured Polaribacter sp.; assembly: GCA_963975825.1. Classification (GTDB taxonomy): domain Bacteria; phylum Bacteroidota; class Bacteroidia; order Flavobacteriales; family Flavobacteriaceae; genus Polaribacter. The sequence continues at coordinate 29,449 of CAXBIR010000012.1, forward strand.
AAATGAAATTTTAAGATTTCTCGTTTTAAAAGTTGATAGTTATTTTATAGATTTATAGAAAATATACCAAACATGAAAAAACTACTACTTATTCTTTTTTTTATTACTGTTTCTGTTGATGGATTTTCTCAGTTTTTTACTGAAAAATCTAGTACAAATCTCAAAAAAGGAATTACAAAATTTGAAGGTTACTTCGATTTTTATTATGATAATAACTCAGATAAAATTTTCTTACAAATAGATAATTTAGGAAACGAATTTCTTTATGCACGTTCACTTTCAGAAGGTGTTGGTTCTAACGATTTGGGTTTAGATAGAGGACAATTAGGTGGTGGAGTAGTTGTGTTTTTTAAAAAAGCTGGAAACAAATTATTGTTAATTCAGCCAAATCAAGATTTTAGAGCAATTACAAACAATAAAGAAGAAAAGCAATCTGTAAAAGAAGCTTTTGCAAAATCTGTTTTACACGGTTTTGTTATTAAAGAAGAAAAAAATGGAACTTATTTAGTAGATGCAACTTCTTTTTTTATGAGAGATGCACATGGAGTTGCCAGAACCTTGGCTAGAAATAACCAAGGAAACTATAATTTAGACAAAAGTAAATCTGCTTTTAATATAGATAGAACTAAAGCATTTCCTAAAAATGTAGAATTCGATGTTTTACTAACTTTTAAAGGATCACCAAAGGGTTATAATATAAGAAGTGTAACTCCAGATGCAAGTTTGGTTACTGTACATCAACATCATTCTTTTGTAGAATTACCAGATAATAAGTACAAACCAAGAAAATTCGATCCACGTTCTGGAGGTTATTCTATGTCTTATTTAGATTATGCAACACCTGTAAACGAATCTATAACTAAACGTTTTATATATAGACATCGTTTAGAAAAGAAAAATCCTACGGCAACAATTTCTGAAGCTAAAGAACCAATTATTTATTATTTAGATAGAGGAACCCCAGAACCAGTGCGTTCTGCATTGCTAGAAGGAGGAAGTTGGTGGAATCAAGCTTTTGAAGCTATTGGTTATAAAGATGCTTTTCAGATGAAAATGTTGCCAGAAGGCGCAGATCCTTTAGATGTTAGGTATAATATGGTACAATGGGTGCATAGATCTACAAGAGGCTGGAGTTACGGAGGTAGTATTTCTGACCCAAGAACTGGTGAAATTATTAAAGGACATGTTAGTTTAGGAAGTTTAAGAATTCGTCAAGATTTCTTAATAGCACAAGCTTTGCAGGCACCTTATAAAAATAATACGGTAGAAGATAATTTTGCTTTACAAATGGCAATTGCAAGAATTAGACAATTATCTGCACATGAAATTGGCCATACTTTAGGTTTTGCGCATAATTTTGCTGCAAGTACAAATGATAGAGCTTCAGTAATGGATTATCCACACCCTAAATTTAGTTTAAAAAGTGATGGAAGTATCGATTTTTCTGACGCTTATGATACTAAAATTGGTATTTGGGATAAAGTTACAGTAGCCTATTTCTATCAAGATTTTTTAGAAAATGAAGATGAAAATTTAAATAAAATTTTAGAAGACGCAACTGAAAAAGGATTAAAATATTTATCAGATTCAGATGCTAGATCTCAAGGTAGTGCAAGTATTTCTGCGCATTTATGGGATAATGGAGGTAATATTCATGATGAATTGTATAATATTCTAAAAATTAGAAAATCTGCAATAGAGAATTTTTCAATAGACAATATAAAAACAAATCAGCCTTACTCTGTTTTAGAAGATGTTTTTGTGCCTCTTTATTTTTTCCATAGATTTCAAACGGAAGCAACTGTTAAAATTATTGGTGGTTTAGATTACTCTTATGCAGTAAAAGGAGGTAAAGAAACTGTTGTAAAAAGAGTTTCTGGGGCTTCAGAAAGAATAGCGTTGCAAGCTGTTTTAAAAACAATAGCTGTTGATGAAATTGCAATTCCAAAAGAAAAATTGGCCTTATTTCCTCCAAGAGCAATTGGTTTTGGAAGAAGTAGAGAGTCTTTTAAAAGTGATTTAGGTGTAGAGTTTGATGCTTTTGGAGCAGTAGAAACAGCTTCTGAAATGACATTAAATTTATTGTTAAATTCACAAAGAGCATCAAGGTTAATTGCACATAAAAGTTTAAATAAAAATCAATTAGGTTTAGATGAGTTAATAGATGAATTAATTACTAAAACTTTCAAAAAAACGCATAAAGATTCTTATTATAAAGAACTTCAGAATGTAATAAATACAAAGGTTTTAGAGCAGTTATTTTATTTAGCATCTAATAAAAATCAATATAAACAAGTAAATGCAATTGTAGATTTTAAATTAAATGAAATTAAATCGATTTTAGAAAGTAAAAATTCTAACGGAGTTCAGAAGTTTTATGACATTGCAATGGTAAAAATGATAGACGATTATAAGAAGAATCCTACTACATTTAAAAAGTCAAAAGCACCTCAAATACCAGATGGTTCTCCTATTGGAAGTGCTAATTAATAATACAGAAAATATTAATAAATGATAATAGATCTAATTTCAGATACAGTTACAAGGCCAACAAAAGAAATGTTGGCTGTAATGATGGATGCAAAAGTTGGCGATGATGTTTTTAAAATGGATCCAACTGTTAATGAGTTACAAGAAAAAGCGGCTAGAATGTTTGGTATGGAAGATGCATTGTTTTTTCCTTCAGGAACTATGGCAAACCAAACTGCTATTAAGCTGCATACACAACCTGGAGATCAATTAATTTGTGATAAATATGCTCATGTTTATAATTATGAAGGTGGTGGAGTGGCGTTTAATTCTGGTGTAACTTGTAAATTAATAGACGGTAAAAGAGGTATGTTTACAGCAGAACAATTGCAGGAAGTTGCAACTGTAACACCACAAATTTATTTACCTTTTACAAGGTTAGTTTGTATAGAAAATACTACCAATAAAGGTGGTGGAGCTTGTTGGGACTTTTCTGAATTGGAAAAGATTGCAAAAATTACAAAAGAAAATAATTTAAAATTTCATTTAGATGGTGCACGTTTATTTAATGCATTAGTAGCAAAAAATGAAACCCCAAAACAATACGGACAATTATTTGATACAATTTCTATTTGTTTATCTAAAGGTTTAGGAGCTCCAATAGGTTCAATCTTATTAGGTTCTAAAAAAGATATTGAACAAGCTTTAAGGCTTAGGAAATTATTGGGTGGTGGTATGAGACAAGTTGGTTTCTTAGCAGCAGCAGGAATATATGCATTAGATAATCATATAGAAAGATTAGCCGAAGATCATAAAAAGGCTAAAGAAATAGGAACTGTTTTAAAATCTTGCTCTTACATTACAAAAGTAGAACCTATAGAAACTAATATTGTTATTTTTTATGTTGATAAAAAAATAGGAGCAGACAGTTTTATCGAAAAAATGAAGAACAAAAGTATTTTACTAACGCCTATGGGAGAAGGTAAAATTAGAATTGTAACTCATTTAGATTATACAAACGAAATGCATGAAATTCTTTTAAAAGAACTTCAAAATTTTTAGAAATAAAAACGAACAATTGGCGAAATTGGTGAAGCAAAAACACTTTTATCTTCATCATATAAAACATCATATCTTATTCCTACAGCAAATCTACCTTGGTTGTACGCAACACCCAAGTGTAGCGCTGGGAAATTTGTGTTTACAGAATCGAACTGTGTTTTTTGAGTCGCAAAATTATAATCGAATTCACCAGATAATTGCACACCAATTTTTGTTTGATATAAAGAAATAATACTAGCACCATAAACGCTTGTAGAAAAATCGTTAATTTCTGAATACAGATAATTTAAACCTGTACCTAAAGCAAAACCATTATCAAAATTATAAATAGCACTTGGAGAAATACCAACAGTTGTTTGGTTGCCAAAACCTAGTGTAAAACCACCTCCAAATTGTACATTATCCCAAAAATCTGCTTTTTGAGAAAATGAAATCATAGAAAAACTTAGACAAATAAATAAAAGAACCTTTTTCATAAAAACAGTTATATTTTAATTTAAGCATCTAATTTAGCTAATTCTTTGTAATTTTTATTTAGTTTTTTTAATAAAAATCCATATAACAATTGATAAAACAACCACAAAATTGCTAAAGCTACTATTGTAACTACTAATGTTAGTAAAACAATAAGTAAAATTTGTTTTCTTGATAAATCATCAATATTTAAATTGATATTAGCTACACAAACTATTATTAGTAATAATGCCATATAGCCTAAGTTGAAAAGCATATAGTTTCTAACAGTTTTTCTGGTCTTGAGAATTTTCTTCATCAATATTTTAGTAGAATCTGAGGTAGAAATTTTTTGATAGTTTTTATAAAACATTATCAGAAAATAAAATATAATTAAATAGGCTAAAATTTGTGAATAGTACACAAAGTTTTCTAAGCCTAACTTTTTATATTCTCCATAAGCCTCATCCATATCTACAAAAAAGTACATAGAATTTAAAATTATGAATTCTAAAATACCAATAATAAAAATCCATTTTACAATAGATGATGATCTAGATTGTGCAAGTTTGTAAATTTCTACAGTAGAAAATTTACTTTCTTCTTCTGGTTGATTTTTCCAGGCTTTCTTATAATTATCTAATAAATCCATAGTCTATGGGTTTAGAATGTTTTTTAATTTTTCTTTTGCTCTGTTCATTTTTACTCTTGCATTTACACTTGATATTCCTAGTGTTTCCGAAATTTCTTTATACGGTTTATCTTCTAAGTATAAAAAAATGAGCGCTTTATCAATATCATTTAATCTATGAATCGCTTTGTAAAGTGCTTTTAATTGCACTTCTTCAGTATCATCATAATCTGTAGCTTTTATTTTAAAGGCAACATCACTAAAATCTTGAGTTTTTATACTTCTTGTAGATTTTCTATATAATGAAATTGCTGTATTTAATGCTACTCTATACATCCACGTACTAAATTTAGAATCTCCCCTAAACTTTGGGTAGTTTTTCCAGACTTGTATGGTTATTTCTTGAAACAAATCATTATGAGCATCTTTATTTGTAGTATAAATTCTACAAATTTTATGCGCAATATTTTGGTTTGTTTCAAAGTCTACTAAAAATTTAGCTTCTAAATCTTTTTGCACTTTTCTAATTAGGTTAGTTATTTATAAGTAGCGTAAATGTATAAAATGTTACAATTATTATAAAAAATATTTTTTTGAGATAAAAATATTTACATTTGTTTAACTATAATAATCAGAAATTGAACAATATTAAGCAAGACTTCACAATTAAAGATCTAGAAAATATATCTGGAATTAAAGCTCATACAATACGTATATGGGAAAAAAGATATAATTTATTAGAGCCTCAAAGAACTGAAACGAATATTAGATATTATTCTCATCAAAATTTACAAAAGCTGTTAAATGTAGTTTTATTAAGTAAAAACAACTTTAAGATTTCTAAAATAGCAAAAATGTCTGATGAAGAAATTTTGCAGCATTCTAGAGAAGTTGCCTTTACAGAAGGTTTAAATGATGAAGCTTTAAATTCTTTTAAATTGTCTATGTTACAATTTGATAAAGTACTATTTAATAACACATATAATAAGTTGTTAGAAGTAAAAAGTTTTAAAGAAATTTTTGAAGAAGTTTTTATTCCTTTTTTAAATTATATAGGTTTACTTTGGCAAACAGATACTGTTTTACCTGCTCATGAGCATTTTATATCTAATATAATAGCTCAGAAAATACATATTAATACAGAGAAAATTGAGCAAGTATCAAAAGAATCTAAAAAAACTTATGTTTTATTTTTACCTGAAAATGAAATTCATGAATTAGGTTTACTATACTTAAATTATGAATTAATTTTAAGAGGAAATCAAACTATTTATCTAGGACAAAACTTACCCTTAAATAATTTAAATTACTTTTTTAAACATAAAAAAGAACTTTGTTTTATAACTTCACTAACTGTGCAACCATATGAAGATAAAATTGAAGGATATTTTAAAGAAATTGAAAGTATTTTACAAGAAACTAAGCATCAGTTTATTGCAATTGGTAGAAAAACAAATTTGATTAAATATAATGAATATAATTTTAATGTTTCTTTTTATGACACTGTTACAGATGTGTTAAAAGGATTATAAAATTAATATAAATTAAAATAATGTTTAATAATTTTCTATATTTGTTAAACAATTTATGGAATGAAAAAAGATATATATATTATTGGTTCTGGTTTTTCTGCTTTAGCAGCTTCTTGTTATTTGTCTAAAGAAGGTTATAATGTAACTGTTTTAGAAAAAAATGACACATTAGGTGGTAGAGCAAGACAATATAAAAAAGACGGATTTACGTTTGATTTAGGTCCTTCTTGGTATTGGATGCCAGATGTTTTCGAACGTTTTTTTGCAGATTTTGGTAAAAAACCATCCGATTATTATACGTTAGACAAATTAAACCCTGGTTATGAGGTTTATTTTGGCAAAAACTCTTCATTAGAAATTTCTGAAAACTTAGAAGACATTTATAAAATGTTTGAAAAGGAAGAAGCAGGAAGTGCAAAACATTTAAAATCATTTTTAGATTCAGCAAAATCTAATTATGATACCGCAATAAAAGATTTGGTTTACAAACCAGGTATTTCCCCTTTAGAATTGGTTACTTCTAAAACAGTAACTAGAGTAACACAGTTCTTCTCTACCATAACAAAACAGGTTAGAAAGAATATTAAAAGTCAGAAATTAATTAAAATTTTAGAATTTCCAGTTTTATTTTTAGGTGCAAAACCTAGTGATACACCTGCTTTTTATAATTTTATGAATTATGCAGATTTTGGTTTAGGAACTTGGCATCCTAGAGGAGGAATGTATAAAGTAGTAGAAGGAATGGTAGATTTAGCTAAAAGTCTTGGCGTTCAATTTACAGTAAATGCAAATGTTGAAAAAATTAATACAGATGCATCTAATAATGTTACTGGCTTAGTTGTTAATGGTAAAGAAATTAGAACAAATTTAGTTTTAAGTGGCGCAGATTATCATCATACAGAAACTTTACTAAAGGACAACTTAAAACAATATTCAGAAAAATATTGGAGTAAGAAAACCTTTGCACCTTCTTCGTTATTATTTTATATTGGTTTTGATAAGAAAATAGAAAATGTAAGTCATCATACTTTATTTTTTGATACAGATTTTGAGCTTCATGCAGAAGAAATTTACGACAATCCACAATGGCCTTCAGATCCATTATTTTATGCTAATTTTACTTCATTAACAGATAAAACATCTGCGCCAGAAGGTAAAGAAGCAGGATTCTTTTTAATACCTTTAGCACCAGGAATAGAAGATACAGAAGCTTTAAGAGAAGAATATTTTCATAAAATATTAGATAGATTTGAAGAGCTAACAAACCAAGAGGTAAAAAAATACGTATTGTTTAGTAAGTCTTTCTGTGTAAATGACTTTAAACAAGAATATAATTCTTATAAAGGTAATGCTTATGGAATGGCAAATACACTTTTACAAACTGCATTTTTAAGACCAAAAATTAAAAGTAGTAAAGTAAATAATTTGTATTTTACAGGACAATTAACAGTTCCTGGACCTGGAGTTCCACCAGCTTTAATTTCTGGTAAGATTGCATCAGAATTAATTATAAAAAATCAAAAGTAATATGAAAGAGTTATTTGATAGTGTATCTAATGATTGTAGTAAATTGGTTACTAAAAAATATAGTACTTCATTTTCTATGGCTGTAAAAATGTTATCGCCAAAAATAAGAACAGATATTTATAATATTTATGGCTTTGTGCGTTTTGCAGATGAAATTGTAGATACTTTTCATGACTATGATAAAGAAAAATTAATGGAGCATTTTGAAAGAGATTATTATCTTTCTAAAGAGCAAGGCATTAGTTTAAACCCTATTTTAAATTCATTTCAAAAAACCATAAACAGATATAATATTCCAGATGAAATGGTACAAGCTTTCTTAAAAAGTATGAAAGCAGATTTGCATAAAACTGCATATAATACCAAAGAAGAATATGATGAGTACATTTATGGTTCTGCAGATGTTGTAGGTTTAATGTGTTTAAAAGTCTTTGTAGATGGAGATAATGATAAATATGAAGAATTAAAAGCTGCAGCAATGCGTTTGGGTTCTGCTTTTCAAAAAGTAAACTTTTTAAGAGATCTAAAAGATGATTTCGAAGTTTTGAATCGTTCTTATTTTCCAAATATAGATTTAGGAAAATTAGATGCTGTTTCTAAACAAATAATTATTGATGAAATAGAAGCAGATTTTGATTATGCTTTTAATAACGGTATTTTAAAACTGCCTGTAGAAGCTAAATTTGGAGTTTACACTGCATTTAGATACTACAGAAGGTTATTGAAGAAATTAAAAATGGTTCCTTCAGAAAAAATTATGGATTCTAGAGTTAGAATATCTAATCCTATGAAAATTAATTTGTTAGCAAGAAGTTACGTAAAATATAAATTAAATATTATTTAATGATTTTCGCATTTATAACATTAGCTGTTTTTTTAATAATGGAGTGTGTTACTTGGCTTACACACAAGTATGTAATGCATGGTTTTGGTTGGTTTTTACATGAAGACCATCATCAACCAAAATATAGTGGTTTTGAGAAAAACGATGCATTTTTTGTAGTTTTTGCTGTACCAAGTATTGCGCTATTTTATTTTGGTACATACACAGAACATACTTATCTATTTTTTATCGGTTTAGGTATTTTGTTTTATGGTTTAGCCTATTTTTTAGTGCATGACATTTTAATTCATCAACGTTTTAAATGGTTTAAAAACACAAATAATTCTTATTTAAAAGGGTTAAGAAAGGCACATAAAATTCATCATAAAAATATGGGAAAAGAAGAAAGCCAATGTTTTGGTATGTTGTTTGTTCCTTTAAAATATTTTAAAAAACCAAAATTATAATTCAATTTTACACTATAATTTAATTTTAAGCAGAGAAATGTATATCATATCTCTGCTTTTTTATTATACTACCACCAAACTAAAAAGAACTTTTCGATTTCGCCGTTTTGTTTTTTAAGCCAACAAAGTGGCGAAAAACTTCGTTCTAAAATAATGGTAACTTCTTTTGTATATTCTGCGTAAGATTGCCAACTTACATTTTTATGAGGAATTACCAGCCAATCTTTTTTTGTAGGAATGTAAAACTTGCAATTAGAAAATTGTTGTAATTCTTTTTTATTGATGTAAAAACCAACAACACAATTTTTATTTATTTTTAAAAACTCTATTTTATCTTTATTAAAAGGAATAAATAATTGCGCTTTAAAATAGACTTGTTGTTCAATTTCTTTTGATGATAAATGAATACTTTCTAAATAATTTTCACACTCATTAGAGTAGAGTAGTGGTAGTTGTTTTTCTTTAAGTTTAATTAATTTTTCTATTAAAGAATCTTTTTTATTAGGACCAATAAAATGTTCAATTTCATTGTTACCAACAGAATTTTCATATAAATAAAACTTATAAATAACTTCTAAGTGAATTGGTTTTTTATCTATTGTAATAATACAATCCAACTCGCCAAGTGTTATTTTATCTTTTTGAATTTGAATGTTTTCTGAAACTATTTCTATTGCAGAATTTTGAGATAATTCATAAGAAACAAAACGTTCTATATATTTTCCTAGACGTAACTTTTCATCTATAGTTACATTAATTTTTGAAGATTTACTTGCAATTATAAATTGTTGTAAATCGAGAATAGTATTATTTTTCCATAAACAATGTGTTTGTAAAAAACCATCGTACCTTTTCTGAATATCTTTTGTTTTTTGATGCATTTGAAAATCGAATTTACAAATCTATTTTGTAAATTTAACTTTTAAAAACCTATAAAATGCAAATCGAAAAATCTACATTTAAATATCTTCAAGATTTACAAAAAAATAACAATAGAGATTGGTTTGCAGAACATAAAGAAACCTATTTAAAAGCGCAGCAAAATGCAAAAGACGTATTTGCAGAGATTCACTTAAACTTGCAAAAGCAAGACGAAATAGAGAAATCTAAAATGATGCGTATTTATAGAGATGTTCGTTTTTCTAAAGACAAAACTCCTTATAAAGCACATTTTGCCAATTCTTATTCTAGATTGGGTAAAGAATTACGAGGTGGCTATTTTTTAAGAATTAGACCAGGAGAATCTTTTTTAGCTGGCGGATTTTGGGAACCAAGTAAGGAGGACTTATTTAGAATTAGAAAAGAAATTGAGCTAGATGCTTCTGAAATTAAAGAAATTTTAGAAGATAATAATTATAAAAAATATTTTGGCGGTAAATTCGAAAGTTTTTCTGAATTAAAAACTGCTCCAAGAGGTTTTGATAAAGAACATCCTGATGTAGAGTTATTGAGGAAAAAGGGATTTATTGCTTCAAGAAATTTTACAGATGCAGAAGTAATGTCGCCTAATTTTATAGAGGAAGTAAATAAAAGTTATTTAGCTTTACGACCGTTTTTTAATTTGTTTAGCGATATTTTAACTACAAATTTAAACGGAGAAAGTTTAATCTAATTCCGTTTACAAAATATTTTTTTACTTCAAATTTTTATCAACTTCACGCTTTAAAATAATTACAGTAATTATTGTAGATAATATATCTGCAATAGGAAAAGACCACCAAACGCCATTTATACCAAAATAGATTGGTAGAAAATAGGTTAGCGGAATTAAGAATATTCCTTGTTTTAAAAGTGTTAAGAATAAAGCTGGCATTGCTTTTCCTGCTGCTTGAAAATATGCAGAACCAACCAATTGCATAGTTACAACAGGTGTAACTAAAAACACAATTAACATTGCATTTGGTGTTTTATCTAAAAGGGTAGCATCATTGGTAAAAATCCAGATTATTTCTTCTTTAAAAGTAGCAACAGCAATAAAAATAATGGTTCCTATTATAGAACCAAAATAAATAGATTTTTTAATTGTTTGTTTAACTCTTTCATTGTTTTTTGCGCCAATATTAAAACCTGCAACAGGTAAAAAACCTTGAGAAACTCCTAAAATAGGAGAAAAAGCAAACATCATTACTCTATTTATAATTCCAAAAACAGCTATAGAAATTTCGCCACCATAAGTAAAAAGAGAATAATTTAAAACAATCATTAATATACTAATAGCGCCTTGTCTTACAACAGTAACACCACCAAGTTGTATAATTTCTTTAACAATACTAAAATCTAATTTAAAGTTTTTAGGAATAATTTTTAATTCACTTTTAGAAGATAAAAAGAAAAATAAAATGTACAAACCACAACTAGCATAAGAAATGGAAGTAGCCAAACCTGCTCCCCACATTCCCCAATTAAAATATTTTATAAACAAAATATCTAATAAAACATTTAAAACAGCAGGCACCATCATTGCATACATTGCAAATTTAGGTTTTCCTTCTGCTCTAATTGTGGGGTTTCCCATCATAGCAAAAGCTAAAAAAGGAACTCCATAAATAATTACGCCAAAATATTCTGATGCAATTGGTAAAATAGCTCCTTTTGCGCCAAATAAATTTAATATAGGCACACTAAAAACGTTTCCAAGAATTACAAATAGAATGGCTAAAATAACTGTTAAACAAATTTGGTTTCCGAAGGTTAAAAATGCTTTTTCAGAATTATTAGCACCTAAAGCTCTAGAAATTATAGAACTTCCGCCAATTCCAATTCCCATACCAATAGAAGAAATTAAAAAAGCAATTGGTAAAACTACTGTAATTGCAGCAATTGCTAAAACACCAATCCATTGCCCCACAAATATTGTGTCAACAATCATGTTTAAAGACATTACAAGAATCCCTATAGTTGCAGGAACTGCTTGTTTAAGAAGTAGTTTACTTATTTTTTCTGTACCTAATTCGTTTGCTAGTTTGTTCATAGAAGTAGTACAAAGAACGTGAATATTAGTTATTTTAACTAAATTGAAGCATCAATAATTGTTATAGAATTATTAAAATTTATAATTTTGTAGAAATTATAATAATGAAAGATATTTTTGAATTAAAATTAAAAGTAACATCAGAAAATATAGACGATTTAAATCATGTAAATAATGTGGTTTATGTACAATGGATGGATAAGGTTGCTTTTGAACATTGGGCGTTTTTAACCCAAAATAATTCTTTATCACAATATATTTGGGTAGTTTTAAAACACGAAATAGAATATTTAAAACAGGCAGTTTTAGGAGATGAGATTACTGTTAAAACTTGGGTTGGCGAAACTAAAGGTTTTAAATCTGAGCGTTTAATGGAGTTTTATAAAAATAATGAATTGTTAGTAAAAGCAAAAACAGTTTGGGGAATGTTAGATGCAAAAACCTACAAACCTTCTAGAATTAGAGAAAATGTTTTAAAAGTATTACAACCTATTAAATAAAAGTATCTTTGCACAAAATTTAGAGACAAAATGGCTTCATTTTCAGAGTTAGGAATAAAATCAGCATATATAAAATCGATTAAGGAATTAGGTATTTCAGAACCTTCTGAAATTCAAGAGAAAGGAATTCCTATTTTATTAAAATCTAAAACAGATTTTATTGGTTTGGCACAAACAGGTACAGGTAAAACTGCTGCTTTTGGTTTGCCAATTTTACACAATATAGATGCATCATCTAACAATATACAAGCGTTAATTTTATCGCCAACTAGAGAACTGGTTCAACAGATTAAAAAACAGTTGTTTAAGTTTACAAAGTATAATGAAGATAAGATTTTTGTTGAAGCTGTTTTTGGCGGAGAAAAAATTGATAGACAAATAGGAAATCTAAAAAGAACTACACATGTTGTAGTTGCTACACCTGGTAGATTAATAGATTTAATAGAACGTGGAGACATAGATATTAGCCATGTAACAACTGTAGTTTTAGATGAAGCTGATGAGATGTTAAGTATGGGTTTTAAACAAGATTTAAATAGAATCTTAAAATTTACTGTTAAAAACGATAGAAATACTTGGTTGTTTTCTGCTACAATGCCAGAAGAAATTAAGAAAATAGTAAAAACTTATATGGATGCAAATGCGCCAAGAATTGAAATTAATCCTGATTCTTTGGTAAATGAAAACATTAGACATCAATTTGTAAAAACAACTATAAAAGAAAAAGCAGGTAAAATTATTTCTTTCTTAGAAAAAAGAGATGCACAACGTGGTATTATCTTTTGTAGAACTAAAGCTGGGGCACAAAATTTAGCAGATTTGTTAATTGAAGAAGGTTTTTCTACTGCAGCTTTAGAAGGAGATATGCAACAAAAAGAACGCGATAAAGTTATGCGTGCTTTTAAAAATGAAAGCTTACAATATTTAGTTTCTACAGATGTTTCTGCAAGAGGAATAGATGTTAGAGATCTAGAATTTGTTATTCATCACCAATTACCAGAACAATTAGACTACTACACACACAGAAGTGGTAGAACAGCTAGAGCTGGTAAAACCGGTATTTCTATTGCATTTGTTTTACCATATGAAATAGAAAGAATTCATGAAATTCAAAAAGATCTTAATATAAAATTTACTGAGGTAGATGTGTAATGGAATTAATTTACATTATAGATATTTTAGGAACATTTGCTTTTGCAATTAGTGGGGCATTAGTTGCTTCAGATAAAAAGTTCGATATTTTTGGTGTTATTATTATTGCCTTTGTTACAGCTGTAGGAGGAGGAATGTTACGTGATGTTTTAATAAATGCACATCCAATAAATTGGATTGGAGATTTAAACTATTTATACGTTATTTTTTCTGCAGTAATTTTCACTTTTCTTTTTAAGAGTAAAATTGCACACTTAAGTAAAACCATGTTTTTGTTTGATACCATTGGTATTAGTGTATTTACGTTATTAGGTTTAGAAAAAGCATTGTCTTTTGATTTACACCCAATTATAGCATTAATAATGGGAATGATTTCTGCTGTTTTTGGAGGAGTTTTACGAGATGTTTTAACAAATAAAATCCCTTTAATTTTCGAAAAAGAAATTTATGCCTCTGCTTGTTTATCGGGTGGAATAACGTATTTAATTTTAAATTATTTTGGAATTCCAGAAAATGTAATTTTTGTAATTGCGGCTTCTGTAATTGTTATAATTAGAGTAATAGCTGTTAAGTTTCATTTGCAACTTCCAAAGATTAAAGACGATTTATTTACTTCTTCAAAAAAATAAAAATGGTAGTTTTTAGTACTATTGCAGATTTAAAAACCATGGTTGGTAAAGATTTACCAATAGGAAATTGGTATACTGTTTCCCAAGAAATGATTAACGATTTTGCAAATGCTACTTTAGACAAACAATGGATTCATGTAGATGAAAAGAGAGCCGAAAAAGAATCTCCTTTTAAAACTACAGTTGCACATGGTTTTATGTCTGTTTCTATGATTTCTAAATTATTAGAAGAAGTTTTTACTATAAAAAGCTTAAAAATGGGTTTAAATTATGGCCTAAATAAAGTCCGTTTTCCCAATCCTGTTCCTGTAAATAGCCAATTAAGAATGGTTTCTAAAATTCTTTCAATGGAAGCTTTAAAAAATAACGGTACAAAAGTAACTTTTGCTTGTACAGTAGAAATTAAAGGACAAGAAAAACCTGCTTGTGTTGCAGAGTTTTTAGCTGCTTTCTACGAATAATATCATATTAAAGTATTTAGCTTTAATTTTTTCTTATCAATTTTTACTATCTTAAAATGCCATCTTGCTTACATTTTTTTGAATACCAAATTAAGA
>CAXBIR010000013.1:0-42177 GCA_963975825.1 uncultured Polaribacter sp.
TGAAATGTCTTGGTCAACTCACTTACGTTCTGCACAAGATTTCGTAAAAGTTGGAGATAAAGTAGAAGCGCAAGTTTTAACTTTAGATAGAGAAGACAGAAAAATGTCTTTAGGTATCAAACAATTACACCCAGATCCTTGGACAGATATTACAACTAAATACCCTGTAGGTTCTACTCACACTGGTACTGTAAGAAATTACACTAACTTTGGTGTTTTCGTAGAATTAGAAGAAGGAATTGACGGTTTAGTATATATTTCTGATTTATCTTGGACTAAGAAAATCAAGCATCCATCAGATTTTGTAACTGTTGGAGACAAGTTAGAAGTTCAAGTATTAGAATTAGATGTAGAGAACAGAAAGTTAAACTTAGGTCATAAGCAAACTCAAGATAACCCTTGGGATGCACATGAAGCTACGTATGCAATCGGTTCTACACATGAAGGAACAATCAAAGAAAAGAATGATAAAGGAGCAGTTGTAACTTTTGCTGATGGAGTAGAAGGTTTTGCACCAACAAGATTCTTAGAAAAAGAAGATGGTTCTAAATTAGGAAAAGGAGATACAATAGCATTTATTGTATTAGAATTTTCTAAAGAATACAGAAGAGTTGTTGTTTCTCATACTTCAATCTTTAGAGAAGAAGAAAAGAGAAATATTAAAACAGCTGTTAAGAAATCTGCAGACGCAGAAAAAACTACACTTGGAGACATTGGTGGTTTAGCAGCTCTTAAAGAGAAAATGGAAGCTGGAAACAAAAAGAAGTAATTCTTTTATAAAAAGCTGATATTTATAATATCTAAAAGCCGATGCAATTTGCATCGGCTTTTTTTATTCTTTTTTTTTTAGCGTTACCTTTTAGGTCGGGCTTTACGCACTCGCTTTTTATTCATACTTCATAAAAGAGCTCAAACAAATGCTACAATCCCTAACGCCAGTATTTGTTGGCTAAAATAATTCTAAGAAACTAGTACATGTTAATTTATTTTAGATAACCATTTAATAGAATTATCTTTGTGAAGAGAATAAATAAAGAGAATAAAAAGTATGACATTAATAAAATCAATATCAGGAATTAGAGGAACAATTGGAGGTAAAACTGCCGATAATTTAACACCAATAGACGCTGTAAAATTTGCTTCTGCTTATGGAGCTTTCATTAAAGAAAGAAACAAAAGTAAGAAAGATATAAAAGTTGTAATTGGAAGAGATGCTCGTATTTCTGGTAAAATGATTTCTAGTTTAGTAGCAAACACTTTAGTTGGTTTAGGTATAGATGTAGTAGATTTAGGTTTATCTACAACACCAACAGTAGAAGTTGCAGTTCCTATGGAAAAAGCAGATGGAGGAATTATTTTAACAGCATCTCATAATCCAAAACAATGGAATGCTTTAAAGTTATTAAATGAAAAAGGAGAATTCTTAAACGGTGCCGAAGGAGAACAAATTTTAGTTTTAGCAGAAAGTGAAGATTTTGAATTCGCAGATGTAGATGATTTAGGATCTTATACTAAAGACAGTTCTTATTTAGAAAAGCATGTTCAAGAAGTGTTAAACTTAGAGTTGGTAGATGTAGAAGCTATTAAGAAAGCAAACTTTAAAGTTGTTGTAGATGGTGTTAATTCTACTGGAGGAATTTTTATACCTGCTTTATTAAAAGAATTAAATGTAGAATGTGTAGAGTTGTACTGTACACCAAATGGTCAGTTTCCACACAACCCAGAACCATTAAAAGAACACTTAACAGATATTTCTGAACTTGTTGTTAAAGAAAAAGCAGATTTTGGTATTGTAGTAGACCCAGATGTAGATAGATTGGCTTTAGTTTCTGAAGATGGTTCTATGTTTGGAGAAGAATATACATTGGTTGCTTGTGCAGATTACGTTTTAGGTAAATTAGGTGGTGGAAATACAGTTTCTAATTTATCTTCTTCTAGAGCATTAAGAGATGTTACTCAAAAACATGGTGGAACTTATACAGCATCTGCAGTTGGAGAAGTTAATGTAGTTATTAAAATGAAAGAAACCAACACTGTTATTGGAGGAGAAGGAAATGGTGGAATTATTTATCCTGAATCTCATTATGGAAGAGATTCTTTGGTTGGTGTTGCTTTATTTTTATCACATTTAGCAAATAAAAAAATGTCTTGTAAAGAATTAAGAGATTCTTACCCAAGTTATTTTATGAGTAAGAATAAAATTCAATTAACGCCAGAAATAGACGTAGATAAAATTTTAGAAACAATGGCTTCAACTTATAAAAATGAAGACGTTAATACTATAGATGGTGTAAAAATAGATTTTGCAGATGAATGGATTCATTTACGTAAATCTAACACAGAACCTATTATTAGAATTTATACAGAAGCTAAATCTCAAGAAGCTGCAGATAATTTGGCTGTTAGATTTATTGAAGAAATTAAAGCTATAATTAAATAATTACTTAGAAATTTTGAAAAAAAATATTATAATTTTATTAGCCTTATGTTTTAGTACAGCAAATTTATTTGCTCAAAAAAACAATACAACTTCTAAAAAAAATAAGATCGTTAATAAAGGAAAGTTTTTTGTTTATTGGGGATGGAATTGGGCAGGTTATACAAATTCAGATATTAGATTTAAAGGAAAAGATTATGACTTTACATTGTCTGATGTTAAAGCGCAAGATAGACCAACTAAATTTACAGTAAATAATTATTTTAATCCTGGTAACATAACAATTCCGCAAAACAATTATAGGATTGGTTATTTTTTCAAAGAAAATTATACTGTTTCTATTGGAGTAGATCATATGAAGTATGTTGTTATCGCAGATCAAACAGTTTCTATTAATGGAGAAATTAATATTGGTAATGCTAAATATGATGGATCTTATTCTGGTCAGAATATTCAATTGGCAGAAGATTTTTTAAGGTTTGAACATACAGATGGTTTAAATTATGTAAATATTGAAGTAAAACGTTTTGATAATATTGATCATTGGTTTGGCTTAGATTTAGAAAATTTACAAATAAATTTAACAGAAGGTATTGGTGTTGGAGGTTTATATCCTAGAACAGATACTTCTTTATTAGGAAAAGAAAGACATGATAATTTTCATTTATCTGGTTGGGGAGTTTCTGCAGGAGCTGGTTTAAATATTACCTTTTTAAAGCATTTTTACATTCAAGCAGATTATAAAGTTGGTTATATTAATATGCCAGATATTAAAACATCTTTAAGTGCTGCAGATTCTGCATCGCAAAGTTTTTATTTTTTCGAAAATAATATTTTAATAGGAGGTAAGTTCAGGTTATTTTAAAAAGTTAAATAATGAGTTTAGAAAAGTATTTTAATCAGTTTAGAGAAAACATTGTTGGTATAAATCAAACTTTTGAATCTCCTTATGGACAACAAGATTTAATTTATACAGATTGGACTGCAAGTGGACGATTATATCATCCTATTGAAGATAAAATGCTTCATCAATTTGGACCTTTTGTTGCGAATACTCATACAGAAACATCTACTTCTGGTGCTGCTATGACTTTAGCTTACCATGAAGCTAGAAAAATAATTAAACGTCATGTAAATGCAAATGATAACGATGTATTAATTACATCAGGTTCTGGTATGACTGGTGTTGTAAATAAGTTTCAGAGAATTTTAGGTTTAAAAGTTTCAGAAAGCTTAAAAGATTATACAAACATACCAGAAGAATTAAAGCCAATTGTATTTGTTTCTCATATGGAACACCACTCTAACCAAACATCTTGGTTAGAAACAATTGCAGATGTAGAAGTTGTACCTTGTAATAATGAAGGTTTAGTTTGTTTAGAAAGTTTTGAAAAAAGTATTAAAAAACACGAACATAGAAAAATAAAAATTGCATCTATTACTTCTTGTTCTAATGTAACTGGTTTAAAAACAGATTATCATAAAGTTGCAAAACTTATTCATAGTTATAACGGTTTATGTTTTGTAGATTTTGCTTGTTGTGCACCTTATGTAGATATAAATATGCATCCAGAAGCAGAAGATGAGTATTTAGATGCTGTTTTCTTTTCTCCTCATAAGTTTTTAGGAGGACCAGGTACTTCAGGTGTTTTGGTTTTTAATAAAAAATTATATAAAAATACAATTCCAGATAACCCAGGAGGAGGAACAGTAAGTTATACAAATCCTTGGGGGCAACATGATTATTTTGATGATGTAGAAACTAGAGAAGATGGTGGAACTCCTGCTTTTTTACAAACCATAAGAATTGCACTTTCTATTCAGTTGAAAGAACAAATGGGAACTAAAAATATTAAAGAAAGAGAAAATGAGATAAATAAAGTTCTCTTTAAAACTTTAGAAAATTTAGATGGTGTAAAAATTTTAGCGCCAAACCATAAAGACAGGTTAAGTATTTTTTCTTTCTATTTTGAAAAATATCACTTTAATTTAGTTGTTAAATTATTGAATGATAGATTTGGAATACAGACCAGAGGTGGTTGTTCTTGTGCAGGAACTTATGGTCATTTCTTATTAAACGTAGATCAAGAAACTTCAAACAGAATTAAAGACGAAATTTTACACGGTTGTAATACACAAAAACCAGGTTGGGTTCGTTTATCTGTTCACCCAACTATTACTAATAAAGAAGTTGATTTTGTTTGTAATTCTTTAAAGGAATTATCAAAAAATATAGAAGCGTGGTCTAAAGATTACGAATATCATCCAATAAAAAATGATTATACTCATAAAACTGTAAAACCTATTGAGCAAGATTTAGTTAATGAATGGTTTAGTTTGTAATTATTGAAACTCAACCGGTACTTTATCTCTGTGTTTAAATCTTTTATGAGACCATAAATAAAATTCGGGTTGCTCTAAAATATTTTTCTCTGTTAATTCTGTGTATAAATCAGTAATTTGATAGTTTTCAAAATCTTTAGGGCAATCTGTTATTAATTGAAATTCAGTTTCATAATAACCTCTTTTTACTTTTCTTGTAACATAATTAATTACTACTAGATCAAATCTTTTAGATAACATTTCTGCACCTGTATGAATGGGAACTTTTATATTAAAAAATTCTCTCCAATAATATGTTTTATGAGGTTGTGGAGATTGGTCGCTTAATAAAATGTAAGCACCTTGTTCATTATTACTAAAACGTTGTTGCATACCTCTAACCATTTCTGAAGTTTTATAACCATTAACTCCAAATTTTTGTCTAGAATTTCTAACAGCCTTTTCAAAATATTTATTATTCAATTTTGTATAAGCACCATAAACATTAATATCTAAAACTTTAGGTAAACTTGTAGACCACTCCCAATTTGCTTGGTGTGCACCAACTAAAGCAATACTTTTTCCTTCTTTAGCATACTTATTTACTAATTCAGGATTTATGTATGTATATCTTTTTAAAATCTCTTTTTCAGAAATAGAAAAAGCCTTCACGCTTTCCATCATTAAATCCATTAAATGTTTAAAGAATTTTTTTCTAATCTTTAAAAGTTCATCTTCTGGCTTCTCAGGAAAAGCTAATTTTAAGTTATCTAAAACAACTTGCTTTCTATAACCAAAAACATGATAAATTAAGAAATAAAAAAAATCTGACTTCATATATAAGATTCTCATAGGAAGCTTAGATAAAACCCAAATTAATGGGTAAGAAATGGCAAAGACAATAAATTGCATATTAAGATTTTAGTTTTGCAAATATCGTACATAAATTTAAATTGAAAGATATATTAGTAATTCGTTTTTATTATGTTTGTTATATGATAGAAAATATAAATAGAGCAGTTTTGTTAATTATTATAGCCAATGTTTTGGTTTCTATGAAAGGCTTTAATGATTATGCTTTTTTAAATAAATATAAATTTCAAGTAGGTAGAGTTTTATCTGGTGAAAAAATTAGAATGTTTACTTCTGGTTTTTTACATGTAGATTGGATGCATTTAGGATTTAATATGTATGCTTTGTATTTGTTTGGAAGAATAGTTACAGATGTTTCTGGAATACCAGATTTTTTAATGATTTACTTCGGTAGTTTATTGGCAGGAAGTTTTTATTCGCTTAAATATCACAAAGATGAACCCTATTATAGTGCTGTAGGTGCTTCTGGTGCTGTTTCTGGAATTGTTTACTCTTCAATACTTTTATACCCAGGTATGAGTCTGTATTTATTCTTTATTCCTATACCAATTCCTGGTTATATTTTTGGAGTAGGATATTTATTATATTCAATTTACGGAATGAAAAAACAATTAGGAAACGTTGGCCATTCTGCACATTTAGGAGGTGCAATTGGTGGTTTTGCAATTACCTTAATGTTAAATCCAATATTATTTTCCACAAATAAATTAATGGTTATTCTATTAGCAATACCTATTGTTCTTGTATTATTGTTTGGCGATAAATTAAAGTCACTTTAATATATAATGATAAGTAATGAAGAACAGCTTCAAAAACGAGGGTTTTTATCATTGGAAGTTGATTCTAAACTATTAGATATTTCTTTGAAAGAAAAAATTGAACTTCTTAATAGTAAAATTGCTACCGATAGAACTTTAGGAGCAAGATTATTAAGAAGCAACAATACTATTCTTGTTATAAACATTCTTATTAAAGCTTTAAAAGTTGAAGAAAAGCTCTATTCTAAAATTGAAATTTGTAACACATTAGCTAGTTTTGGTGAGCTTGTTATTTCTCCATTAATAAAATGTTTAGAGGAAATTGGAAATAACCAACATAAAAAAGTTCCTTTAAAAGAATTCTTAAAAGATAGTTATCCTTTACCTAGAGATATTGTTAGTAGAACTTTAATAAGAGTAAAAGGGAATAATGTAATATCAAAATTATTAAAAGAGCTTAATACTAAAAATAAAAGAGCTTTAAGTGAAGTAATAGATACAATTGGCTACATTAATTTTTACTCAGAAAAGTATAATATTTTTGAACCTTTAAAATATTGTTTTCAAAAAAACAACAATGAAGATTTAATTAAATGGAAGATTATTAGAGCTTTTAGTGGTGTTGATGAAAGCTTTATTTTTTTAAATGAAATTAGCGCAAAATCTAATAGTTTAAGATTAAATAAAGAGATTGAAAGAAGTTTACGATTAATTCTGAAGAGAAGAAATTAAATGAACTTTATTAGTTTCAATAAATAATATTTTTTAACGTTTTACACTTAATTTTAAACAAAAAAAAACTTCATAAATTAATATGAAGTTTTTTGAGCGAAAGACCAGGTTCGAACTGGCGACATTCAGCTTGGAAGGCTGACGCTCTACCAACTGAGCTACTTTCGCGTGGTAAAGAGATGCAAATATAGTATGTTTTTTAACATCTGCAAGCATTTTTTTTACAAAAAATAAAGTTTTTTTTAATAGCTTTCATAATGAATCAGTTAGCTATAAAATTAATTAATTCTTTTTTATTTTTTTATCAATATATGTAAGAAATTCAATCTTTTTCTACTAATAAAAGATCGTATCTTAGAAATTTAATTCAATTATAACTCATGAAAAATTTAAAACTATCATTATTAATCCTTTTTATTACTATTTCTTCTTATGCTCAGCAAAATGAAGTTAAAATAATACCAATTAAAATTACAGAGAATATATATATGTTAAAAGGGCAAGGTGGTAATATTGGTCTTTTTATTGGAGAAGATGGTGTATTTATGATTGATGATCAGTTTGCTCCTTTATCTTCAAAAATTTTAGCAACAATTAAAGATATTACCAATAAGCCAATAAAATATTTAGTCAATTCTCATTGGCATGGAGATCATACAGGTGGAAATGAGAATTTTCAAAAAGAAGGTGCTTTAATTTTAGCTCATGAAAATGTTAGAAAGCGTATGAGTCTGCCAAAAATTGTTAGAGGTAAGACTAAGAAAGCTTTGCCCAAAGAAGCTTTACCTGTTATAAGTTTCTCTGATAATATAATGCTTCATATTAATAATGAAGATGTTTTGGTAAGTCACGTACATAATGCTCATACAGATGGAGATGCTATTATTTATTTTACCTCTAGTAATGTTATACACATGGGAGATACTTACTTTCAAGGTAAATTTCCTTATATAGATTTAAGTTCGGGTGGTAATATTAATGGAGTTATTTCTGCAGCAGAAAAAGTAATTTTACTTTCAGATAATGAAACTAAAATTATTCCAGGACATGGAAACATATCTAATAAGAAAGAATTAATTGCATTTAAAAATATGTTGGTAGAATTAAGAACCAATATTCAGTCTGAAATAGATAATAAAAAACCTTTAGAAGAAGTTGTTTTAAATGAAGCACTTACTTCTAATTATAGTTCATATAGTGGTTGGATAAATGAAGAGAAAATTATAACAGCCATTTATAAAAGTTTACTTAAGAAATAACTATCGAGTTAAAATTCGTCTTAAATGAGTTCATTTAAAATTATGATTACTACTATTTTTGATACCTATGAAAACTATAATAACTTCTTACAAAGATATAAGAGATAATACAGAAGCTCTTTGTAAGCCTTTAAATGTTGAAGATTTTACACCACAATCAGCAGCTTTTGCAAGTCCACCTAAATGGCATATTGCACATACTACGTGGTTTTTTGAAGAGATGATTTTAAAAAAACACAGCAAAGATTATGTTGTTTTTAATTCTGAATTTTCTTTCCTTTTTAATAGTTATTATAATACTATTGGTAAAAGAATTAAAAGACATGAAAGAGGTTTAATAACCAGACCTAGCATAGAAGAGGTATTTGAATACAGAAAGTATGTAGATAAATTTATGTTAGCTTTATTAGAAGAGAATAAAGAAGATAGCGTTAAAGATTTAACTATTTTAGGACTTAATCATGAACAACAACATCAGGAATTATTAATTACAGATTTAAAATATACATTTTCTAAAAACCCAATAAATCCAATTTACCAGCAAGAAAATTTTGTTAACCAACAAAACGATTGTTCTGGTTGGTTAAATTTTGAAGAAGGAATTTATAAAATAGGTTCTGATGGAGAAGAATTTTGTTTTGATAATGAATTAGGTAAACATCGTGTTTTTTTAGAACCTTTTAGTATTTCTAAATCACTTGTAACTAATAGAGAATATATCGAATTTATAAATTCAGACGGATATAATAATCCTAAATTTTGGTTAGATGATGGTTGGTCTTGGATTCAAGAAAATAGAATTCAGTTTCCTCTTTATTGGGAATATATTAATGAAGAATGGTATCAGTATACATTATCTGGTTTAGAAAAGATAAATGAAAATGACATTCTTTCTCATGTTTCTTTTTATGAAGCAAATGCTTTTGCTTTTTGGAAAGAAATGCGATTACCTACAGAATTTGAGTGGGAAATTGCTTCATCTCAATTTAGTTGGGGTAAACGTTGGGAATGGACAAATTCTGCTTATTTGCCATACCCTAATTTTAAAATTAAAGAAGGTGCTGTAGGAGAATACAATGGGAAATTTATGATAAACACTATGGTATTAAGAGGAGCTTCTTCTGCAACTTCAGAAAAACACAGTAGAAACACTTATAGAAATTTTTTTTCGCCAAATACGCAATGGCAATTTACAGGAATAAGACTTGCAAAATAATATGATAGAAACTTTTAAAAAAGATATAGAAGCGGGGTTAAGTAAGGTTTTAAAAACTTTACCATCTAAATATTTTTACGATTCTATAGGAGATAAACTATTTGTAAAAATAATGAATATGCCAGAATATTACTTAACAAGGGCAGAACATGATATTTTTAAAAATCAGACATCAAATATAATTGAAAAAATAAAAGTAGAGCCAAACACTTTTTTTGAAATCATAGAGCTTGGTGCTGGTGATGGAACAAAAACTAAGTTATTATTAAAAGAATTAATAGGGCTTAATTTTAATTTTAAATATTCTCCAGTAGATATATCAGAAAATGCCTTAAAAATTTTAAAAACTAGTTTAAAAAGTGAAATTTCTAGTTTAGATGTTTCTACCAAACAAGGAGACTATTTTGATGTTTTAGAAGGTTTAAAAGAACAAAAAGCTCCAAAAATAGTACTTTTTTTAGGTTCTAATATTGGTAATATGCAAGATGAAACAGCTAGAATATTTCTTAAAAGATTAAGTAATTCACTTAATAAAAATGATAAAGTTGTACTTGGTGTAGATCTTATTAAAAATGAAAAAATTGTTTTACCTGCCTACAGTGATAAAGATGGTATAACAAAAAGTTTTAATTTGAATTTATTAACTAGAATAAATAAAGAATTAGACGGAAACTTTAAAGAAGAAAATTTTAATCATTTAGCAACTTATAAGGAAGAAGAAGGAATTGCTAGAAGTTATTTAGTAAGTAAATTAAATCAAGAAATTACTATTAAAGCTTTAAACAAAAGTTTTTCGTTTACAAAAGGTGAAAAAATTCACACAGAAACTTCTAGAAAATACAATAATAAAATTCTAGAAAGTCTCTTAAAAGAAACAGATTTAGAAATTACAGATAAGTTAATGGATTCTAAGAATTTATTTTCTGATTATATTCTTACAAAAAAATAAATAATGAAAGATGTAATTGGAATTTTAGGACTTGGTAGAAGAAGCACAGATTATTATATAGAATTGCTTCAAGATAAGTATTACAAAATTCATGGAGATTATCATACATTTCCATTTTTAATGTACCAAATAGATTTTAATACAATAAATCCCTACTTACCAAATCAATTTGCTAAGTTAATTCCAGTTTCAGAAAAATTAATAACAGAATTAAAAAAGTTACCAACTCAAAAATGGTTAATTCCAAATATAACCTTTCATGAAACTTTTGATAAGCTAGAAACAAAAGTTAGTATTTTTCATCCAATACAACTATGTTTAACATTTTGTAAAGTAAATAAAATTAAAGAATTAGTGATTTTTGGAACAGATTATACCATGAAATCTGAATATTTGAAAGGAAACTTTGAAAGAGAGAATATATTTGTTGGAAAAGTTGATTTAGAAGATTTACAATTTATTAATTTGTTTAGAAAAAAAGTTTATCAAAACTCAGAAAGCATTAAAGACGTTGATTCATATCTGTCACTAATTAAAAAGTACTCTAACAAATATCATGTAGTAATAGCATGTACAGAGCTTTCATTAATTCACAAAAATAATAACTCAAATAAAATTATAGACCTAGCCCACCTACAAATAAATGAAGCATTAAATTATACTAATAAATAAAAAAAACAATTATGAGAACACCAGATTTTTCAAAACTAAAAGCTATTTATATAAACTGTACTTTAAAAAAATCTCCAAGAGAAAGCCATACAGATGGTTTAATGCAAGTTTCAAAAAAAATAATGGAGAAAGAAGGTGTTTCTGTTGAAGAAATAAGGTTTATCGATTATGATGTTGCTTTTGGTGTTTATCCAGACATGACAGAACATGGAGAAGAAACAGACGAATGGCCAGAATTATTTAAAAAAATATTTGAAGCAGATATTATAATTGTTGGAACTCCAATTTGGTTGGGAGAAAAATCTTCTGTTGCTCAGAAATTAATTGAAAGATTGTATAGTATGAGTGGGAAAACTAATGAAAAAGGGCAATATATGTTCTATGGTAAAGTTGGAGGATGTGTTGTTACGGGTAATGAAGATGGAGTAAAGCATTGTGCAATGGGAATTTTATATGCATTACAACACATAGGATATTCTATTCCTCCGCAAGCAGATTCTGGTTGGATTGGAGAAGTAGGACCAGGGCCAAGTTATTTAGACAAAGAAAGTAAAGCTAGTGAAAATAGTTTTACAAATAGAAATACTACTTTTATGACTTACAACCTTATGCATTTGGCAAATATGCTAAAGCAAAACGAAGGATATTCTGCTTACGGAAATTCAAGAGAAAATTGGGATAATGGAAAAAGATGGGGATTTGAAAACCCTGAATATAGATAAGCTAAATAAAATAACTAATTTATTATTCTTGTTGCTATCTTTTTTTTTTCAATTTGAAATATTAAAAAATTTTATGTCTATTTTTTTTCAATGAGGAGGAATTAAATTAAGATTTTAAATCTCTTAATAAAGAAGAAACACACTTAAAAAAGAAAAATAATAATAGAATTCTGCTTAAAAGAACTATTCTGTTGTATCAATAAATCGTGTGCTTTTTCGTTTACTTGTTGTAAAAGTAAGAAAATATAAGGCATAAAAAAACGAATTTTGAAACACAATTCGTTGATTTAATTAGCATTAAGCTTGTAGCGAGAACGGGATTTGAACCCGTGACCTTAGGGTTATGAATTTAACTAAAAACCTGATTTTTTACGCTTTTATGCTCTATTTTAACTAAATCGTGTACCGAAATGTGTACTCTGATTTATAATAAATTTCTACTCAAATATACTATTGTTTTTTTCAAATTTTCAATATCAATGTTATAAACTGAATTTGATATTGCACCTTTAACTGTACAGACACTTTTTTCAAAATGAGTTTCTTTCCAAATAATACAGTTTCCTAAATCTCTAGGATTGTAATTTTTAATAAAGAAAAATATAAGAAAAATCAATATAATTGACGAGCCAATAATATGGCTTCTATATTTTTTCTTAAATCCTATTTGTGTTTTAGAATCAATAACTTTTTTTAATTCATCGGGGTTATTTTTTTTTATTCCTTTATAATGATTCTCAAATTCGTTATAATCATTAAAATCTAAATATTGTGCAATTAAATCTTTTAATTCGCTTTTAGGTTCACCTGACTTATTAACTTTTTCTCAACGTATTTTTCGTAGTAGTTTTTTACAGCTTTTTGAGATTACTAAAACCAACAGCTTTATATGTATCATTTTTAAGAATAATATTTACGAAATATTCAAAATATCCGTTTTTAGGTTTCTTGTTATTATCGTTTTCCGTTTTTAATTTTTCAAACAACTGAATAAACAATTCTTCTAGCATAGCTGATTTTAATGGTTTTCCAATTTAGTTAGAAAATCATTTCTATTTCTTTTCCAAACATTTTCTAATCCAAACATTTGATTCCGTCAGATCTTTGTTGAAGAATTAGTTCTCTTAAAAAATAAAGAGAGTTACTACTAAAAATAGAATGAGATCTTGGTTTTTTTTGATTGGGAAAACAAAATTATACTATTATCTCGTTTTGCAACTTCCCAAAAAAGAGGCGCGCGACTCTTTTAAATTTTAATGTGTTGTTAACAATCAATAAGCTGAATTAGAAAATTCAGAGATCAACACTATTGTTTAATCTTTAAAAGATATACCATGAAAAAAATATTTTTATTATTCGCAATATTACTTGCAAACAGCGTTTTTATTTCTTGTACAGAATTAGATGAAAATTTAGGAGATGAACCTGATGAAATTGAAGTTTTAGCAACGGGTGAAGATGATGAACAAGATCCAGTTGAAGAAGAAGATCCGTCTAATGGAGGGTAATTTTTAAAATTTTTATAGTACTTTAGAGGAATGAAACATGTAAAAGTTGCGTTCCTCTCTTTTGTGCTTTTATCTATTATTTCTTGTGATAAACAGGTTGAAATTCTAGAAGATAATTCAATAAAAAAGTCTGAAGTAAATACCTTTTTTAAAAGTGAAAATTATCAAAACTCAAATAAAAGTAAAAGACTTAAATTATCTAAAAAGCTAGCAACCAAAACTACGTTGAACTCAAATGATAAGTATTTAATATATAATAACATTAGTTATTTGTATAGTAAGTTGAATAAAGTGGATAGTGCAATATTTTATACAAAGAAAATGTTGAAATTATCTAACGTAGAAATTAATCCCAATTTAAAAGGAAAAACTTTTTTTAAACTTGCTATTTATCAGGATAAGAAAAACTTAAAAGACAGTGCTTATTTTTATTATTTTAAATCTAAAAAGGAATTTTTAAAATTAAAAGATAGTATTTATATAGGTAAGGTTTTAAACAACTTAGCAATATTAGAGTCTGATTTTGGTAGTTATGCTATAAGCGATTCTTTAGCAGTAGAATCTTTAAAATACTTTAACAATAAAGAACCTAACATAATTGCTTCCAATTTTAATGTTTTAGGAATTAATGCTAAAGAACGGTATTTATACACAGAAGCGATTGCACATTATAATACTGCCTTAAAAAGTTCTACAAGAAAAAGTTCAATAATTAAGTTTAAAAATAATATAGCTATAGCTCATAAAGAGTTGAAGAATTATTCAAAATCAATTTTAATTTTTGAAAACCTATTAAAAGATACAATTACTAGAGAAATAACAAAAATAAGAATCATAGATAATTTAGCCTACGTAAAATGGTTGCAAGACCCAACTAAAAATGTTTTAAAAGAATTGTTGTGGTCTAAATCTTTAAGAGAGCAATTAAAAGATAGCCATGGTTTAATAGCAAGTTATAACCACCTGTCTGAATATTATTACAAAAAAAATAATGACAAATCTTTACACTTTGCTTTTGAAATTTATAAGGTTGCCAAAAAAGTAAAAAGTACGCAAGATGTATTAGAGGGTATAGACAAAATTGTCATAAGAACATCTCCCAGAAAAGCTATAAAATATTATAAAGAAAGTATTCTTTTAAGAGATAGTTTGCAGGAAGCAGAAACAAAGCTACAATTTAAGTTTGCTAAAATAAAATACAATTATGAAGAAGAAGAAAAGCAGAAGTTAAAATTTAAAACTCTAGCAACAGAGAATAAGTTAACTACAGAGCAAGAAAAGAGTAAGAAGAAAAATATTTTAATTATTGGTATACTATTAACGTCTGGTTTGTTGTTTTTAATATTTAAAAGAAAACAACAGCATAAAAGGCGAATTTTACAAGAGAGTTATAAAACAGAAACCAGAATAGCCAGAAGACTACATGATGAACTAGGAAATGGAATTTACAATGTGATTACCAAAGTACAGAACCCTAAGTTTTCTAGAGAAGAAGTTATAAGCGATTTAGATAAAGTTTATCTACAAACTAGAAAAATTTCGCATGAAAACGATTCTATTGAAACTGGTGTAAATTTTGAAAACTATTTTAGAGGATTAATTTCTAGTTATAATTCTGATTATTGTAAGATTATACTAAAAGGAGTATCATCTTTAGATCTAAATAATCTAGACACAGAAAAGCAAGTTGTAATTTATAGAGTTTTTAATGAGTTATTTGTAAATATGAGGAAACATAGTGAGGCTAATTTAGTGGTTCTTTCTTGTAAAAAAACAAATAACCGTTTAGAAATGATTTATATTGATAATGGTGTTGGCTTTAAAGATAATATTATTGTTTTAAAAAATGGACTCAAAAATATGGAAACCCGTATAAAAACTATTAACGGAATAATTAATTTTGAAAATAAGTTGAACCAAGGTTTAAAGGTAAGTATCCATTTTAAAAATTAACAATGTTTAATAAAGTTTTAGTTGTAGAAGATTTTGATGTTATTAACAGTGGAATTAAAATTGCTTTAGATGAGCTCGATATAAAAGAAGTAGATTACATTTCTTATTGTGATGAAGCTTTTTTAAAAATAAAAAGTGCTTACCAAAAGGGTAAACCTTATCATTTAATAATTTCAGATTTGTCATTTGAAAATGATGGGACACCACAAGAACTAAAGTCTGGCGATGAATTGATAGAAAAAATACGAACCAAGTTTCTAGATTTAAAAATAATAGTATTTTCAGTTGAAGATAAGCCTTATCGAATTCAGAATTTGTATAAAAATTTAAATATACAAGGTTATATTTGGAAAAATAGAAATGGTTTAAAAGAATTAAAAAAGGCAATTATTAATGCTTTTACTACGAATCAATTTTATATTTCACCAGAATTAAATAGTATAATTCACCCTAAAAAAGCAATTGAAATTACAGATTTCGATGTTTTTTTAATAGAATCGCTATCTAAAGGGTTGCTACAAGAGTCAATTAGTAAAGAATTAAGAGAAAAAGGAATTTCACCTTCGAGCATGAGTGCTATCGAAAAAAGGTTAAAGTTTTTAAGAGAACATTTTAATGCAAACAATCCAGCACATTTAGTTGCCATTGCAAAAGATTTCGGATTGATTTAAAAACACTTTAGCGACCAACAAAAACAAGACTACGTAAACCCGTAGTTTTTTTTGATGGTAGAGTTTAACTTTGTTCCATAATCAAATAAATATAATAATTATGGAGGTAAGTGCATCTAAAATACTTTTGATGCAAAATGAATTAGCAAACACCACAAAAGTTTGGTTCCTTTTTTTGTTTTTAGGCTGGAGTTATGGTTCCTTAAGGAAAATTGGATTACAAATATTATTTTATATTACTCTATGTAGTCTTGGGTTTTGTGTCTTTATTAGATTATTTACTTTAATTAGTTCAATAAGATCATATAACAAAGGTGTCTGTATGAGATCTAGTCTTTCTGCTGATGAGATGATACAATACAACTAGGCGTATTGTAGGATTAAGTTTTATACTAACAGATTAAAATTTTCTATTAAAAGAATAGGGCGTTTTAGCTTTGATAGAGTGTTGAAACTTTATATTTGAAATGTAATTTTAAAAATTTTTGAAAAAAATACTTATTACACTATTAATTTTTAATTTTCTTACAGCTTTTCAAACTAAAAAAGAGAAAGTTTTTATTTGTACAAGCAACTCTAGTAAAACTTATCATTTAAAAAAAGATTGTAAAGGAATTAAAAAATGTAAATCAAAAATTAAAAAAATAACGAAAAAGAAAGCAGAAAATGTAGGTAGACTTTTTTGTAAAATTTAAAAAAGTAAAAAATAATCTCTTTTATTGTTCTCTTTTGTTTCCCATTCACCACCAATTTTATTAGGAGTAAATAAAAAATCATTTTTATTTAATTTAGATAGATCTGTTAATTGCTTAATTAAAATATCAGGAATAATTTTAGTTTTTACAGGCTTGTTTTTGGTTCTCACATAAATCTTTTTATCTATTAAATCAATATCACCAACTTTCAGTCGACAAACTTCAACAGGTATAGGAAAATTATAAGATATAAATTGAACAAAAAGATACAATATGGCATCATGTTTTTCTAAATATTTAAAAATATCTTTCTGCTAAGTTGTTGTATATGTTTTATTTCTTTCTGGTACAGATTTTAAAACATTAATTTTCTTAACAAAATTATTTTCAATGATCTCATTGTCTTCTAATGTTTGAAATAAGGAGCTGATATCAGTACGTGTATTATTTCTATTCCTAGGACTTGTTGCTTGTAATACAGTATTTAAATATTGTATTATAAGTTTCTTGTTTATAATTGAAATGTCTTCTTTAAGGTCATAACCTTCTTCATTGAGCCATCTTTTTAATCGTTCAATTCTATTTTTAAAATTTTGATATGAAATTCCATTTAGAACCTTAGATTTGGTGTCTAATGCTAAGTCAAAAGAAGTATTAATAGTGTAGAGGATTGGTATTTCTGTTACAGTCTTTTTTTAAGATACACTATGATTTCCTCTTGTGTTGGTGTATTCTTGACTTCACTTTTTTCAGGCGAAAGAAGATTTTCGATAAATTCAGCTAATGAACTATTGTCTTTATAAGGATTGAATTCTTTGGATAAAACATATTCTAAACTTTCTTTTAATTGAGTTAATATGTGTATTCTACTCCTTTTATCTTTATAAAGATTAACTCCTGCCTTTATATTAGTCTGCCTTTTTAGTTTTCCTGTAGTTGGATCTCTAAATGAATAATAAACATACCAACTTTTAGATAAAGCTTCTTTTTTGTCTTTTTTTGATAGTTTAGACCAAGCTCCAATGTCAATTCCTCCAGTGAATATCTTTGGTTCTGAATAATTCAATTTCATAGTGCAATCGTGTACTCTTCGTAAAAGTAAGAAAATATAAGGCATAAAAAAACGAATTGTGAGACACAATTCGTTGATTTAATTAGCATTAAGCTTGTAGCGAGAACGGGATTTGAACCCGTGACCTCAGGGTTATGAATCCTGCGCTCTAACCAACTGAGCTACCTCGCCATTGGTTTGCGGGTGCAAATATAGACACTTTTTATAGATTACCAACAACTGTTTTAAATTTTTTTTAAATAGAATTATTACCTATATTGTTCACCTAACAAAACAATCAATGGAAAAAGTAAAATTTGAACTAGAAATACCTATCCACGCATCACCAAGCATGCTGTATCAGTATATTTCTTCACCATCTAACTTACAAGAATGGTTTGCAGATAAAGTAAACTCTAGAGGTAAAATATTTAGTTTTGTATGGGAAGATACAGAAGAGTTAGCTGAATTAGTAACTAAAAAGGCTGGAGAAAGAATGCGTTGGAAGTGGTTAGAGAGCGAAGATGATGAAAGTTTTTTCGAAATTAAAATTCAAGTAGACGCTTTAACTAAAGATGTTTCTTTAATTGTTACAGATTTTGCAGATGATGAAGATGAAGTAGAGGAATCTAAACAACTTTGGGAGAATCAAATAGTAGAATTAAAACATACAATTGGTGCTTAAAAACCAATTCTTATAAAATAAATAAAACCAGCAGTATTGCTGGTTTTTTTATGTTTAAAATCTATTGATTTATATTATTTTTGCAATTCTAAAAATAAAGCAATGATTAATTTTAACGGAGAGTTATTATTTAAAGAAAATATAAAGTTAACTACAGACAATAGAGGGTTTAAATACGGAGATGGTATTTTTGAAACTATTAAGGTAGTAAACAGAAAAGTAATTTTTTGGGAAGATCATTATTTTAGGCTAATGGCTTCTATGAGAATGCTACGTATGAAAATACCTATGAAGTTTACTCTAGAGTTTTTAGAAAAAGAAATTTTAAAAACAGTGGGTGTTTTAGATGATGCGCCTAGTTATAGAGTTCGTTTAAATGTTTTTAGAAAAGATGGTGGTTTATATACTCCTAAAACAAATGAAATAGATTATTTAATTGAAGCTTCTACACTTAATAATCAAATAAAAGAAGTCTATACTGTAGATGTATTTAAAGATTTTTATAATTATTCTGGTTTGTTGTCTACTGTAAAAACAAACAATAGAATGATAAATACTTTGGCCAGCATTTATGCAAATGAAAATGATTTAGATAATTGTGTTTTATTAAATGAACGCAAAGGAGTAGTAGAAGTAACTAACGGTAATATCTTTGTTGTAAAAGGTAATGTGGTTAAAACTCCAGCTTTAACAGAAGGTTGTATTAAAGGCATTGTTAGAAGTAAGGTTATAGAAATACTTACTAAAAATAAAGATTTTACTATCGAAGAAACTGCGATTTCACCTTTCGAAATTCAGAAAGCAGATGAGGTTTTTATAACAAATGCAATAGTAGGTATACAGGCAATTACTAAATACAAAAAGAAAACTTTTACTGCAGAATTAACTAATAAATTGCATGCAAATTTAAAAGTTTTGCAAATAGCTGGTAATTAATTTAAATTGAAGTCATCTGGTGCGTTAGCCCAAAGTTTATAATTACCTCCTTTTTGAAGTAATTTGTTTTTCCAAAGGCTTTCTTCGTCATTAGAGAAAATATTATCAAAATCATTTTCTGTAACAAACCAAGAGTTATCTTTTAGTTCTGCAGAAAGTTGATTTTTATCCCAACCAGAATAACCTAAGAAAAAACGAATATCAGATTCTTCTAAAATACCTTGGTTAAGTAAGTCTTTAAGTTGATTAAAATCTCCTCCCCAGAAAACACCATTTGCAACTTCTACACTTTTGTCTAATAGTTGAGGTATTCTATGCACAAAATACAAATTATCTTGTTCTACAGGCCCACCTTGGTAAATATTAAAAGAACAGTCAATCTCTGGTAACAAATCATTTATACTATACTCTAAAGGCTTATTTAAAATAAAACCTACAGAATTATTTTCTGTATGTTCTGTTAGCAATACAATAGCTCTATTAAATGAATTGTCATTTAATATAGAAGGTTCTGCAATAAGTAATCTGCCTTTTTTGGGGTTAAGTTTAGACATTCATTTTTTTATTAAATATAAGAATATTTTTAAATAAAAAAAACTCTCTTAAAAAAGAGAGTTTTTATTTTATTTAAAACTGTAATTCTTAGTTTACAGCATCGCTTAATCCAGCTCCAGCTTTAAATTTTGCTACATTTTTAGCAGCAATTTGAATAGTTTTTCCTGTTTGAGGGTTTCTACCGCTTCTTGCAGCTCTGTTAGATACAGAGAAAGTTCCGAAACCAACTAAAGCAACTTTATCACCTTTCTTTAAAGAAGAAGTTACGTTACCTGTAAAAGACTCTAATGCTGCTTTAGCTGCTACTTTAGATATTCCTGCGTCAGCAGCCATTGCATCGATTAAATCTGATTTGTTCATAATGAATTGATTTTAAAAATTATTTAATATTATACTTTTTGCTTAATAGCTTAACAAATATAGACGGATTGTGGGCTTACGCAAATGTGAGGTGCATAAAAGTGCCTTTTTGTTAATAAAAACCACCTAATTGTTAATAAACCAAGTGTTGTAAATCAAAAAACTCTACAAACCGTACTAATAAAGGCTTTACAACATTTTAGAATCTGAAGAGAAAGAATAGCCGTTTAGTAAACTTTTGGAATCCATTTTCTTCTTACCAGAAAGTTTAATTTCTTCTATTATTATATATCCTTTATTAACAGCTACTTTCAACTCTTTTTTAGTTGCAATAATTTTTCCAAAAGAATAATTGTGATTTTCTTCTTCCTTTTTAATTGCATAGATTTTTGCAGAAATCTCTTCATCATCATTTTTAATAGTAGACCAAGCTGCTGGAAAAGGATTTAAACCTCTTATTTTATTATAAATGTTGTCTAAAGAATCTGTCCAATCTATTTTTGTGTTTTCAGGATTTAATTTTGGTGCAGATTTTTCTTCTAAATTGGGTTGTTTTGTTGTGTTTATTTCACCTTTACTTATATAATCTACTGTTTTAGAAACCAAACTAGCGCCTAAATACATTAACTTATCATGTAAAGTACCAACGGTTTCTGTTTCTTCAACAGTAATTTCTTCTTGTAAAATAATTTCTCCAGTATCAATTTTATCATCAATAAAAAAAGTAGTAACTCCTGTTTTTGTTTCGCCATTAATAATAGACCAATGTATTGGTGCAGCACCTCTGTATTCTGGCAATAAAGATGCGTGTAAATTAAAAGTACCAAACTCTGGCATTTGCCAAACTACTTTTGGTAACATTCTAAAGGCAACTACAATTTGTAAGTTGGCATTTAATGCTTTTAATTCTTGTAAGAAATCTTCGTTTTTTAAATTTGTTGGTTGTAGAATGTTTAAGTTCTGAGAAGTTGCATATTTTTTAACTGCAGATTCATTTAATTTTCTTCCTCTTCCTGCAGGTTTATCTGGCGCAGTAATTACACCAGCAATTGTATAGTTGTTTTCTACTAAATGTTGTAAAATGGCTACAGCAAAATCTGGAGTTCCCATAAAAACGATTCGCAAATCTCTCATAATTATTTTTTTAGTTGAAATTGATTCTGATTATTAATTGTTAATTTATTATCTGCTAATAAAGCTTGCAAATGTATTAAAATGTCTTTTTCAAAAATGTTTAAAAGACGGCTAATTTCTTTAGAAGATAATTGTTTTTGTTCTTTTAAAAGATGTATTATTTCTTGCGAAATATTTTTTGTATTCCTCTTCTTATTTCCAATACAAACATCGCAAATACCACAAGTGTTTTTTGTTTTTTCATCAAAATAAGAAAGTAATTGTATACTTCTACAGACTTTATTATTGGTTATAAAGTTTATAAAGTTAATTGCTTTCTCTTTTTTTAAGAATAAGAATTGTTTTATTTCTTTAGAAAATCTGTTAATAGTTTTATCATCTTCTCTAGGTAATAAAAAGGTTATAGAAACATCGCTATTAACTTGGTTGTATTCTACAAGGTTTTGTTCTTCTAAAGTTTCAAGATTTTTAATAACTTGTGTAGAGGTAATTCCTGCTTTTTTGGCAATAAAAAACTCGTTAATTTTTATTTCGTCTTCAAACAAACCTCCATAAGTTCTTAAAAGTGCATTTATAAAGTTTTTTAAAGAACTGTTATTTTTAGAGAAATTTAATATTGAATAATGTGTGCCAATAACTTTTAATGTAGATTTTTTGTTGAAGCTATTACTTAATTCTATTATACCGTAGTTAGATAATAGTTTAAGAATTACATCTGTTTTTAATGGTTTAAAATTATATTTTTTACAAAACTCTAAAAAATTAAAAGAAAATACTTCTTCTAAAATTTCTCCGTTTGCAATTCTAAATTGTTGATATAATTTTTTGTGAACTTCTTTAATTTCTATAAGAGAAGGAATTGAATTTTCTGTTTGTTGTTTATGCAGCAGAATGTCGTTTTCATTATATAATAATACGCCAAAAGATTTCTTTTCATTTCTACCAGCTCTTCCAGTTTCTTGTACATAGTTTTCTATACTAGAAGGTAAGTTATAGTGAATAACCAAACCAACGTTAGGTTTGTCTATTCCCATACCAAAAGCATTTGTAGCAACAACAATTGGTTTTTTTTCTGTCATCCAATCTTTAAAAGCAGTTTGTTTTTCTATAAGAGTTAAACCTGCATGATAAAATGTACTTTTAAAATTATTAGCATTTAAGAAGTTTGCAATTTCTTCTGTTTTTCTTCTAGAATTTACATAAATAATTGCAGGAACTTTTGTTTTTTTAAAAATTTGAAGCAACCTATCAAGTTTATCTTCAACTTTAAAAACCTGATACGCCAAATTTTCTCTATAAAAAGACTTTTTAAAAGTTGTATGATTTGTAAGTTGTAAATTGTTAGAAATATCTGCTAAAACTTTCTTGTTTGCAGTTGCAGTTAAAGCTATAAAAGTAACTGTTGGTAATATTTCTTTTAAGATTTTAATATTTCTGTAAGAAGGTCTAAAATCATGGCCCCATTCAGAAATACAATGTGCCTCATCTATGGCAACTAAATTTACATTTAGTTCTTTTAATTTTTGTTGAATTAAACTAGACTGTAATCTTTCTGGTGAAATATATAAGAACTTAACTTTACCAAATTTAATATGGTCGAATAAGGTTACAATTTCATCTGGACTGCTGCCAGAAGGAATTGTAAGCGCTTTAATATCTCTTTTTTTTAGATTTTCTACTTGATCTTGCATTAAAGCAATTAAAGGAGAAATTACAATACAAACGCCTTCTTTTACTAATGCAGGAACTTGAAAACATATAGATTTTCCTCCACCAGTTGGCAATAACGCAATGGTATCTGTGTTTTCTAAAACACTGGTAATTATTTCTTTTTGCGGTTCTCTAAATGAGGTAAAACCCCAATATTTTTCTAATATTTTTTCCGGTAAAAATATCATTCGCTAGACAGCGAATTAATAATAAAGCTTGTGCGTTCTTCTACAGAACCAAAAGGAACGCTTATTAACTCGTAACCTAACTCAGAGTAAGCTTCAATTAAAAAGCCATCAATTTTTACAGATTCTTCAAAAGATTCATAACGTTCATTGTCTGTGGTATGAATTTCTTCCCAAGGAGAAAAATGAAAAATTTTAGTATATTTATAAGAGTTACTTTTTTCAACAAAATAAGAAGGATATGTTGTTTTAAAATAATTCATGTAAGCATGCACATCTGGTATTCCTCTATCGAAAAAAACAATTTTTTCATCTAAGTCTCTTGCCTTATTGTATTGTTCTTCTCTGCCTTCTAAAAGCATTTTGCTAAACAATAAAGGCTCTGTTAAAAAAAGCTGTTCTATGCCTTCTTTTTTTGCTTTAAGTGTAACTTCTCTAGATACTTCTGGCATACAAAAGTAACCTCTTTTTACAAGTTCATTTATAATAGTTGTTTTCCCAGTTCCAGGACCTCCAATAAGAACAATTTTCTGCTGCATTTTACAAAAATAAATCATTCCCTTTATAAAACTAATTTTTAATGTAATTTTGTGCCTTTCTATTTTAAAATAATTAACTATTATTATGAGTGATAAAGACGAATTTTATAACAAACTAAAAGTTCAGTTAGACGATACAACAGATTTTCCTGCAGATTATTTGTATAAATTTATTGTGCCTACAACTGAAAATCAGGTAGAAGAGGTAGAAAATATTTTTAATAATACAGGTGCTGTTATAAATACCAAGAAGTCTAAAACGGGTAAATATATTAGTGTTTCTATAATTTTAAAAGTAAAAAACTCAGATCAAATTATTGCATATTATAAAAAAGCAGAGAAAATAAACGGAATTATATCTTTATAGTTTATGAAAAAGGGACTTTTATCAATTTGTATTTTATTAATTACCACAAATCTTTTTTCGCAAGATGAAAAAGCGTTAGTAACAATTAATAAAGAAAAAACAACAGTTGCAGATTTTAAACGTATTTACGAAAAAAATTTAGATGCAATTGATAGTGAAGAAGCTAAAGATGTTACCAATAATCTAGAGCTTTATATTAACTACAAATTAAAGGTAAAAGAAGCTTACAAGTTAAAATTAGATACATTACCGTCTTATAAAAGAGAAATAGAATCTTACAAAAATCAGCTTTCTGCACCTTATTTGCAAGACACAACTTTTATTGCAGATTTAGTAAAAGAAATTTATTACAGAACAAAAAATGAGGTTAAAGCAAAACACATTTTAATAAGAACAGCAAAAGACGCAACACCAAAAGATACTTTGCTTTCATACAATAGAATTTTAGAAATTAGAAATAGAATTGTAAAAGGAGAAGATTTTGAAAAAGTAGCTGAAGAAACATCAGAAGACAAATCTGCCCAAGACGATTTAAAAACTGGTAGAAAAGGAAATAAAGGAAACTTAGGTTATTTTAATGCTTTTAGAATGGTTTCTTCTTTTGAAGACGCTGCATATGCAACAAAAGTTGGCGAGGTTTCTATGCCATTTAGAAGTTCTTTTGGATATCATATTCTTAAGGTTGATAATATTAGGCCATATAAAGGAGAATTAGAGGCAGCACATATTTTAGTTATGGATTCTACAGAAGTAGGTAAAGCTAAAATAGATGAAGCTTATGCTAAACTTCAACAAAATATAGCTTTTGAAATATTAGTAAATGAATACTCTGAAGATACTGGTTCTAAAGGAAGAGGAGGTAAGTTGAATAAATTTGGTACAGGAAGAATGGTTAAACCATTTGAAGATGCAGCTTATTCATTAAAAAATGAAGGAGATTTTTCTAAACCTTTTAAAACACGTTTTGGTTGGCATATTGTTAAGCTTTTAAAAAAACATCCTGTAAAACCTTTTGCAGAGTTAAAGAATAGTATTAGAGCTAAAATTAAAAAAAGTTCTAGAATGCAAATGTCTGAAACTGCAGTTATAAATAAGTTAAAAGCAACATATACAATTGTAGAAAACGAAGAAGCTAAGAAAGTTCTTGAAACAAAAAATATTAGGTCTATACCTAAAGACTCTCTTCAAAATACAATTATTAGCATAAATAATAAGAACATTTTACAAGAAGAATTTGTAAAATACATTAGAAATAGAAGACATTTACCTGTTTATGTTTTGTTTAATATGTTTAAAAATCAGGAAATTTTAACCTATTACAAAGAAAACTTGGTTAATACAGAGCCAGAATATGCATACACTTTAAAAGAATATGAAGATGGTTTATTATTGTTTGAGTTAATGCAGCAAAAAATTTGGAATAAATCTTCTAAAGACACGTTAGGATTAAAATCGTATTTTACAAATAATAAAGAAAAATACAATTCTAAAGAATTGAAAGAGATAAAAGGTGAAGTTATGAACGATTATCAGAACTTTTTAGAAAAAAATTGGATTGCAGATTTAAGAAATAAAAACACGATTAAAGTAAATAAAAGACAGCTAAAAAAATTAATTAAATTTTATCAAAATAAATAATGAGATTAACAATTGTACTTTTTTGCATTTTCATTTTTAGTTCTTGCGACTATTTATCAGTTCTAGAAAAAGAAGAACAAACCTCAGAAGTTGTAGCAGTTGTTAATTCAGAAAAGTTATTTAAAGAAGATTTAAAAGGTATTTTACCAAACAATTTTTCTAAAGAAGACAGCTTAATAATTGTTAACAGTTATATACAAGATTGGGCCATAAAAAAATTATTATTAAAAGAAGCTGCAAATAATAATTCATCAGAATCTTTAGAAAACATTAATAAGTTAGTGCAAGATTACAAAGAAAGTTTGCTTATTAATAATTATAAAGAACAATTAATAAATCAGAAATTAGATACTTTAATTTCAGATCAAGAAATTGAAGAGTATTATTTAGCAAATAATGAGAATTTTAAACTAAATGAAGTTTTAGTGAAAACTAAGTATTTATACTTTAATCATACTTTAAGAGATGAGAAAGAAGTTATAAAATTATTTAAATCTGATAATATTGAAGATGCAGAAGAACTAGAAAGACAACAATTAAGTTTTAAAATGTACCAATTAAACGATTCTGTTTGGACAGAATTGGATAAGGTTTTGTTAAAACTACCTTTTTCTAAAGAAAATCTGTTAAAAAAATCAAAATTCATTCAAAAACAAGATTCATTAGGTTTATATTTGGTGGCTATTAAAGATGTATTAAACAGAAATGATATAGCACCATTAAGCTACATTGAACCAACAATAAAGGAAATGATTTTACACAAACGTAAAATCGAATTAATAAGAGAGATTGAAAAACTAATAGTAAAAGATGCCACAAAAAACAATAATTTCAAAATATACTAAACTACTTTTAATTGCTGTAATTTTTTCAGCAACAACTCTACAATTAAATGCCCAGAAAATTAAAATAGATGGGGTTGCAGTTGTAGTAGGTAAAAATATCGTTTTAGATTCTGATATTGCAAAATTTAAACAAGAAGTAGAACTTAGAAGTGAAGGGAAAATAACAATTTCAGATTGTGAAATGTTAGAAGAATTAATGCAACAAAAATTACTTTCTCATCATGCAGTTATAGATAGTGTTACAGTTTCAGACGCAGAGGTAAACCAGAAAGTAGATAGAAGTATTCAGTTTTTTACTCAAGAATATGGTTCTGTAGATAAAGTAATTGCTGCTTATGGTTTTAATGATTTAGATGATTTAAAAGGAGAACTTTATAAAGTTCAGAAAGAAAACTCTTTAGTAGAAAAAGAACAATTAAAAATTACAGAAAAAGTAGATGTTACACCAGAAGAAGTGCGTTTGTATTTTAATGGTTTAAAAGAAAATGGAGAGTTACCAGAGTTTACTGCAGAAATAGAATTAGCACAAATTGTATTAAATGCAGAACCTACAGAAGAAGAAAATAATAAAGTTATAGCAGAACTAAACAGTATTAGACAAGATATTTTAGATGGTTCTAGTTTTAGAATGAAAGCTATTATTAACTCTAAAGATCCTGGTGTTACTCAAAACGGAGGGAAAATGCAAGTAACTAAAGAGTCTAATTTAATTAAGGAATTTAAAGAAGTCTCTTTTTCTTTAGAAAAAGATGAAATTTCTAAACCTTTTAAAACACTTTTTGGTTATCACATTATTCAATTACATGAAATTAAGGGAAACACAAGAACAGTTTCTCATATTTTATTACAACCAGAAATTCCTGAAGATAGATTAAGAGAAACTCAGTTAAAAGTAGAAGAAATTAAAAGAGACATACAAGAAGGAAAACTTACTTTTGAAGAAGCTGTAAAAAAATATTCTGACGATAAGGATACTAAGAACAACGGAGGTGTTGTAATTAATGGTTATACAGGTGAAACAAAATTTGATTTAACAAGAATGGATCCTGCAATGTATGCAAGAGTTAATGATTTAAAACAAGGAGATTTTACAGATGTTTTTTATGACGAAGCTAGAGGAGGAGAGAAAATGTATAAGTTTATTTTAATGAAAGAAAGAACAGATACACATACTGCAGATTTAGTTGATGATTACGTTAAAATACAAGCACTTGCTTTAAAGAAAAAGAAAGAAGAGATTATAGAAAAATGGTCTAAAGATAAAATTAAGGACACTTATATTAAGTTAGGAGAAGATTACAAGAAGTGTACTTTTAATAAAAACTGGAAAAAAGCAACAAGTAAATAATGTCTGACGTTAAAGCTGTAAATAATTTAGTAAACAAGTTTGAATTACTAAAATCTGAAATAGGTAAAGTAATTATTGGACAAAAAGAGGCAGTAGACTTTACTTTATTGTCTGTTTTCTGTGGAGGTCATTCTTTATTGATTGGAGTTCCTGGTTTAGCTAAAACACTATTAGTAAATACAGTTTCAGATGCATTAGGATTGAATTTTAAAAGAATTCAATTTACACCAGATTTAATGCCTTCAGATATTTTAGGAAGTGAAATTTTAGATGAAAATAGGCAGTTTAAATTTATAAAAGGCCCAATTTTTTCTAATATTATTTTAGCAGATGAAATAAATAGAACTCCTCCAAAGACACAAGCAGCTTTGTTAGAAGCAATGCAAGAACGTTCTGTAACTGTTTCTGGAAATCATTATAAATTAGAGTTGCCATTTTTTGTATTAGCTACTCAAAACCCAATTGAGCAAGAAGGAACTTATCCTTTACCAGAAGCACAATTAGATAGGTTTATGTTTTCTATTAATTTAGAATACCCAACTTTCGAAGAAGAAGTACAGGTTGTAAAAAGCACTACTTCAATTGTAAATCAACAAGTGAATTCAGTTTTTTCAGGACAAGAAATTGTAGAAATTCAAAAATTAATAAGAAAAATACCAGTTGCAGATAATGTAATTGAATACGCAGTACGTTTAGTAGGTAAAACAAGACCAAAATCTTCTGAAGCAACCAATATGGTGAAGAGTTATTTAGATTGGGGAGCAGGTCCAAGAGCTTCGCAAAACTTAATTTTAGGAGCAAAGGCACATGCAGCTGTAAATGGTAAATACTCACCTGATATAGAAGATGTAAAGGCA
This sequence comes from uncultured Polaribacter sp., assembly GCA_963975825.1. GTDB lineage: Bacteria > Bacteroidota > Bacteroidia > Flavobacteriales > Flavobacteriaceae > Polaribacter. Next base: position 28,978 of record CAXBIR010000013.1, read on the forward strand.
GTAGCAATTCCTATTTTATCACATAGAATTGTAAAAAATTATAAAGCAGAAGCAGAAGGTATTTCTGTAGCTGATATTATTAATTCTTTATTGTAATTTCATATTATAAAACATAAAAAAGAACCTCTATAAAATATAATTTTATAGAGGTTCTTTTTTATAGATGAGTTTCTGTATTTATTCTTCTTCTTCTTTAAATGGGTTTTCGAAGAAACTAAATACATTACCACCATAACGTTTATCGTTAGTATGTTTTGCGTGTTTTGTTAAATCTGTATGTTTAGAATGTTCTACTATTAAAACACCATCTTCATTAAGAATTTCTCTTTCAAAAACTAAATCTACAATTTTTAGAAATTGCTCTTCATCAAAATCATATGGTGGATCTGCAAAAATTACATCAGCTTTTAAAGGTGTTTTTTCTAAAAATTTATATACATCACTTTTAAAAGTATTAATATCTAAATCTAACTCTTTACAAGTGCTATTTATGTATTTTATACACCCTACATGTGCATCTACTGCGTGAATAGATTTTGTACCTCTAGAGGCAAATTCATAGCTAATGTTTCCTGTTCCAGAAAACAAATCTATTACAGATATAGAGTCGAAAAAATAAGTGTTGTTTAAGATATTAAACAAAGATTCTTTAGCCATATCTGTTGTTGGTCTAACAGGTAAGTTTTTTGGCGCAGATAAACGTCTTGATTTTAATTTTCCAGAAATAATTCTCATGAACCTAAAAGTATAAAGTTAGAATGTAATGGTATGTTTAATTCATTAAAAATTGTGTTTGTACTTTCTAAAAAGTAAACGTTTTTAATGTATTGGTATGTTGTTTTGTAGATATTAGAATTTAAAGTAATTTCTCCTGTAAAGTATAACGGAAATTCGTTGGTATCTAAATTTAATTGTTCTGCTACAAAGAGAATGTAATAAATAAAATCTTCTTTAGTATTGTAAGAAAAAGTATTAGAAAGAAGCAATTTACTATTCTCTAAAACTACAATATCTAATGTTGTTTTAGAAACATTTACATAAAATACCTTTTCCTTTAATTTATTGCTTTGTATTAATTTTTCTATTAGAACAGTTGAGTGATGTTTGTATTCAAACTCTCCAAAATTTTGAAATAAATAGTTATTTATGTTAACATAAGGAACATAAATGTTTTTAGAATCTAGAACTTCTATTTCATCAAAAGTAATAAAATCTATAGCTAACGTTTTAATGTTAAAGTTTAAATAAGTAGCCAATTCATTTTTGTTGAAAAACTGATTTGGTACTAATGTAGATAGATTGTTTTGATGAATTACAGTAACAGAAGTAAAGTCGTTTTGTAAGTGAATATCCTTTTTAAAAATGTCTTCAATTTTAAAGAGTAAATCTTCTGGTGTTGTTAAAGGGTTTTCAAATATATATTCACAAAAATACACATCTTTTTTAGATGCTATATTGTGTATAGAAAAAGAAAATCCATCCAAATTAAATTGGATGGATAATCTATTGTCTTTTATTGTCTTCAAAGAAATATTACTATTCTTTTGTTTCACTTTTCTTGTCATAAGAAGGAGGCCAGTTTCCTGCAGTAGTAACTTCATCTAAAGAACCTACAGAAACGTATTCTCCTTTAATTTGATCTGCTGCCATAGCTTCTAATTCTTGTTTTACTAAAGACTCGCTCATACCTTTTAAAAGAGGTTTTTTAGGAGTTTTAGCCATAAATGTAGGTACAACTAAACCTTGTACTTTTTCTACAGTACCTACTTCTAATTCGTATTCTGTACCAGTTAAACCAGGAACTTTAAACATGTTCTTGTATTCTCTGTTTTTAAAGTACTTTAAAACTGGTTCATAACCAATTGTATCTGTAACTCTTCTTTCAACTTCATCAGTAATACCACCACCTTTATTTACAGTCTCTACGATTGTTTTAGTGTTTGTTAAAGCTAACTTTGCCGTGTCTACAAAACTAATTAATAAAGATTTGTCTTTTGTGTATTTACCAGTAGCTTCAAAATACTTTACTTCAGCATCTCTAATCATTTTAAGGTTTTCTACAACTTTAGAATATCTCTCAACTTTATTTTTATTAAAATTAATAGGTTCCATAATACCGTTGTATATTTTAAACCCTAGAAATATTGCTAAGAATAATAATAAAAGTGATGCGATCCATCTTAACTTTAAAGGTAAATACTTAACTACAACAATAGCTATAAGAACTGCAACTAAAACTGCAGCTAAAATCATTCCTAATAATCCCATTTTAATGTTTTTTTTTAATAGTCCTATCGCAAATCTACAATTTTTTTTTAATGATAAAAACTTTTATTTACAAATCGGCGTATCTTTGGTGATTTAATTATTTTATGATAGAAATACCTGCAGATTTTAACAAGGAATTGTTGAAGAAATTTCCACACCAGCCTACAGTTAAGCAACGTAAACTTTTAGATTTGCTAAGTAGTTTTATCTTTAATGAAGATAAAGATGCTTTATTTTTATTAAAAGGTTATGCTGGTACAGGTAAAACTACAACCATTGGTACGTTTGTAAATTCTTTATGGACAGCTGGTAGAAAAGCAGTTTTACTTGCGCCAACAGGTAGAGCAGCAAAAGTAATTTCTTTATATTCTAAGAAGCCTGCTTTTACTATTCATAAAAAAATATATTTTCCTAAAAAACAATCTAATGGTTCTGTTGCTTTTGTTTTACAACCAAATAAACATACAAATACTGTTTTTATTGTAGATGAGGCTTCTATGATACCAGACAGTAAACAAAATCAGCAATTATTCGATTCTAGTTCTTTATTAGATGATTTAATTTCCTATGTATATTCTGGTAAAAATTGTAAATTAATTTTTATTGGAGATACCGCACAACTTCCACCAGTAAAACTAAATGTTTCACCGGCCTTAGAAGAAGATACTTTAACTTATGATTATCATAAACAAGTTACCGAAATAGAGTTAGACGAGGTTATGCGTCAGCATGAAGATTCTGGTATTCTAGCAAATGCTACAGCCTTAAGATTGTTATTAAAGAATGAAGGAGACAATTTTCAGTTTGATGTAGATTTTGCCGATATTAAAAGATTGGAAGATGGTTATGATATTGAAGATGCAATTGTTACTGCTTATGAAAGTGATGGAGTAGAAGATACTGCTTTTATAGTAAGATCTAATAAGCGTGCAAACCAATACAACCAACAAATTAGATACAATATAAGAGGACAAGAAAACGAAATTTCTGCAGGAGATTATATAATGATTGTTAAAAACAATTATTTCTGGTTACCAGAATCTTCTAAAGCGGGGTTTATTGCCAATGGAGATATTTGTGAAGTTCTAAAAATATTTTCTATTAAAGAGTTGTATGGTTTTAAGTTTGCTGAGGTAGAAATTAGAATGATAGATTATCCAGAAATGCATCCTTTTGAAACAGTATTATTATTAGACACTTTAACCAGTGAAAGTCCTTCTTTAACTTACGAAGAATCTAATAAACTATACCAGGCAGTTAAAGAGGATTACGCACATGAAAAGTCTAAATACAAGCAATTTATGGCTATTAAAAAGAATAAATATTTTAATGCTTTACAGGTAAAGTTTTCTTATGCTATGACTTGTCATAAATCTCAAGGAGGACAATGGAAAACAGTTTTTATAGAACAGCCTTATTTACCAGATGGTGTTTCTAAAGAATATTTTAGGTGGTTATATACCGCAATTACAAGAGCGCAAGAAAAGCTCTATTTAATTGGTTTTAAAGACGATTTTTTTATTGAATAACTACTATCTTAATAAGTAGTTAATATTAATAGAACCATATTTATGACCATTATTAAACCTTAAATTTTTAGATTTATTTGTGTTGTAATTAAAAGTATAACCAAAATTAAATCTTTTTGCAGTAAATTTTAAACCAAGTTCTATGTTAAAAACTAAAGGAATTAATTCATTTGTAACTTCACTAGTTGTATTAAGAAAACTACCTTGAAGAGTAGCGTCGTAAAAAGCATATCTTAACGTTGGCTTTAGAAAAATAAAAGATTCTATTTCTCTATAAAATGAAGTGCTTTTATTATTAATATTTGTTTTATAAGCAATAGAATTAGCTAAAGATTGTAACTGTTTAAAACCAACTCTAAGAAGAAACCCAGAAGAAACATTGGTGTAAACTGTACCTAGTTTTACTGAATTTACCCATGTAATATCAAAATGATTACTCTTATCTTTTATTAAAAACTGATTATATTCTGTATTAAAATTTAAAGCAATTGCATTTTTTATCTGATGTTTCCAACCAACAACTTTTTTGAATCCGTATAAATTATGAATAAAATCTTGCAATTCTTTTGAAAAAGCATTGGAGCCAATTACCCCTAATTGTAAAGTGGTTTTAAAACTATTGTTTTTTTTATAAATTCTATTAATACCAAAACTACCATATAAATACCCAGCAAAAGGTCTATCATGATTAGTAACGCTAGTAGTTGTAGCATTAAAAGGAGTATACATTTCATGACCTATTTCAAATTCTAAAATCCTTTTTTCTAGGTTTTCATTCTTTTTTTTAGATAAATATTTATAAGAAAAAAACATTCCATTTGTATAATATCTGTCGTCGTAAGTAGAAGTATACAAATCATTATCTGTAATAAGGCTTATTTCCTTAGAAAATTTTTCTTGAGAATAAAGAGTAAATGCACAGAGTAAGAATAAAACAAAGACAATTTTTTTCATATAAAACAAATATAAAATAAGTTACTTAAATTCATCTTTTTTTAACTTTGTTTAAGAAAAAAAGTAATATTTTTAAATTTCGAAAAAATATACATGAGTACAAGCAAAACATTTACTGCAGAAGAATTTGAAAACTTAGAAAGTAACAAAGATCTGCTTGAGTTAATTAAGAGTAAAAGCGATTTATATAAAAAAGTGAGTAAAACACTTATTTATACAGAAGAATTACGTCTTTTACAAATAGAATTGGTAAAATTACAACGTTGGATTTCTAAGGAAAATAAACGTGTTGCCATTATTTTTGAAGGTAGAGATGCTGCAGGAAAAGGTGGTAATATTCGTAGATTTATGGAGCATTTAAACCCACGTTCTAGTAGATTGGTTGCATTAAATAAACCAACAGAAGTAGAAAAAGGACAATGGTATTTTCAGCGTTATATTAAAGAATTACCAAATCCTGGTGAAATTGTATTTTTTGATAGAAGTTGGTATAATAGAGCTGTAGTAGAGCCTGTAATGGAATTTTGTACTCAAAAACAATACAAAGAGTTTTTAGTGCAAGTGCCAGAGTTTGAGCATATGATGTATGAAGATGGCGTTATTATTATAAAGTTTTGGCTTTCAATTACTAAAGATGAACAATTAAAAAGATTTGAAGAGCGTAAAGAAAATCCTTTAAAACGTTGGAAATTTAGTCCTGTAGATAAAAAAGGACAAACACTTTGGGATAAATATACACACTACAAATCTGAAATGTTTTCTAAAACACACACTGCTTATAGTCCTTGGATGATGATTAAAACCAATGATAAACAAGTAGCAAGATTAGAAGCAATAAGACACGTAATCTCTCAGTTTGATTATGAAGGAAAAGAGGATGCAAAAACAACATTAACCCCAGATCCTAACGTTGTAATGCGTTATTTTAGATCTAATAAGAATATAGATTAAGGCTATGGATGTAAAACTAACTACCAAACAATTAAATAAACTAACTACAAAAAAAGGTCTTTTAGCACTTTTGTCTAAAAACCCCTTAAGTATAGAAAAGAGTTTAAGATATGTAGATTATCAAAAAAAATTAAAAAAACTACAAGTAGAGCTTATTCGTTTACAAACTTGGGCAATAAATAATAACGAACGCATTATTATTGTTTTTCAAGGTAGAGATGCAGCAGGAAAAGGTGGTGCAATTAGAAGGTTAACAGAACGTATTAACCCAAGACATATGAGAATTGTTGCATTGCCCAAACCAACAGAAGATGAGCAGACACAATGGTATTTTCAAAGATATGTAGAGCAATTACCAAAAGCTGGTGAAATTGTTTTTTTTGATAGAAGTTGGTATAACAGGGCAGTAGTAGAACCTGTAAATGGTTTTTGCACGCCAGAAGAGTATGAAATCTTTATGAATCAGGTTAACGATTTCGAAAAAATGATTTTAGAATCTGGAATTCATTTGGTTAAAATTTATATGTCTATTTCTAAAAAAGAACAAGCAAAACGTTTTGCAGATATAAAGAGTAACCCGTTGAAACAATGGAAAATGACCAAGTTAGATGAAAAAGCGCAAATTCTATGGGATCAATACACAGAATATAAAAGAGCGATGTTTCAAAGAACAAATACCAAAATATCTCCTTGGAAAGTAATTAGAGCAAATAGAAAAACGGAAGCAAGAGTAAACGTAATTAATCACGTTTTAAACAGTATTCCTTATGATAAAGATTTAGAAATTTAGTTTATTAAGTTCTTTACTTCATTAAAAATATAAAATACTTCTGCAGCAATTTGTTCATTTGTTTTTAAATAAGTTGCTGCTTGTTCTGGTGTTCCATCAGAAGCTTTTGGGTCTACAAAAGGTAAGTGAAAACGCTCTATTGCAGTTGGTATAAAAGGACAATTTGCATCAGCATTATTGCAAGTTGTAATTGCAATAAAAGGCTGTTTGTTAGTTAAATTATCAAATCTTTTAGAAAAACCAAAAATACTTTTTTTACTTCCACTAAAAGAAATTAAATATTTAGGATTTTGGTGAGAAAAATCATCAACTTTAAAATCGAAACCAACAGATTGTAACGTTTTAACTGTATTTCTATAAAAGGCAGTTACCTCTGTTCCGCCAGAAAAAGCATTTATATTTAAGTTAAAATAATCTGCAGCATAAAAAGCCCAAACTTGTCCTAATTGACTTCTTCTAGAGTTGTGTGTACAAATAAAGTTTAGGTTAACTTCTTTACTTTTAGCATATTCTTTAGCTACCGATTCAGCAATTTTAGAAAGTGTTTTTTTTCTATCTTCATTTAAATTTATTTTTTTTGAAGCTAGTTTAAAGAAGTTTTCTGTAGAAATGGTAGAAGTTTTAGGCATATGCTTATTTTTGCGTTAAAGTTAGTGGCTTATATTTAAAATTGAATTAAGATAATGTTAAGAAAGGGTTTAAAAATTGGTAATAAAGTAGCGGTTTTAGATGATGTTCTAAAAGGTGAAGTTACTGCAATTACTAAAGATGTTATATCTATAAGAACTACTGATGGAATGACTTTTAATTTTAATGAAAATGAATTGGTTAAAATTGAAACAGAACAACATGAGTTAACTAAGTTTTCTGATATTAATAATAATTTTTTAAAAGAAAAAATAGGGCAATCTAAGACAAAAAAAAGTCTTTTTAAAAAACAGAAACAAGAAGTTATTATGGAAGTAGATTTACATATTAACAAACTTACAAAGTCTGTAAAAGGCTTAGATAATTACGATATGTTGAATCTTCAATTAGATACCGCCAAAAAAAAGGTAGAGTATGCAATTTACAAGAGAATATCTAAAATTGTTTTTATTCATGGAGTAGGAGAAGGGGTTTTAAAATCAGAGCTTCAATCTTTATTAAACAAATATCCTGTAAAATATTACGATGCTTCCTATAAACAATATGGTTTAGGAGCAACAGAGGTATACGTTTTTCAAAATACAGTATCATAAGAAAAAACTTATTTTTAAGTATGAATCCTATTTATTTAGACAACGCAGCAACTACAAATATTCATTTAGAAGTTATAGAAGTAATGCAAGCTTCTATGGTAGAAAATTTTGGAAATCCATCTTCTATTCATCAATTTGGTAGAAAAGCAAAAGCCACTGTAGAAACAGCAAGAAAAAATATTGCAAAGCATTTTAATGTTTCTGCAACAGAAATAATTTTTACCTCTAGTGGTACAGAAGCAGATAATTTAATATTACATAATGCCGTTTTTAATTTAGGAGTTACTAGAATTATAACTTCAAAAATAGAACATCATGCAGTTTTACATACTTGCGATTATTTAGGTAAAAATAAAAATATTATAATAGAATATGTAAACGTTGATGCTTTTGGTAGTATAGATGTTTCTCATTTAGAAACATTATTAAAATCATCTAAAGAAAAGACATTAGTTAGTCTAATGATGGTTAATAATGAAATTGGTAATATTTTACCAATGAATGATGTTGCAAATTTATGTAAACTTTATAATGCTTTATTTCACTCAGATACTGTGCAAGCTATGGGGCATTACAATATAGATTTACAGAAAATAAAGGCAGACTTTATTGTAGCTAGCGCACACAAGTTTCACGGACCTAAAGGTGTAGGTTTTGCTTTCTTTAGAAAAGGTTTTGGTATTTTACCAATGCTGCATGGTGGAGATCAAGAAAAAGGAGCAAGATCTAGTACAGAAAATGTACATGCTATTCTAGGAATGGAAAAAGCTCTAGAGATTGCTTATAATAATTTAGAGAATGATAAAAATTATATAGAAAGCCTTAAAGTTTATTTTATCTCTGAACTTAAAAAAGTATCAGAAAACATCCTTTTTAATGGACTTTCAGATAATTTAGACACAAGTAGTTATACTATTTTAAATGTTCGTTTTCCTGTTAAAAATGATATGCTTTTATTTAGCTTAGACCTAGCAGGTATTGCTGTTTCTGGCGGAAGTGCTTGCCAAAGTGGAAGCAATAAAGGATCTCATGTTTTATCTGAGTTATTATTTAATGGAGAAGAAGATAAAACCTCTATTCGTTTTTCTTTTTCAAAATTTACAAGAAAAGACGATTTAGATATTACAGTTTCAAAATTAAAAGAATTTATTTAACCAAAAAAAAAGGAGAATCTTTTAAGATTCTCCTTTTAACTATGTAAAAAAATACTAATCTATTAGTATTTTTTTGGAAACATCCCCACTATCTGTTTTAATCTTTACAATATATATTGCTTTAGATAGATTTTTAACTTTTAATTTTTTATTATTTACTTTATCAGAATCAAATTGCCAATTATATATTTCTTGACCTAAAATAGAGAATAAACTAGCCTCTTTAATTTCTAAAGCATCACCTAAATCTATATTTATTTCTTTATTAATTTTGCTGTAGAAAATAGTAACACTGTTTAAAATAGCTTCGTCTTCTGTACCTAAAACTTTATTTTCTTTAAAAACTAAGAAGAATCTATCTTTATGTTCTCCTTTTATTAATGCTATTTCTGCTTTTCCTTCTTTAATATTATAATATTTGTTTTCTAATTTGTCTAATATATAAAGCTCTGTATTGTCAAAATTTAACTCATCAATTTCTATACTAATTGTATCATCAGCTGCTACAACTATTTCTAAAGGAACTTCTAAATCTTCGGTGATACTTTGTATACCTGTAATAGCATATTTTTCATCATTTTCAGAAAATTTCCAATAAAAATCTGTGCTAGATAAATCGAAAGTATAGCTATCGTAACCGCTATCATATTTAAACGAATTGTTTACTTTAAAAGAAATTCCTATTTGTCTATGTAATTCGCTTCCTTCATTGCTTGTGTAATTCATACCAAGTTTTAATATTGGTAAAATTTTTCTAGCTTCAGCTTTTTCCTTGTGTGTAATGTTAGATTTAAAGAATGTAGATTTAGCACCTTCAACAATGTTTTCTCTTTGACTATTGTTAAATGTAATAGGTCCACCATCTGAATCTCCACTTATAAAGAATCCTTGTCCTACAGCTATATAATCTAAAGGTGTAGTATATGTTGGTGCAGCTGCAGAACCTGCACTTGGCTCACATGATATTTGTCCATCATCATCCTTAAGGTTAATACTTTCTATATATAAATTTAATACATTTAAAGATTCAATAGTAAAATCACTATTAACTTCTATGCATTCTTCAAATTCATAAGTAGTATAAACATTAGATGCTGGTAAAGTGTATTGACCTATTATTACATCATTAACTTTTAGGTTTACTAAAGCTGGCGTTATAGACCTGTAACTTATTGTTAATGCATCTACAGCTCTTGGAACTCTAGAGAATTCTACATATTCATTAATTGAATTTAGTAAAACTACATTGTTACCTCCGTCATTTGTAGTTGTTCCTGTAGTTGTACCGTTTATCGCTTCCATATTTATGTCGAAAGCACCAGATATTGAAGGAGAGTTTGCTGCAACTCCCATAGAAATATTTCTTGTAGCATAACCACCTATATAACCGTTAAATGAATGACCTGCTTCTGCGGTTGAAGTATCTTCTTCACCAGCGTGTTGCCAAAAGTATAATGTGCTTGTTGTTGAATCTTTATTGTCTTCTATAAACTTTTTAGCACTTATTGCAGATGGAAATGGATTTCCTACTAAATAAGCTTGATTTCCACCAACATTAGTATTTAAAATACCATCATTAGGAATACCTACAAACGTATAATTTTGGGCAGCACCAGGTCCCTTTAAAGTGAAACCATCTGTAACAGGTATATTTCCTGTACTTTTTTTCTGAGACCAATTAGAACGTTTTCCGTCTGAACTTGCATATGTATAAACCCAATAGTCAGAAATTTTAATTGGGCTAGCTACTGCGCCATCATAACCTCCAATAAAGTCAATATCTAAAGGTGTAGAGGTTGCTGTTGTAGCTGTACTACCATCTTTTAATACATTTTGTAGAGTGTAACCACTAGCGCCACCAACAGGAGAACTCATATAGTTATATCTATAGGTACTTGGTGTTGGAGAATCTTGATCTATATACAATTTACCTGATCCAGAAATTTTAGAAGCTGTTGTATGAGTTTGAATTAATTGAGATCCATTGGCTAATCTAATTTCACTTGTTGCACTTCCAAATGTTATTTCTTCAGATACAACTAGTAGGTTATTTGTTATTGTTAATTTATTTCCAGAGTTTATAGTAAGTTCTTTTGCTTTTAAAATTGATGTACTAGCAAAGTCTTCATCTATAATAACTCTTCTACTTCTATCTGGATAACCATTAGACCACGCATTACCTATTCTTAATGTAGGACTAGTTCTATGTACTCCTAATTTTAGGTTAGATTCGGGGTTTGCAGTGTCAATTTCATTTATTAATGGTGCGTGAGGATGTCTTTCTGGACCACCTAAATCCACATCTCTATATGGATCTAAATCTTCATTTACATATACAACCCATTCTGATTCTGTAAAATCACTATTTGTAGAAGTTACCTCATCATTTCTAACATATATTTTATCACTTTCTAAATTAATAGCACTTTCATAACGATTATCCCAATCATTAATTCCAGAAACAATACTTTTTGGATGTGATAAAACTAAAATGTCGTTTGCTCCAATTAAGGCTGTTATAGGATTGTATTTTGTTCCGGCAAAAGCTGAGGTATTATTATTAATTAAAATTGATTCTCCAGGTGCTAGTTCATTAGGAATTGTAAAGAAGTTATTTGGAGCAATATTTGTTTGTGCGCCTGTTTTATTTCTAAATAATGATAATTCTATAGTGCTTGATAGAATACTATTTGTTGGGTGAATGTTTGTGATCTCTATAACTCTACTTGTACCTTCTAAGTAAAATTGAGTAATCATTGGTGTACCAGAAGCATGAATATCTCTGTAATCTACATCTCCAATAGTTAAAGCATCGTTATCTAAATCTGGTAAATCTGTATTAGGATTATCAATGCTTGCGTTTACATCAGAGTAATCGTCTGCTGGGTATAAAGAATTATCTAATCCGTTTTCTCCTACAGAACCATTTGTAACACCATCGTTATTTGTGTCAATTGTATATCCGGCTTCTAAAGTGTCAAAAAGTGAGTCGTTATCAGAATCTAAATCTGTAAAGTCGGCATTGTCAATACCATCAGTGTTTACAGGTATCAATCCTGTTCCGTAAGCTGTATCTAAACCATTTACAGTATAAATATAATTTGGAGCAATATAATCTATAGTAGTTTGTGCTTCAATATTATCTGGTATCCCATCGTTGTCAGAATCAATATCTCTTTCATTAGGTATACCATCGCCATCTACGTCTAATCCATCAGATAAACAGCTAATATCTTCTGTACTATATACAAAATTATCCATACCATGTAAATCTACAAACGAGCCAGAAACAGTACCATTTAAAACTTTATGAACAATTGAAACTTGGTTAACTTTTGTAGATGAAATAAAACCAATGGTAGATTCTGTATTCTGACCAACAACCATTGTTCCTCTACTAATATTATTTCCATCAAAAATATTAACAGTGGCTACTGCATCATCACCAATAAAACCACTTTCGAAATAAGCTATAAGTTTAGAATCTGCAAAAACTTCATACCTAACTAACAAGTCTGCAGGGTCTTGTGTTGTATCTAAAATATCTACTAAATCGAAACTAAAAGCATTTACAGAAGTATTAAAATCTATATCTATTGAATATACTTCGCCAACAGTTAGGTTAATTGAAGGCTTTATGTATAGTGCGTCTCCAGTAGTTCCCGATCTAAATGATGCACCGGTAGTCCCTCTAAATTCGTTTCTACGATTAGTACTTGTATTGGCATTTGTTGTATAAGATAGTGTACCATTTGCAAATGTAGCTTCACTTGATGCAGCATTATTTTCCCCTCCTACAGTTGTAAAAGTAAAATCATTTGCGTTATTTAAAACGGTTAAGTTTAAGCCTTTTGCGAAAGCTCCTTTTTCAAAACCAGATTCCTTATACCCGTTACCGTTATTTGTATTACCTCCAATAACATACATGTCATAACCTTCGTCTGAGTATTTTATTCTATCAGATTCTGGTTCTGCAGCTCCTGCAATAATGCAACTTTCATCTACATTTAATATACCATCATTATCTAAATCTACATCAATATCATCCGCATAACCATCACCATCTGTATCTTTTGATCCAATTGAAAATATTGCAGAAATAAATGTAATATCATATTTAGGATTATTTACGTTTAGTAAACTTCCTTGGTTTATATTATAGTTTGCTACAGCTTCACCAGCATCTCTTGTTAATCCACCAACTAAAGTATCTCCACTATCTAAACTTCCTGAAGTAATTACGTAAGTTAAAGCGGGGTCTGCATCTCCAAACTCTTTAGATTTAGCATCTGCAGTTATAGTAATTGGTATTC
>CAXBIR010000014.1:0-41513 GCA_963975825.1 uncultured Polaribacter sp.
ATATATTGCAAACATTAAAACAGAAAAAGGAATAATTTCTAAGAAAATATTAATAGAAAAATAGAGAAATAAAATCTAAAAGTAAAAAAGCCAAACTTAAATTAAGTTTGGCTTTTTTTTATTTTTGATAATAATTAAAAGAATAATACTTATTTAATTATTTAAAAATTTATTTCATTAAATGTTTTCTAACTAAAGTAGAAATTACTTTACCATCAGCTTGTCCTGCTAATTCTTCTTGCATAACAGCCATAACTTTACCCATGTCTTGCATTCCAGAGGCATTTAAATCATCTATCGTAGCAATTACTACACCTTCAATTTCTTCCTCCGTTAAAGCTTCTGGTAAAAATTGTTCCAAAACAGCTAATTCTGCTAATTCTGGTGCTGCCAAATCTTCTCTATCTTGTTTAATAAAAATAGCTGCACTATCTTTTCTTTGTTTTACTTGTTTCTGAATAATTTTAATCTCTTGTTCTTCCGTTAATTCTTCTTGAACACCAGACTCTGTCTTAGCTAGTAGAAAAGCAGATTTAACTGCTCTTAAAGCTTGTAAAGCAATTGTATCTTTTGCCTTCATTGCTTCTTTCATTTTCTCCATTACTTCTTTCTGCAAACTCATATTTGTAATTTTAAATTAATTATTTTTTTGTTTTTTTTAAGTAAAGAACATTTTTATTATAATCTATAAAAGCTTTTCCTTTTTGTAATATATCTGCACCAATAATACCATCAACTTCATCTGCTTTATGTTGAGTTAAAGCAGTATTTACATGAGATAAATCAAAAAGTACTAAATGTAATTTTTGGGTAAACCAAGAACTTATTTCTAGCTTATTATTTTCAGAAAGTTGAGTTTCCATATCTGTAGCTCCAGCACCTGCAGCCTTGGTTTCACTTTCTTTGGCAATTAGTTTAAAATGTTCTATAGAATTTAAGCCAACACAAGAGTTAGATGCGCCTGTATCAAGAATAAAACGGCCTTTTACGCCATTAATTTTAGCCTTAAGTTCTAAGTGATTAGTAGCAATTTTTTTAAGCTTAATCTTAACGTATTTCTTCTTCTTTAAAATCTTTTCTAGACGTTTCATATAATCAATATTAAATCAAAAATACAATTTATAAAAATAGATAATTATAAAATATTTTAAAAAATATAGTTTTTTACATTAAAATGAATAGTATGAAAAGAAATAAAAGTAATTAAATAAAAAAACCGATTCATTTCTGAATCGGTTTTTTTATTTAATTGAAGTTAAAGTCTATCCTCCAAAATCATCAAATCTAATATTCTCATCTGCAAGACCAAAATCTTCTCCCATTTTCTGAACTGCATTGTTCATTAATGGTGGTCCACAGAAATATAATTCTAAATCTTCTGGAGATTCATGATGATTTAAGTAGTTTTCTATAACACAATTGTGAATAAAACCTACAAAACCATCACCTGCTTCATCATTAATATCTGTCTTTTTTGTCCAATTATCGGCCTCTGTAGGATCAGATAAAGCAATGTAAAATTTAAAGTTTGGAAAATCTTTTTCTAAAGCTCTAAAGTGATCTATATAAAATAATTCTGCTTTAGAACGCCCTCCATACCAATAAGTAACTTTTCTACCAGTTTTTAATGTTCTGAATAAGTGGTATAAGTGAGAACGCATTGGCGCCATACCTGCTCCTCCACCAACATATAACATTTCAGCATCAGATTCATTAATAAAGAATTCTCCATAAGGTCCAGAGATAACACATTTATCTCCTTTCTTTAAATTAAAAATGTAAGAAGATGCTACTCCAGGATTTACATCCATCCATCCACCTTTCACTCTATCAAAAGGAGGTGTAGCAATACGTACATTTAACATAATTTCTCTACCTTCTGCAGGGTAAGAAGCCATTGAATAAGCTCTTTCTACAGTTTCAGTATTCTTCATAACTAATGGTCTTAAGTTAAACTTGTCCCATTCTGCTTCAAACTTATCTGGTGTATCGTGCTCTTCTGGATGTGCTGTAATGTCCATATCAGAATAGTTAACTTCACAAGCTGGTATTTCAATTTGAATATATCCACCTGCTTTGTACCCCATATCCTCTGGAATTTCAACAACAAACTCTTTAATAAAAGTTGCAACGTTATAGTTTCTAACAACTACAGCATCCCATTTCTTAATTCCAAAAATTTCTTCTGGAATAGAAATATTCATATCTTGTTTTACTTTAACCTGACATGCTAAACGTGCTCCTTCTTTTAATTCTTTTCTAGAAAAATGAGGAAGTTCTGTTGGTAAAGCTTCACCTCCACCAGCATTAACATGGCATTCACACTGAATACAAGTTCCACCTCCACCACAAGCTGATGGTAAAAAGATTTTGTTACTACCTAATGTAGATAATAAAGAATCTCCTGATGCAACTTCAATTTCTCTTTCACCATTAATCATAATCTTTACAGGACCAGATGGTGATAATTTTTGTTTTACAAATAATAATAATGCTACTAATACCAGAGTTAAGATTAAAAAAGCTGCTACTGTTGCAATAATGGTTCCTGTTGTACCTGCTGCTAATATCATGCTACTATAGGTTTATATTTGAGTTCTGAGCTACATTTTCTTTAGCTTCTTTCTTTACTTCTTCTTTCTTAATTACAGCTTCTACTTTTGGCTTTTCATCTTTCTTCTCATCTCCTCCAGTTAACATTCCACCAAAGCTCATAAAACCAATTGCCATTAATCCTGTAATGATAAACGTAATTCCTAAACCTCTTAATGCAGGAGGAACACTTGAATATCTAATTTTCTCACGAATTGCTGCAATGGCTAAAATTGCTAAAAACCATCCAATACCAGAACCAACACCATAAGTAAGTGCTAATCCTAAAGTAGGAATTTCTCTAGATTGCATGAATAAACTACCACCTAAAATGGCACAGTTTACTGCAATTAACGGTAAGAAAATACCTAATGAATTGTATAATGAAGGTGAAAATTTTTCAACAATTATTTCTACCAATTGTACCATAGTTGCAATTGTTGCAATAAACATGATAAATGATAAGAAACTTAAATCGTAATCTGCATATTCTTCTCCTAACCAAACCAATGCTCCAGGTTGTAATATATATTGATCTAACAACCAGTTTAAAGGTACAGTTACTGCCAATACAAATATTACAGCAGCTCCTAAACCAACAGCAGTAGCTACTTTTTTAGATACAGCAAGGTAAGAACACATTCCTAAGAAGGTTGCAAATACCATGTTATCTATAAATATCGATTTGAAAAATAATTCTATATGTTCCATATTCTATATTATTTAAACGCTAAACGTCTAGTTTTCTTCTATTAATGCTTTGTTCTTACTACGCTGAATCCAGATAATGATACCAACTACAATTAATGCCATTGGAGATAATAACATAAATCCGTTATTTTCATATCCTATTGCATACAATCCTGTTTTTTCTATTGGATCTCCTAAAACTTTAAATCCTAATAAAGTACCAGAACCTAATAATTCTCTAAAGAAACCTACAATAACTAAGATTACACCATAACCAACTGCATTCCCTATTCCGTCTAAGAAAGATCTCCAAGGTCCGTTTCCTAAAGCAAAAGCTTCAAAACGTCCCATAATTATACAGTTCGTAATAATTAATCCAACAAAAACTGATAGTGTTTTACTTAATTCATATTGAAAAGCTTTTAGCACTAGATCTACTATAATTACTAAAGTTGCAACCACAATTAGTTGAACAATAATTCTAATTTTAGATGGTATAATGTTTCTCATTAAAGAGATTACTACGTTTCCTAAACCTAATACAAACATTACAGAAATTGCCATTACAATAGAAGCTTTTAATTCTGCTGTAATTGCTAAAGCAGAACAAATACCTAATACTTGTATAGTAATTGGGTTATTATCTGCTAATGGGTCTGTAAGTAATACTGCGTCTTTTTTTGATAAAAGTCCCATAAATTATTTTTTTAAGTTTTTGAAGTAAGGCACATATAGTGCTAAATCTTTCTTTATCATGGCAGAAACACCATCACCAGTAATTGTTGCACCGGCAATTGCATCTACTTCATAATCTGTTTTTTCTTCGTTTTTTGGATCGTTGTTACCTTTAGCAACAGTAATTCCTTTGAATATTCCAGATTCTGTCATTAAGTGTTCACCTATAAAATCATCCATAAAGTAACGTTGTTTTATGTTTGCTCCTAAACCTGGTGTTTCACCTTTATGATCAAAATAAGCTCCTTGTACAATCATGTTTTCATCCATAGAAACATAACCCCAAATAGCATCCCAAAGACCTTTTCCTCTAATTGGTGCAACATAATATGTTTTACCATCTTTTACACCAACAAATAAAGGTAACTTTCTTACTTTACCTACTTTTTCATTTGCTTGTTGCTTTTTAACATCAATTAAATAAGCATCGTCACTTTCAGAAATTTTATCTCCTTCTATTACTAATTGCTTAGTGATGTATTTCTTAAATTCTGTTCCAGCAACTGTTGTAGATACAAAGTTTGCACTAGACTCATCATTTTCATTTACACCCATAGCATACAAAATATTTTGCTGCTTTTCTATTCTTTCGTTTTCTTTGATTCTTGGTTTTAAAGACGATGCTAAAAAAGCCAACAAAGAACCAACAACTAATACCATTATTATGGCAAAAATCATTGTATAACCATTACTATCTGTTCTCTTACTCATAATTAGGCAGTTTTAACTTTAGTACGTTTTAATCTTCTTTTTACGTTTCCTTGAACCACATAATGGTCTATTGTTGGAGCAAATACATTCATTAATAAGATTGCTAAGAATACTCCTTCTGGATATGCTGGGTTAAATACACGAATCATAATTGAAATAAAACCAATTAAGAAACCATAAATCCATTTTCCTTTATTTGTTTGTGATGCTGTTACAGGATCTGTAGCCATAAAAACAGCTCCAAATGCTAAACCACCAATCATTAAGTGTTCCCACCAAACTGTATTCATTAGGCCATAAAACTTACTAGATTCTGTAATGATATCTGCAGCAACTATTTGGTTAAAAATGAAACCCATTACCGCTGCTCCTAAAAATGTAGAAACAATTACTCTCCAACTTCCAATCTTTGTAAAGATTAAAAAAGCAGCCCCTAAAAGGATTAATAATGTTGAAGTTTCTCCTACAGAACCAGGTATAAAACCAGCAAACTTATCCCAAGTAGAATAAATTACTTCTTGGTTTTGTGCGTAGCTTCCTAAAATAGTTTCACCAGAAATTGCATCTGCTGTACCTACTCTATTTACTGCATCATGTACCCAAACTTTATCTCCAGACATCCAAGTAGGATATGCAAAGAATAAGAATGCTCTAATTGTTAATGCAGGATTTAAAATATTCATTCCTGTACCTCCAAAAACCTCTTTACCAATTACAACTCCAAATACAACTGCAACTGCTAACATCCATAAAGGTGTGTCAATAGGTACAATTAATGGAACTAACATACCAGTTACTAAGTAACCTTCTTCTACTTCATGCCCTTTTATTACAGCGAAAATAAATTCTACTAAAAGACCAACTCCATAAGAAACTATTACTAATGGTAATACTTTTATTATTCCAATCCAAAGATTATCCATTGTTAGAAAAGAACCTAATACAGAAAATTCTGATGTAATTCCTTTTGCTGCGTCTATTGCTGCATAATGTTGATAACCTGCGTTAAACATTCCAAAAATTAAACATGGAATTAAAGACATAATTACAATATTCATTGTACGCTTTAAATCGTCTGCTGCTTTTATATGAGTTCCTCCGTGAGTAACTTCATTTGGTAAATATAAAAAGGTATGGATTGCGTTAAACGCAGGTGCCATTTTGGTTCCTTTATATTTCTCCTTTAAATTATGTAAGTTTTGTTTTAAGCTCATAACCTTATCCTAATTCTTCTCTCATTAAATCTAAACCTTCACGAATAATCTTCTGGTGAGGTTGTTTAGATACACAAATAAATTCTGTTAGTGCAAAATCTTCTGGCGCTACTTCGTAACCTCCTAAAGCTTCCATTTCATCTAAATCTTTATACATAAATGCTTTTAATAATTGCATTGGGTATATATCTAAAGGAAATACTTCTTCATAAGAACCTGTTACAACAAAAGCTCTATGTTCACCATTTGTATTGGTGTTTAAATCATATTTTTTCTTTGGAGTTAACCAAGAAAAAGTAAGTGCTCTAGAAGTAGATATTTTATTAAAGATTGGTTTATTCCAACCAAAAAATTCATAATCATCTCCTTCTGGAATTGCTGTTATTTGATTATCATAATAACCTAAGAATTCATCTGCTTTTACTTCCTTACCAGAAAGCACATTACCGCTAATAATTCTTGTATTATCTTCTTTCAAATTGTTTGCTGTTACATCTGAAATAGATGCTCCTGCAATAGCAGTTACGTATTGTGGTTTATTAAACTGAGAACCTGTTAAAGCAACTGTTCTTGTTAAATTTAACTTACCAGTTAACAACAACTCACCAATAACCACTAAATCTTGTGGTGTAATTACCCAAACAACTTCACCTTTATTAATAGGATCTATTTTTGCTATTTGTGTACCTACATTTCCTGATGGATGTGGTCCTGAAACCTTATGTAATTCTACACCTTTTAACTTTGATAAAGAAGAGTTAGACTTAGCACCAACAGAAACATGTACTTTTCCTTCTGTTAATTTAGAAACAGCAGTAATTGCTGCTTGTAATTCTGCTTCTTTACCTGCTAAGGTATAATCTAAATCGGCTGCTAAAGGTGCACTTGCATACGCAGATACAAAAATAGCTTTTGGTGCTTGATTAGGATTAGCAACAACATCATAAGGACGTTGTTTTATAAAAGGCCAACAACCAGCAGCAAATAAATAATTCTTAACCTCATCTGCAGACATTTTGCTTGCATCTTTAGTACCAAAATCTTTATGTGCTTGTGTAGCATCTGCAGAAATTTTAACTGCTAAAACTTTTCTTCTTGCGCCACGTATTACCTCTACTACTTTACCAGAAACAGGACTTGGAAATAAAATACGGTCATCACTCTTTAAATGAAAAAGTGCATCACCTGCTTTTACTTCTGTACCTTCTTTGGCAATAAGTTTTGGTATTATTCCGTGAAAATCTTCTGGCTTTACTGCATAAATACTACTTAGAGAACTCTTAGTAGTAGTTTTTTCTGCAACGCCAACAAGCTTAATATCTAAGCCTTTTTTAATACGAATGTCTTTTGACATAGTAAATTGGAATGTTTAGTTATCTAAAAAAATCAAGCAAAAATAAAGATTTTGCGAATGAAGACTGATATAATTAAGGCTTAATCTTAGTGAAATATTCTTATTTATACTTATTCTAAATAATTTCATTTTTGAAATCGTTATAGTAGTTTGTTAAAAAAAACGCCTTAAAAATAAAAAATATGGATAATAAAAACATAACCTACGTAATAAACATAAAATTTTAACAAAAAATGA
Source organism: uncultured Polaribacter sp. (assembly GCA_963975825.1). Lineage (GTDB taxonomy): Bacteria > Bacteroidota > Bacteroidia > Flavobacteriales > Flavobacteriaceae > Polaribacter. The sequence goes on from CAXBIR010000014.1 coordinate 7,534, forward strand.
AGATTATTTATAAAACTCTACTCTTTTTAACCAATATCAAGTTTCTCAAAAAACATTTTAACTTCCATAAAAAAGAAATAGTATTTGTAATCTATGATAGAAATTTAATTTTACTATTTTTGACTAACAAATTACTTATTCATATGCAGCAAAAAATAACTTGGTTATTATTACTTTTTTTAACTTCTATTACCGCACAAAATATAGAAAGCATAAAGTTAAGACCGTTGCAAGAAAACAACTTCTCTTCAATAGTACCTTTAGGAACTGTTTTAGAATTGTCTTTTGATGATTTAGATGCAGACAGCAAAGAATATAAATACAAAATAGAACATAAAACTCATGATTGGAAACCAAGCAGGTTACTTTCTAGTCAGTTTATTAATGGTTTCGATCAAAATACTATTATAAATGTAACTAATTCATTTAATACTTTACAGAGTTACACACATTACAGTGTTCAAATTCCTAATGTAAATACCTTAATTACAAAAAGTGGAAACTATCTTTTATCAGTTTTAAACAACTATGATGAAGTTGTCTTTACAAGAAGATTTGTTTATTATGAAAACATAACAACAGTGCCTGTTTCTGTTACGAGAAGTAGAAATACCAAAACACTAAACACCCAACAAACTGTCCAGTTTTCTATAAATCATTCAAGAATAAGAATTAACAACCCTAACCAAGAAATTAATGTTACTATTTTAAAAAATAATAATTGGAATGAAGTAATAAACAACATACAACCTACATTTTTTAAACCAAACCAACTTTTGTATTCTTACACCAACAAAACTAATTTTTGGGGTGGTAATGAGTATTTAAATTTTGACAGCAAAATAATAAGAAACACAAGTTTAAACATTGTAAAAATTACTAAAGAAGATGTTTACAACCACTATTTATATCCTTTTAGGTACAATAAATATAGACAATACGCCTATAACCCAGATATTAATGGACAATTTACAATAAGAACCTTAGAAGGAAATGACAATAACACAGAAGCAGATTATGCTTTAATGCATTTCTCTTTAAAAGTAGATGAAATGTTTTTGGAGAAGGAAGTTTATGTTTACGGAGCTTTTAATAACTTCTCTATTTCAGAAAAAAATAGAATGTATTACAATGCTAAAAACCAAACCTACAGCGCAAACATCTTATTAAAACAAGGGTTTTACAACTATACTTTTGCTACAATTGGCAAAGACCATCTTTTAAATACCAATGAAATAAATGGTAGTTTCTTTGAAACCGAAAATGAATATACCGTTATTATTTACCACAAACCATCGGGTAGTCAATACGATAGAGTAATTGGTGTTGGTCAAGGTTATTATAGTTCTAACAGGTAATTTAAAATTGATTTGTAAATAAGAATCAAAAAAACTACATTTACTCGGTATGATTGAACAAATTACAAAAGGCATAAAAATTTCTGTAGAAACAACCTATAATGGTACAAGTTTAAGAAACGATACATTGTATTATGTTTTTTCGTACACAATATCTATTGAAAACAGAAGTCTAGAAACAGTAAAATTAACAGATAGATTCTGGACAATCTTCGATTCTTTAAATGATACCGAAATTGTAAGTGGAGAAGGAGTAGTAGGACAAACCCCGATCTTAGAACCAAATGATAATTACACCTATAAATCTGGTTGCTTCTTAGAATCTAATATGGGCGCAATGAAAGGTTTTTATACCATGATAAATTTAGAATCTTACGAACAATTTAAAGTTTACATACCAACTTTTCAACTAACAACACCTGTCTTATTAAACTAACTAAAACAAAAAAGAAACTAGCCAAAGTTAAAGATCCAGCATGTTTAAATTGTGGACATCCGTTTAGCGGCCAAGAAAAATTTTGTCCAGATTGTGGACAAGCTAACAAAGGAAATAAAGTTACTTTTGGTAGTTTTGTTAACGAAATATTTAATGGTTTCTTCTCATTCGACGCTAAGTTTTGGCGAACAATTATACCTTTACTAACAAATCCAGGAAAAGTTTCTAAAGATTATGTTGAAGGAAAAAGAAACAGATACTCTAACCCTTTTCGTTTCTACCTAACCGTTTCTATATTATTTTTCTTAATAGTTGGTTTATCTTTAAGTAAAAATAAATTTGATGAACTTACTATAGAAAGTAAAACAGATATTGTTGAGACAATAAAAAAAGATTATGATAAGAGTATTAAAAACCTATCTACAAAAGAGATAGACTCTATAAAGAAGGAAGTAAAAGATAAAATGGAAAACTCTTTTATTCCTGTACCTGAAATAGCACAAAAAGAAATTTTAAAAGATTTAGATAAAGAAATAAAAGATTCTACTTCCATAAAGTTAGGCAGAGGAAACAGAATATCTTTTGGAGGAAGTAGTAGGTTAGATAAATTTATAAATTATCAAAAAAAATACCCAGAATCTAAAATAGATGTGGCATTAGATTCTTTAAATTATGATAAAAATTTCACAAATAGATTTTTATACACCAGAGCTAAAGCTGCAAATTCACTTATAAAAAAAGACAGTAGAGATAAATACTTAAACGACTTATTATCTTACGGTTCTGTTTCTTTATTTGTATTCTTACCACTATTTACACTCTTCTTAAAACTTTTATACATTAGAAGAAAATTCAATTATGTAGACCATTTAATATTTGTTTTTCATACGCAAACAGTCTTTTTTATGCTGCTAACAATATTATATTTAATCTCATTTTTTACAGATGTAGAACATGCTTGGGTCTTTTTTGTTCTTTTCTTAATTTACCTAATTATTGCAATGAAGAAATTTTACAATCAAGGTTACATTAAGACTTTCACAAAATTCTTAATGTTAAATTTTGTGTATTTATTAATGGGTGGAATAGGAATTGTAATTGTTGGGCTTATATCTTTTGCTTTTTATTAAAAAGCCAATACCTCTTTATATTTAGCACTTTTTAGAAGATCATTATAAACAATACTAACATCTGAGTCTTTTTTAACAGAAGTAACACTAACCGTTTCTACAAATTCTCTTTTCATTTTAGGTGAAGTTCCTTTATCACCTAAATTTTCATTTTGATGAAATTCTAATATTTCTTCTTGAGAAAACTCATTTCTATTTAAAAGCCAATTCGCAAACCATTCTTTTCTTTGCGCTTTCATTTCTTCTGTATATAAGGTTGAAGAAGACCAAATTACTGGCTCTTGAGAAAGCTCTTTAAAATGCTTTGTTTCTCCATCCCAAACTAACTCGTAAGTATTTAAACCTACAAACCAATCTACTAAAACTAAAGTAAAAGGCTCTATACCCTCAAAATTAAAATCATTAATAAAAGAAACCGCATTTTCTTCTGAGAGTATTTTTTTTACAATAATACCTCTACTCATTTTATAAGGTGCTTTTCTTTTATGAATTACAAAACCCCCATTTAAAAGACAAACCAATCGTTTTTTTTCACTTAACCCAATCCAAGTTCCACCAGCCAATTCATCTTTAGGGTACGTTAATGTTATACCATTCTCTACATATTCTTTAGGCGGAATTGTTTTTCTTAAAGGAGCTTCATCTCTATTAGAAGTTAAAATAAAATTATTATTCCCCAAAGGAAGGTAAGTAACTGTACACATAGATGCTATTAAATTAATTACGATAAGTTTTATATCTGAGTAAAATATTAAGTTTTCCTTAATAAAAGACATCAAAAATCAATTAAATTTATTGAAACAAAAATCGTAACTTTGAAACTCAAAATTAGTCGATTAAAATTTAAAAACATAACAAAATGGCAAGAGGATTTTTTAATGTTCCAAAAGCAGTAAACGAACCTGTAAAAGGGTATGCTCCTGGTTCTCCAGAAAGAGAAGAATTATTAGCTACTTATAAAACAATGTTTAACAGCAATATTGATGTGCCAATGCACATTAATGGTGAAGAAGTTAGAACAGGAAACACAAAAAACATTACACCTCCTCATGATCATAAGCATGTTGTGGGTCAATATCATACAGCAGATAAATCTCATGTAGATACTGCAATTTCTACAGCTTTAGCTGCAAGAGAAGCTTGGTCTAACGTTAGTTGGATGGAAAGAGCTTCTATTTTCTTAAAGGCTGCAGAATTATTAGCAGGACCTTATAGAGCAAGAATGAATGCTGCAACTATGATTGCACAATCTAAAAATGTATATCAAGCAGAAATTGATGCTGCTTGTGAAATGATTGATTTCTTCCGTTTTAATGTAGAATATATGACGGATATTTTTAAAGATCAACCAACATCTTCTCCAGGAGTTTGGAACAGAGTTGAGTACAGACCTTTAGAAGGATTTATATATGCAATTTCTCCATTTAACTTTACTTCTATTGCTGCAAATTTACCTGCATCAGCAGCTTTAATGGGTAATGTTGTTGTTTGGAAACCATCTGATCATCAAGCATATTCTGCACAAGTAATTGTAGATTTATTTAAAGAAGCTGGTTTGCCAGATGGTGTTATTAATGTTGTTTACGGAGATCCTGTTATGATTTCTGATACTGTATTAGCTTCTCCAGATTTCTCTGGATTACACTTTACAGGTTCTACACATGTTTTTAAAGAATTATGGAAACAAATAGGTAACAATATTCATACATATAAAACATATCCAAGAATTGTTGGAGAAACTGGTGGAAAAGATTTTATCTGGGTACACAATTCATCAAACCCTTTACAAGTTGCTACTGCAATGACAAGAGGTGCTTTTGAATACCAAGGTCAAAAATGTTCTGCTGCTTCACGTTCTTACATTCCTGCGTCTCTTTGGCCAGAAATTAAAAAACACCTAACTGCGCAAGTTGGTGAGTTAAAAATGGGAACTCCAGAAGATACTTCTAACTTTATTAATGCAGTAATTCACGAAGGTTCTTTTGATAAAATTGCAAGTTATATTGATGCTGCAAAAGCTGATAAAGATGCAGAAATTATTATTGGTGGAAACCATGATAAATCTGTAGGATACTTTATCGAACCAACTGTAATTGTTACTAAATCTCCAAAATACGCAACAATGCATACTGAGTTATTTGGCCCAGTAATGACTGTTTTTGTATATGAAGATGCAGAATGGGAAGCTTCATTAAAATTAGTTGATGAAACGTCTGAATATGCTTTAACAGGAGCTATCTTTTCTAGAGATAGATATATTGTTGAGCAAGCTTCTAAAGCGTTAGAAAACGCTGCAGGAAACTTCTATATTAATGACAAGCCATCTGGAGCAGTTGTTGGACAGCAACCTTTTGGAGGAGCAAGAGCTTCTGGTACAAATGATAAAGCTGGTTCTGCGCAAAACTTATTACGTTGGACTTCTGTTAGATTGATAAAAGAAACATTAGTATCACCAACAGATTATAAATATCCTTTCTTAGGATAAGAATAAAGTTTGTTTTACAAAAAAAAGCCTCATCAAATTTGATGAGGCTTTTTTTATTTCAGTAAGAAAACATTTTTTAATCTACAGAAAAACTAAAAACTTGTCCAATAGACTTTGCTCCAGAATTATCTATTGTATTTACCTTCCAATAATATGTTTTACCAGAAAGCACAGAAACATTGTATGTTTCTAGAGAAAGAGAATTTTCTATTAAAACAGGATCTTCATCTTCGCTAAAAAACAGCTCATAAGTTAAAGTATCTGTTGTGTTTGTATCAGATCCTTCCCAAATTAAATCTAAACTTCCAGAAGTAATATTTGTATTATTCTCTGGCGATTTTAAATTAGCCATAAAAGGTGCGTAATTTACAACACCATTTCCTTTTGTGTAAAAAGCATAAACAGGTGAACTTGTAGCTTGGTTATTATCTATATCTATTGCGTTTACTTGCCAATAAAAAGCAGTAGATTTTTCTAATATAAAGGTTATTTGGCTAGCAGTAAGTGTTCTATTTTCTACAACATTTGTTAACTGTCTATCTTTAGCTACTATAATATTATATTCTAAATCATCATTTTCTGGGTCTGTAGCATCACTCCAATTAAATGGTATTGTATTATCTATACACAATAAATCTTGTGTTGGAAACTGTAACTGAACCAATGTTGGTGGCAAGTTTTGTGACGCTTCTTTAGAACAACTTACAGATAAAAAGCAAATAGTATAAAAGCTAAAAATTAATATTGCTTTTCTCATTGTTTTATTATTTTAATAGGTTTAGAGTCTATCGGTAATTTTAAAATATAAATACCTTTTGCAAAGTTGTTAAAAGGAATAGACATAGAATTATCATTAATATCAACCATTTGTTTAAAAATTAACTTCCCATTAATATCAAAAATTGTTGTTTCCATTTTAGAATATTCTATTCCTAAAGGAAGTAATAGTTCTATAGAATTTGATATTGGATTTTGTAATAATAAAACAGTATTTATAGTAGTTTTAAAAATGCCTTCACAATCTTTAGCTGTTTTAATTTCTAACTTCCCTCCTTCTTTTAATTCTATTTCAAAATTCTTTTCACTTGAAGTTCTAAGCAACTTATTGTTTAAAAAGAGACTATATGGCGCTGTCCCTTTATCGATTTTAAAAGAATATTTATTTGAAGTTAAATTAGCAGTTGTTTTTAAAGAGATAGGTTGAGACTCTACAATTTCTACTTCAAAACATTGTGTGTAATTTAATTGAACTGTTTCTACACAAATTTCATACAAACCTGGGTTTAAATCTGTAAAAGATAAACTAGAACCAGTTATTTGAGAAGTAGTATTTACAGAATTACCTGTTAAAGTTACATTGTAATCAAAAGAAGACTGATTCACATTTACGGTTATAATACCATCATTTTGATCTACACAAGTTTCAGATATTGTTTGTACAGAAATATTATTACTTTCTATTTCTGGGTTTACAATTGTTATAGAATAATCTTCTGTTTCTCCCCATTCAGTTTTATGATCTGAATCACAAGGTCCGTCGCCAAAACCATCGGAAGGGTCTTCATATTCTATTAAGACACGCATTCTTGTTTTTCCAAATCTAGCATCTGTTGGTACTTTAATGTTAAAAGTTGCAACATCTATATCTTCTAACTTTGAACCTAGGTCATAACGTTCTGTATCTTTGTCAAAAATAAAATCTTGATTCCAATCTATAAATACATAACAATGGTCTTGAAAACCACCTGTATCTAAAGTTACACTTATATTATAGTTAACACCTTTTAAAACATCTGTATTTATAGTTGAAAAATCTTCATAACCATCTATTAAATCGTTGCCAGAAGTATTATTTATAGAATTAAAAGTAACATTTGTTATGTGCTCAGATCCTCCTGCTTCATCTGTAAAAGTAGAAGCACAATAACTTGGTGTTTCAGTTGTAAAACTAAAAACATTAGAAAACATACCTTCATTACAGTTATTTTTAGCCTTAACTCTCCAATAATAAAGTGTATTACCATTTAAGTTAGTAGCAGTAAAGGTATTTGTATTAACAGTTCCATTAGAAATAATAGTACCAAATGCTAAATCGGTAGCAATTTCAACTACATAAGAACTAGCATTGGCATCTTCTTGCCAACTTAATGTTTCTGATAACGGCACCTCTGTAGCTCCATCTACAGGAGAACTAAGTACTACTTGTTCTAAGTTAGAATCTGTTATGTTTAATAAAACATCTATTTCTTGATTAACACTTGTGCTATTCGCTTTTATATTAATAGTATAATCTTGTGCTGTTGAACCATCTAAATTAGAAACAGTCATTACAACATCTCCATCATTACTAATGTTTGTAGGACTAAAAACAATTGAAGAACCTGTAGGCATACCAGTTGCTACAAACGTAACGTTTTCTGAATATCCATTAATAAAATCTAAATTAAAGGTGTAATCTACTGTTTGATTTCCGGAATTACATGCAGATAAATCTCCAGTTGAATTTGTAAAAATAAAAGAAGGTAAAGTAGATCTAATTTCAAAATCTAAGCTATTTACATTATAAAAAATATTATCTACAGCAGCCACCATTATTCTAGCTTGCGTGGTAACATTATTTGGTACAGATATATTTACGGATCCATCATTTGGAGTACTAGATATTAAAGTTATAGGAAAAGTTAAACCTCCATCTTCAGATAATTTAATAGTAACATTTTGGCAACTTATAGGAGCCACATCTGTTGTTCCTTTATTCCAAGTAATTGTTTGATTACTTCCAGCATCCCAAACTGTAGAAACATTTTGCGAGGTAACAGTAAAAGCTTCTGCATCTTCTATAGTTACAATCATATTATCTCTAGATGTTGCACCACCACTTACATTATTGTCTCTTACCAACAATGAAAAGCTTAAATCTCTAGCAATACTTGGCACTACTTCCCAAGTAGAAGATGTACTTCCAGAAACTACTGTTGCTAGTTCTGGCATATATCTATTAGGAGAAGTATTAGAAGGTAAAGATCTAAACATTGGACCTACAGTATTAGTCGTCTGAGGAGGCATTGTACCAGTCTCAGAATCTGTTTGCTCCCAGTTATAAGTTAAAGATGAAATACCATCTGCATCTGTTGCCGTTCCTTTTAAAACAAAAGGGGTAGATTTTGGTATACTATAATTAGCCCCTGCATTTGCAACAGGTGCATTATTACCATTACTTGTTAAAGTTGCACAACTACCAGAAGAAGCAATAATATTTTGCATTTGATTGATACTTACTGCATGAAAATAATCATCACTTTGACCTTGCACATTTGGCGAGCAAATACCTGCATAACCCATTATAGTTGTGGCACTTCCTGGTTCTACAGAAGTAGTGCTTGATCTCTGACAATCATTGTTTTGAGTATGAGTTGCTCCAAATTGATGGCCCATTTCATGTGCAACAAAATCTATATCATAAGGGTCTCCAATTGGCGAACTTCGTCCAGTTACACCTCTTGCTTTTTGCCCTGTTACACAAACCACACCTAAACCAGCTAAACCATCTCCACCAATACTAAAAATATGGCCAATATCATAATTTGCTGTTCCTATTTGTGCATCTGCAATTACTTGCACCTCATCAATCATTTCATCTGGATCTCCATCTGTAATATTATCTGTAGCAGCATTTAAAAAAATTACTTTATCGTTATCTGCAACAATTACCATTTTAACAGCTAAATCTTTCTCAAACAAACCATTAACTCTTGTCATAGAAGTATTCATCGCAGATAAAACTGCTGTTTTTTTATCTGCATCACTAGCAGCAGTAGAAACACCTTGATTACTTAAATGAAACTGAGCATATTCTCCACTACAAACTAAAGCTAATCTAAAAGTTCTAAGATTTCCATCATTTACAACCTTTGCTTTTGTTGCAGTAAACTCTTGTTTTTTTGCTGTTTCTTCAACTTCACATTTAAAAAGTTTATCTTCTTCTTTTAAATCTGATGTCTTATAAACAATATATTCTGAATTATCTTTAGAATATGGATCTATATAAACCGTCTTACCTCCTGCTGAGAAAATTACTGCATGAAAACCATCTGAACCCATACTAATTTTAGAAAAAGAAGTTGGGTTATCTATACCAACAGCTGAGTAAGATTTTATTGATGGAAATTTATCTGACAAGGCTTTCTCAAAATTTGAGGATTCTCTCATTTCAAAAGACTCTAAAACACCTTCAGAATTTGGTAATTTAATAACTTTACTAGAAGATTTTAATTTAGATTTTAAACTGGCTTCTAGCCTATTAACATCTAATTTATACAATAAATGCTTTGTCGGAAAATTCTTAAAGCTTCTAATTTCTTTTTTTTGAAAAGATGAAGTTTCGCTATTTAGCTTTTTCCATAATTCTTGACTATTACTTTTTAAAGTAAAAAGAAGAACTAAAAATACTACAGAAATTTGAAATTGCTTTTTATTCATACTAATATTTTAATGATTAGGGGATTCCAAATATAACGAAATATTTATCTTTGTAGTCGACAATATGAATAGAAACATACTACTTAGAGATTTAAAATCTAAAGATTACAAGGAAACTTGGGATTATCAAACAGATTTGCTACAAGAAATTGTAGACGTAAAAATTGATAATAGAAGAAATAACCTTGAAAGAGAAACAGAAAATCACTTTTTATTTGTTGAACATCCGCATGTTTATACATTAGGAAAAAGTGGAGATTTAAGTAATTTATTACTTAACGAAAAACAACTAGAAGAAAAAGGTGCAACTTTTTATAAGATAAATCGTGGTGGAGATATTACTTATCATGGTCCTGGACAAATTGTTGGTTACCCAATTTTAGATCTAGAAAACTTTTTTACAGACATACATAAATATCTTCGTTTACTTGAAGAAACTATTATTTTAACCATTGCAGAATATGGTTTAAAAGGAGAAAGAAGCGATGGAGAAACTGGTGTTTGGCTAGATGTTGGAACGCCTTTTGCCCGTAAAATTTGTGCTTTAGGAATTCGTTCTTCACGCTGGGTAACTATGCATGGTTTTGCTTTAAATGTAAACACCAACTTAGGATATTTTGATAACATTATTCCTTGTGGTATTCGAGGTAAAGCTGTTGCTTCTATGGAAGCTGAACTTGGTAAAAAATTAGACTTAGAAGAAGTAAAAGAGAAAATATTAAAACATTTTAAAGCTTTATTTGAAGTTGAAGAATTTATAATAAAATAAAATTTGAATTTTTATTTAAAAAAAAGCCCAACAAAATTTAAAAATTTTGTTGGGCTTTTTTTACTAATTTATAGTTCTAAAACTATTTCTCTTCGTTAAAATATACTTTATAATACTTCATTTTCTTTTCTTCATCATAACCTCTTTCTAAATATTCTGAAGCGGCTTCTGGTGCATCTACATCTAATTTAATATTAATATTTGTATCTAATTTAATTTCTGTTTTTAGTTTGCTTTTTTCTTTCTTTAAAACAACACCAGAAACATCAAAATTATTGCGAATTAAAACATCATTTAAGTTTTCGAAATGCTTCTTATAATCGTCAAATTGCTCTTTATGCTTTTCATCTGTAAAAACCTCATCTTTAAAAGTAGCATAATCTACAGATTCGTTTTCTTTAAAATAATCTACCGTATTTGCTAAGAAATTTCCTTGTTGCTGCATTCCTAATTCTGGTTTAATTACTTCTTCAGAAAATTCTTTACACATTTCTAAATAACTTTGTGTATGCGAATTATAATCGTCTGCAAGCTGAACGCTTAAGAAATTCTTAACCCAATATTGTGCATCGTAATTATTGTTATCTACAGAAAAAACTACAGTACCTTCTGTATCTGACGTATTTAAAATTAAACAACCTTTGTCTATTCTTTTTGTTGAAATTCCTTTTTGAACAACTACATCAAAACTTTCATTATCGTCTAAATATGTTTGAAAAAAATCTACTTTATTTTCAATTTTAAAGATACCAACTGCTTCTGTTAAAACGTCTTTATATTCTATACCTTCTATAAAAACAACAATTACATCTCCTGTTTTTATTTGTGCAGAGTTAGATTGTTCAAATAAATGATTTACTATACTTTTAGAATAATCTACAAAAGAAGCTTCTTCTTTAAATATTTCTGAAGCAAATTTATTTAACTCGTTTAAACGAGCATCTGCATGATTTGTAAAACGATAACTTTGTGTTAAACTACCAAAAGGTTTTAAAAGAAAGTTCTTCATTAAATCGTAACTCTCTTGATCGAAACGAATTAAATCGTCTGAAAAAGCGTTTTGACCACTATTGAATTTATTGGCTACTTTATGAAGGATACATTTGGTAATTTCTGCGCGTGTTTTCTTAATCATCTTATAAAATTGAGAGCGTAAAAATAGAAAAAGTTTGTGTATGATTTAGATATAAATTGTGTTTCTCTAAAAAAATAGTTGGCAAACAATTCTAGCCCTGATTGAGTGGCATGTTTGAGCTCTTTTTTGTTTTTCTACAAAAAAAGCGAGTAACGAAAGCAGGAAATAGCTTCTAAAAAAATTAAAGCTTTAATTTAATTTGTTCTGGCAACAACCTAAATGTTTTTCTGTGATAATCTGTTGCGCCAAATTCTCTAATAGCATTTCTGTGTTCTTTAGTAGGATAGCCTTTGTTTTTAGCCCAATTATACATTGGAAATTCTTTGTGAATTTTTGCCATATAATCGTCTCTATACGTTTTTGCCAACACAGAGGCTGCTGCAATACTTAAATATTTGGCGTCTCCTTTTACGATCGTTTCGTGCGGAATTTCTTTATAATTTTTAAATTTATTACCATCTACAATTATAAATTCTGGGGTAATTTTTAAAGCATCTATTGCTCTGTGCATTCCTGTTATAGAGGCTTGTAAAACGTTAATTTTATCTACTTCTTGCTGCCAAACAAAAGAAACACCAAATGCCAGTGCATTTTCTTCTATAAAAGGCCTTACTTCTTCTCGCTTCTTTTCTGAAAGCTGTTTAGAATCGTTTAAAAAAGGATGCGAAAAACCTTCTGGCAATATTACTGCTGCTGCAACAACTGGCCCAGATAAACAACCTCTACCTGCTTCATCTGTACCTGCTTCTAAAGAAAAACCGCTATAATTAAGTTGTAACATCTTGCAAAGAAAAGAAAATTTCTTTTAGATTTTATGGTTTAATTTAGAAGGAAAAGATTAGTTACATAATTAACATTTATCGATATAATTAATAACTACTACTTTCGTTTAATTATTTTACATTTGTTCTCGAAGAAATTCTATATGAAAAGTAATACAATTTTCACTTTATTAATAAGCCTTTTTGTAAGTACAAGCTTGTTTTCTCAGCGTGTTCTAGATAATGGAAGTTTTGGTGGTGGCACAACTATTTTAACAGATTCTACAAATGTTAATGGCAACATTAACGTTACATTATCTGGTAAAACAAAATATACAGATTATAAAGTTTTTTCTCATAAAGGAGATTTAACTTATATTGATACTACTCTTACTTTACAAAAAGAGTATAAATTTAATTATTTAAGAAAAGATTTGTTTGAATCTTTAGAGTTTCATAACCAAGGGCAAACATTAAATAATTTAGGTTACAGTTTTAATAATGTTTATAGATTACCAGACATTGGTTTTACTGCAAAACAGGTAAGTTACTTAAACATAGATGATATAAAATATTACGAAGTACCAACACCAACTACAGAAATATTATACAGAACAGGTTTGCAACAAGGGCAAGTTTTAGATGCTTTATTTTCTTTAAATTTTTCTAAAAGATTAAACGTATCTCTTTCTTACAAAGGTTTACGATCTTTAGGTGCTTATAGACAAGCATTGGTTAGTAATGGTAATTTTAGAGGTTCTTTTACATACAGAACCAAACAAAATCAATATGAAATTAAAGGACATTTAACTACTCAAGATTTTTTTCACCAAGAAAACGGTGGCTTAACTACTGAATCTTTAGAGAACTTTGTAGAAGACGATGAGAATTTTCAAACAAGAGCACGTTTAGATGTAAACTTAACAGATTCTGAAAGTCAGTTTGATGGTAATAGAGTTTATTTAGAACACAGTTATAAATTAATTTCTAGTAAAGACTCTGTTAGTAATAAAGATTTTAGCAATCTAAAAATTGGTCATGTTTTTACAAACGAAAACAAAACTTATGAATTTATACAAACTAGCTTAACAACAGACTTTTTTGGTGATGCAAATTCTTCTAATCCCGATAATAAAGAAGTAGTTAGTAAGATTACTAATAATGAATTAAATCTAGAATTTAATTCTAAATATGTTTTAGGAAAATTTAAAGCAAAAACAAATTTAACTAGTTACACCTACGGTTATGACACTATTTTAAATAGTAACAGTTCTATAAATAAGTTGAAATTAGAAGGAAATGCAATTTCTTTTGGAGCAGATTGGAATGCAAAAATTAAAAACTTTAAATTAAATGCAGATGCTAGTATAACACCAGGAAATGGAAGACTTTCTGGTAATTACCTAAAAGGTGAAGCTGTATTTGAAAAAGATAGTATTTTTAGCGTAAAAGGAACTTTGTTGCTAAGTTCTAAATCGCCAAATTTTAACACATTATTGCACCAAAGTGAGTACGATGCTTACAATTGGCAAAACGATTTTAGTAATGTAAATACAAGAGATTTAGGTTTCGATTTAAAATCTAAATGGTTAAATGCTTCCTTAAATTTTACCAATTTAGACAATTACACGTATTTTGATCAAGATAGCAAACCACAGCAATTTACAAATCAAATTACATACTTAAAAGTAAAAGCTAACAGAGAGTTTAAGTTTGGTAAATTTGCTTTAGACAACACTTTAATGTACCAAAATGTAAGTAGCGGAAGTTCTGTTTTTAGAGTTCCAGAATTTGTTACTAGAAATACATTTTATTATACTGATTATTGGTTTAAAGGAAAGCCAATGTTAGTAAATTTTGGTGTTACTTTTAAATACTTTACAGATTATAAAGCCAATGCTTACAATCCTCTTTTAGCCGAATTTAGAATTCAAGATGATGAAGAAATAGGTTTTCCTACTTTTGATATTTTCTTTAATGCACAAGTACGTAGAACTCGTTTATACTTAAAAGTAGACAATGCTACTTCTGGTTTTACGAGTAAAAATTATTTTTCTGCACCAAATTATCCTTACAGAGATTTAACAATACGTTTTGGTTTGGTTTGGAATTGGTTTATATAAACTTAATTTAGCAGATAATTGCTAAAATTTAAACTCTTTATAGATGAAAAATCAACTTAAAAATAATTGGAAACTTTTTCTATTAGCAAGTTTAACATTAGGTTTAGCTCCTTTTAATCCGCCACATATTTGGGGTAAATTACAATGGCTTTTAGGAGGAAATGCTTTTTCTGCAGAAAACGGAATGCAATTTAAAGATTGGTTTGATATTGTTTTACATGGAACTCCATGGATTTTATTACTAATTTCTAGTATTTTAAACCTTCCAAAAAAGAAATAATATTACATATTTTCTGGAAACTCTAGTTCCATTTCTGGTAATAACCTTCCTGGAATAGAACTTTCTCTTCTTCCAATTACCTTAAAACCATGTTTTGCGTAAAATGCCTCTGCATTTGGGTCTGATAAGACGTTTAAAATAGCTGAACTTCCACCAATACAAAAAGCTATTGCGTGTGCTAATAATTGTCTACCAATTCCTTGTTGTATATAATTAGGATGAACAAATAAGAATTCTAAAAAACTAGTTCTTATGTTTACTCTGTTTAAAATATAAAAGCCTACAATCTTATTATTAACTAGAAACTTATAGATGCTAAAATCTTCAAGCATTTTAGAAGTTACAGTTAAGTCTTCTCGCCAACTTTCTATTTCAGCTTTAGAATAACCCCAATAAGCTTTCGATTTTAAAGCAATTTCTGTTAACTTCTCAGCATCAGAAAAAGTAGCTTTAACTATCATTATTTTTTAACCAATTGTTTTATTTTAAAGTTTAAAGCTGCAAATAACAATGTTGTAAACGGACTTAAATAATTAAAAATAGCATACACAAAGTAATCTGCTACCGAAACACCTAGAACACTAGATTGGTAAGCTCCACAAGTATTCCAAGGAATTAAAACAGAAGTTACTGTACCAGAATCTTCTAAAGTTCTACTTAAATTTTCTGGAGCCAAACCTTTATCTTCATATGCTTTTTTAAACATTTTACCAGGAATTACAATAGCTAAATATTGGTCTGATGCAATTGCATTTAAACCTAAACAACTTATAACTGTACTTGCAAATAAACCAAAAACAGAACTTGCTACAGATAACAAACTTTTAGTAATTTTTGCCAATGCGCCAATTGCATCCATTATTCCTCCAAAAACCATTGCACAAGTTATTAGTAAAATTGTCCAAATCATTCCATTCATTCCACCAGAAGAAAACAATTCTGATAATTTTTCATCATCTGTTTCTATACTTACATCTGTTAAAACTGCATTTACAATAGATTGAAACTTTGAATCTGACAAACTAGCTAAAATATCACTCTGAAAAATAAAAGCAAAAACTGCGGCTAAAACAACTCCAGTTCCTAAAGCAACTAATGGTTTTGTTTTCATTAAAATCATTGCAATTACAATTCCAGGAACTAAAAATAACCAAGGTGTAATTTGAAATGTATTGTCTATTGTATTTAATAAATTACTAATATCTGCACTACCAGAAGTGTCTATTGTTCCGCTTAAAATTGCAAAAACAATTAAAGTAATTATAATAGTTGGCACTGTAGTAATAGCCATGTATTTTATATGCGTAAACAAATCTGTACCTGCCATTGCTGGTGCTAAGTTTGTTGTATCTGAAAGTGGAGACATTTTATCTCCAAAATAAGCTCCAGAAATTACTGCTCCAGCAATCATTCCTGTAGGAATTCCTAACGCACTACCAATACCAACCAAAGCAATACCAACTGTTGCAGAAGTTGTCCAAGAACTTCCTGTTGCGATAGAAATTATTGCTGCAATAATTACAGATGCTGGTAAAAATATTTCTGGACTTAAAACTTTTAATCCATAATAAACCATTGCAGGTATAATACCACTAACTAACCAAGTTCCTGCTAAAGCACCAACTAAAAACAGAATCATTATGGGTACAAAAACACTTTTCCAGTTTTCCCAGATCTCTGCAACCATTCTATTTAAAGATACTTTATTTAAAAAGCCAACAATAGCTGCAACCAAACCTCCCATTATTAATATATATTGATTTGTATAAGCGCCAAACCATTCTTGTCCTTCAACAAAAAAGATATTGTAAGCTAACAAGCACATTAAAATTACTACCGGAACTAAAGATTCAAACAGGTTTAACTCTTTGTTTTCTATGATTTTTTGATCTTCAATATTTATTTCTGAAAGATTTTTTTCGTCTTGCATTCTACACAGTTATTTTGGTCTTGTAATGTTACGATTTTACAAGAAGTTATGCAAATTGATTTGGTAGCCTTACATTTGTTTTTATGGATTCTTTAACTCAGATTGTTTTAGGTGCTGCTTGTGGCGAAATTGCACTTGGTAAAAAAATTGGAAACAAAGCTTTATTGTTTGGTGCAATTGGTGGCACAATACCAGATTTAGATGTTTTTATTGGAAAATTCTTATATAATAATGAAATACAAGCAATGGCTTTTCACAGAGGTTTTATGCATTCTATTTTATTTGCAGTACTTGGTGCTTTTCTCTTTGGATGGTTTACTTACAGACTTTATAACACTGGATTAAGAAAAGAAACAACTACTCAGAAAAACTGGATTTGGTTGTTCTTTTTATCCATATTTACACATCCACTTTTAGACTGTTTTATACCTTATGGCACGCAATTATTTGCACCTTTTTCTAATTACAGAGTTGCTTTTAACAACATATCTGTTGTAGACCCTTTATACACTTTACCTTTTCTAATTTGTATGATTGTTGTTTTATTCTTTAAAAGAACAAATATTAAAAGATTAAAATGGACTAAAGCAGGAATTTACATTAGTTCTTTTTACATGCTTTTTACAATTGGAAATAAATTTTATATAGATTCCATTTTTAAAAAATCTTTTGAAAAATCAGGAATTTCATTCCATCGTTTTTCTGCACAACCAAGTATTTTAAATAATATTTTATGGTATGCTGTTGCAGAAAGTGAGACACAATATCATTTAGCGTTTTATTCTCTTTTTGATAAAAGTAATACATCAGACAACATAATACATATTAATAAGAATCATGATTTGATTGATATGAATGATGAAAACTTAAAAACTTTGGCATGGTTTAGTAATAATTATTACAGAGTTACTAAAAAAGATAAAATTGGCACCTATAAATATACAGATTTACGTTACCCAATGTTAAACCCAGAAGATATAAATACTTCTGTTTTTAATTTTACTATTTTCTTTGAAGATAAAGAATGGGATATTCTTCCATTTAACGGAAATCCTCCTAAAAAGGAGGATTTTAAAAAGTTTTCGGAACGTCTTTGGGGTATTTAAAGTGCTTTAAATATATCTAATAATATAGGTTTTAATCCGCTAAAGAAAAACTCTACAGCAATTACCATTACTATTAATCCCATTAAACGCATCATAACGTTTATACCTGTTTGCCCAAGTATTTTTATAATTTTTGTAGAACTATATAATATTAAGTATGTACATAAAATTACTACAAAGGCAGCAAAAATTAAAATTCCTTTTTTTTCTATAGAATCTGCATCTTCCATCATAACAATTGCATTTGTTAATGCACCAGGACCACAAATCATTGGTATTGCCAATGGTGTTACAGAAATATCATCTACATATGTTTTAATTTCAGAATCTTTTAACTTTACCTTTCCTAGTCTTGCCTGTAACATATCCATTCCCATTAAAAAGAAAATTACACCACCAACTACTCTAAAACTATTAACAGAAATACCAAAAAAGTTAAATAATACCTGACCAGAAAAAGCGAAAATTATAATAGTAATAAAACTAACTACAGATGCTTTTTGTGCCGTTTTTGTTCTATGACTTTTATCTAAGTCGGCAGTCATAGTCATAAAAATTGGCATGGTACCAAAAGGATTTATCAACGTAAAAAAAGACGTAAAAGATAAAATTCCAAAAGAGATTACTTCGTTCATTATTTATATAAATTATAAAACACCAACTTTTTTCATACACGCTTTCATTGCTTCATAAGTTCTTTCAATATTGTTATCTAAACCAATTGAAAAACGAATTAAACCATCTGAAAGTCCCATTTCTTTTTGTTCTTCTTCTGGTATTTCTGATGAAGTAGAACTTCCAGGAGCAGAAAATAATGTTTTATAAAAACCTAAACTTACAGCTAAATAACCTAAATTTTCTTGTTGCATTAATTCCATTAATTCGTTTGCTTTTTCTAAAGAACCTGCATCTACAGTTAACATTCCTCCAAAACCATATTCTGTATTCATCATACTTTTAAAAAGTAAATGAGAAGGGTGAGATGCTAAACCTGGATACACTGTTTTTAAACCAGAAGCTTCAAATTTTTCTGCTAAATAAGCAGCATTAAAACTATGTTGTTTCATTCTAATATGAAGTGTTCTCATATTTTTTAATACTGATGAAGCTCTTAAACTATCCATTGTAGAACCTAACAACATACTTGCACCATCATTTACATTTCGTAAATCGTTTATAAATTCTTGGGTACCACATACAACACCACCAACAGTGTCTGATGAACCATTGATAAATTTTGTTAAACTGTGTACTACAACATCTGCCCCTAATTTTGCTGGTGAAATAGATAATGGAGAAAAAGTATTATCTACCACTAACTTTAAATTATATTTTTTTGCTAAAGCAGACAAACCTTCTATATCTGCGACTTCTAAAAGCGGATTACTTACAGATTCGCAATACAAAACTTTGGTTTTTTCTGTTATTGAAGCTTCTACAACATCTAATTTTGTAATATCTACAAATGTAGTTGCAATGCCTAATCTTGGTGTAAAATTCTTTAAAAATGCATATGTTCCTCCATAGATTGTTCTACTAGAAACTATATGTTCTCCTGCGCTTACTAATTGTAATAAAACTGGTGTTATAGAACCCATTCCAGAAGCTGAAACATTAGCGGTTTCTGTACCTTCCATTGCAGCCAAAGCTTCTCCTAAATATAAATTACTTGGTGTAGAATGACGCGAATATAAATAACAGCCATCTGCATTTCCTTCAAAAGTATCGAACATTGTTTTTGCCGATATAAATGTATATGTAGATGAATCTGAAATTGATGGGTTTACACCACCGAATTCGCCAAAATATTGTAAATCTTGAATTTTGTCTGCTGGATTAAATTTCATAATTGTTATTTTTAGAACATAACAAAATGACGACTAAATAGAAATATAATCAATACATGTATTAAAATATAGATTATTTTTCTAAATTTGATTCATTTATTAAGTTAAAAATCTAAAAACAATCATTTTAATTCCTTTTTTTAGAAAATTTATATGCTAGATATTACAGATAAGAAACTTATTAACCTATTACAGCAAGACAGTAAACAGACTACAAAACAATTGTCTCTTCAACTAAATTTATCTGTAACGGCTATTTATGAAAGAATAAAAAAGTTAGAAAACCAGAAAGTGATTGAAAAATATGTAGCAATTATTAATAAAAATAAAATTGAAAAATCTTTTTTAGTTTTTTGTCATATAAAACTAATTCAGCATTCTAAAGAATATGTTACTACTTTTGAACGTGAAATATTAAAATTAGAGGAAGTTTCTGAATGTTTTCATGTAAGTGGAGATTATGACTATATTTTAAAAATATATGTAAAAGATATGGATACGTACAGAAATTTTATGGTTACCAAG
The DNA here is from genome assembly GCA_963975825.1 of uncultured Polaribacter sp. GTDB lineage: Bacteria > Bacteroidota > Bacteroidia > Flavobacteriales > Flavobacteriaceae > Polaribacter. The sequence goes on from CAXBIR010000014.1 coordinate 27,898, forward strand.
TTAACTGCCATAAAACATATTGGTAGCACTCATAGTACTTTTGCTATAGAACAAGTTAAGAATACAACTGCTATAAATTTATAAAAAAATGCAAACTACTCGTTATAAATTTTTCGAACTTTTAATTATTTTTATATTAATTCCAATAAGTTTTGCTTTTGATTATTTACCATTGTTAAAATTAATAATTGGTATTTTAGGATTGTCTTATATTATATATATTCTTTTTAAGGTTGAAAAAATATCGTTAAAAATTAAGAAAAATATCAATTGGAAAAACTTTTGGATATCTACATTAATCAAATTTTTAATTATTGCTATTGTTACCTCTACTTTTGTATGGCTTACAGATAAGCCAAGTCTTTTTAATGTAGTTTTAAATAAACCTGTTTTGTGGCTTTTAATATTACTCTTTTATTCTCTGTTTTCTGTTTATCCGCAAGAACTTATTTACAGAACTTTCTTTTTTAAACGCTATAAAAGTCTTTTTAAAAACGAAACTTTTTTTATTTTCATAAATGCTATTTTATTTTCTTTAGCACATTTATTATTTAAAAATACTTTGGTATTGTTGCTAACTTTTATTGGCGGAATTTTATTTGCATTTACTTACAACAGAACAAAATCTACACTATTAGTCTCTGTAGAACATAGTATTTATGGTTGTTGGCTTTTTACTGTTGGTATGGGGAATATGCTAGGTTTTCCTTCTTAAGATATCTAAAAAAGAAAACCCAAAACTTTCGTTTTGGGTTTTTAAAATTACTCTTTTACTAAAACTATTTTTTCAGACTCTTTCTTAACCAAAATACTATAAAAATCTTTAAGTGCCTTGTAATATTGTGGAGCAATAATTGCGTTATTAAATTGTAAAACACATATTGTATTTATTTTTTCGCCACTTTCTTTAACTTGAAACTTAAAAACACCTAGGTTTTCTGGTAAACCAATAGCAATACTTTCTGGCAATTTTTCAACTTTATAACCTTTAGGGATTTTAATAGAAATCACATTTTTCACTTTCCAAGGAGTTGTAAAATCTACAGGAAACTTTCTTTCCTCTAATTTAAAAGGATTTGTATGTTGAGTTAAAAACAACATTGGTTCTAAGTATATTTTACCATTAATACTTTCAACTAAATTGTCACTAGAAAATTTTACATTTCTTGTTACTGCTTTACCTATTAGGTTCTCATTTATTAATTTAAATTCTTCTATTTCTAAATTATTTTTTTCTTCTAAACTATTAATAACAGACTCTTCTGTTAAATGATTATGATTTTTTCTATAAGTTAAACCACTTAAATTACTAAACTTAGTTCTAAAAAGACCGTTTACTAGTAGGTCTTCTGAAATGGTTACCATTAAATTATTATCTTCTGCAGCTGGTTTAGATGAAGTTAATTTAACCCAAGATGAATTTCCTTCTTTTGTTATTTTTCTACCATTCCAATTTAAAGTTCTTTTTGGTAAAATATTTGGAGTACTGTAAGGCTCTGTAGCATCTAAAAGCACATAACCTCCATTAGTTAATTCTACAATAGAAATTACATAGTCAAAACCATCTATTGTAGGAAAAACAGGAACTCCGTTATTTCTAGTACTTACTAAAACTGGGTTTGCATTTAAACCCGCAGAACGCAACATAGATGTAAGCATTAAGTTAATATCTGCAACATTACCAACCCTGTCTTTATAAGCTTTCCTAACACCTTTATCTGAATAAATTCCATAATATTCATTCCATTTTACTTTTCCTTTTATAAATTGGAAGACAGCTAAAAGCTTATCTACCTCTGTTGTATTTGTTGTTAATATTTTTTCTAAATCATCTTTATAATAACTAGACTTATTTAACTCGCCACCAAAACTAGATGATTTGTAAATTTGCTTACTAACGTTAGACCAAGAACTAGAAAATGTCTTAAAATCTCCTCCAATACTAATAAAATTCATTTGAGTCAACTCAAACTGCATACCTGCTCTATAATTACTAATATTACTTACAAATGGTTCATCATTTTTTAAAGCTGGTATATTTTCTTCATTAAATTTAAAAACATTTATTTTATATTGAGTATCTCCTACTCTATCTCCTTTAGATTCATTAATTAATTTTACATTGTAGTAACCAATGGTTTTCTTGTTAAAAACAAAATATTCTGGTATTTCTACTTGAGCTTCTAGTTTTTTAACAGGAATATGATGTTGAAAATGAAAATCATTAATAGATTGAATGTACGGTGAGATAAGTTTATATTTAATTTCTATTACACTACCTTCTTTAATTTTAGGCATTGTAATTTTTTTAGAAGTTCTAAATCTGTTTAGTTGTTCTCTAAAAACACTCTTTTTAGAAAGTTTTTCTTTTTGTATTTTATTTCCTTCCAGATTAAAAGTGTAGCCTTTTATAGAATTAACTGTTTCATCTTCACCTGTTTCTGGAGTGTAATAAACTATAGATTTTGTAGCCATATCAAAACCTTCTTTTGTGTAAATCTTTATTCTTTCATGAATTTCTGTAACTAACTGAAAACCCATATTTTGAACATAATCATAATAAGTTCTTCTACTTTTGTACAAATAAGCTGCATCTGCTGTAGAATCTAGTGGATAAAATTTTTCTTCTAATTCTTCTTTACTTACTTTACCGAATTTATAGTCTTGTGCAAAAATTGTAAATTGGCTTACTAATAATAAAACGAGTAATACTTTTTTCATTTTTATTGTTTTTTGGTAATTGCTATTCTTAAATTTTCTTGTTTAGCTACACTTCTTCTAAAGTCTCTGTATTTTTTGTAATCTTCCTTAGAATATACACCCTCTTTAATTATTATAGTTTTATAATACATAAAAGAAGTAGCATCTATTTTTTTATAACTAACATTATAGCTACCAAATTTTGATTTTATTTCTTTCTCTAATGGCAATAATCCTAAAACATATCCTTTTGGTAAAGTAATTTTATAAGAATCTTTGTCTTTATAACCTCTGTAAATTTTTAGAGGTAACTTTCTTTTTCTATACCTTTTGGGTACATAAGAATTACGGTTAAAAATATTTACTCTAAATAAATATTCAGTTTCATTTATTGTTGCGTAATTTTTAATAACAGCATTAACGTTCTCAATAAAAACAATATCCTTTTTATTATTTTCTAATTCTGCAGATATTATTTCTAAATTATTATTATAATTCCAAACATTAGATTTGTAATATTTAAACAATTCATCTTCAGAAAAACTTATGTAACCCTGTTTGTCATCATATTGTAAACCTTTAGATGTTATTTCTAAATTAGCATTTAAAGATCCATCTTTTTTAAGTTGAATTTCCGCTGTAGTTTGCTGATAATTTTCTTCATCTTTAAAAGTTGTAGTTCTCTTAATAATTCCTCCTTCTGGTGTTACTACTAAAACATTTCTATCATCTGTAAAATCTCCAAGAAAACCAAATGGCATAACTTGGCTTGTACATTCTAACCAAACATCTTTTCCGTTGTTTGGTATATTTAAAATAACGTGGTTTCCTTGTATCGAAGAAAAATCTTTGTCTATATCTCTTTTCTCATCTGCATAAACTATGGTATAATAAGAAGTAACTCCTGCAGCATCTAGCAATGCTTTAGTATAATTTGTTAAACCTTTACAGTCTCCATAACCAACTTTATCAACCTGGTTTGCAGCAATTGGTTCCCAACCACCTATACCAACTTGCACACTTATATACCTAGTTTTATTCTGCATATATTCGTAAACAAGCTTTGCTTTTTCTAATGGCTCTTTTACTCCTTCTACTAATTTTTTTATTTTAGAAACAGTTCCAGGTTCTAGAACATCTCTTCCTCTTAAGAGTTTAGAGTTCATCCATAAACCAAATTCGTTCCAGTTTTTATATTGACCTGGGACACCTTTTAAAGAAAAATTATTTAAAGTTACAATTGCTTTTGGTAGAATTTCTCTGAAATGAACAGCTGAATTTTCATATTTAAAACCTGGTTGATTTTCTATAGAAAATGTAATTTCTGTATCTAATTCATTTTCCTTTACGTCAAAATCGTTAAAGTTTGTTTTTTTTGTTCTCCAAGGAATTTTATTAGGATTATTTATCTTGTAGGTACTCTTTTCTACTGAAACATAATAACCATTTATTGGTTGCCACCATGGAATAAAACCAGTAGTAGATGTTTTGTATTCTGACTCGAAAACAACTGTATAAGGATAAGAAATTGGCGTATAGTCTATATATTTAACTCTAGAGTCTGAATATAAAGTACCACCATCTACAGCACTAATATCTAAGAAGTCTCTTTTTTTATATTTTTTAATTTCTTTACCTAAAGCGTTATAAACTTTTACCGATAAGTTTGTTATTTTGGTGTCTTGATCATAACCTTCTACTAACCTAGCATCTACATTTCCTAATTTATTAAGAACGGTTACTATTTCTCTTTTTTTAACAAGCATTCTGTCAAAATCTTCTATTGTAATTTCTATAGAATTGTTTCTAACAACTGCATTAGCATTTTCTTTTAAAGAAGAAGGAATTGTAAGTGAAGTGTAATTTTCTTCTTGTCCAAGAGTTATACCAATAGTAAAAAGTACAGTTATAACTGCGAGGTAAATTTTTCTTTTCATTAAAGTTCTTTTTATATAGCGTTGCGAATATAAAAAGAAAACCCAAAACTTTCGTTTTGGGTTTTAATAAATCTTAATTTAATTTTTTAAAAAGCTAATTATGCTTTTGTATTTACTGTGAAAGAAAACTCAATCATATCATCAATAAACTTATCTTTTAAATTATCGAAGAATTTTTTAGAACCATATTTTACGTTAAAATCTGCTCTATCTACATTAAATTTTTCACTTTTAAAAGTAGTAATATTTCCTTCTGTCATTAACATTGCAGGAATTGTAATACTTTTAGTAACATCTTTTATTGTTAAGTTTCCAGTAACAGCTAATTTACCTTCTACTTCTTCTACGTTTGTAATTACAAATTTAGAATTCGAATAAGTTGCAACATCAAAAAAGTCTGGTGCAGATAAATGACCAACTAATTTTGCGCCTCCTTCAGCATCTAAATCTTCATTTTTCATAGAAGACATATCAATAGTAAAAGAACCACCAACTAATTTTCCTTCTTCTAAATTTAAAGAACCTTCTTTTAACATAATAGTTCCATTATGTGCTCCTGTAGGTTTTGTTCCTTTCCAAGTAATAACAGATGTAGAAACATCTACATTATTTAAATCTGCAACAGCTTCTACTTTTACTTCTTCTTTAGCTTCTACTTTTTCTTTCTTTTCACTTTTACATGCAGTTAAAACTGATGCTACTAATGCTAATGATAAAAATACTTTTTTCATATTATTTTGTTTTAATTAGTTTAGAATTATTTTCCATGGCAAATATACAATCATTTTATTTTCCTTGGAAAGTAATTTCTACTTTTTTAATAAAAAATTAACAACATGTGCTGCTGCTTGTAAACCAAACGCTGCTGGCATATAACTAATTGTACCGTAATAAGATTTTTTAAAATTTGTACCGTCTGTAATTTTTAAACTTTTAGAAATCTGAACTTCATCTGAATATACTGCTTTTACACCTTTATCTACTTTTCGTTCTTTTAACCGTTTTCTTAAAACCCTTGCCATTGTACAGTTTTTAGTTTTAGAAATATCTTTTACTTTAATTTTGGTTGCATCTAATTTACCTCCTGCTCCCATAGAAGAAATAATTTTTACTTTCTTTCTTCTTGCTGCAACAATTAAATTAACTTTTGGTGTAATAGTATCTATACAATCTAAAACATAATCGTACTCTTTAGAAACAATTTCGAAAGCTCTTTCTGGTGACAAGAATTCTTCTAAAACGGTTAATTCTATTTCTTTATTTATATCTTTTAACCTAGCTTCTAAAACTCTAGCTTTAGACAACCCAATAGTAGAATCTAATGCTGGTAATTGTCTGTTTTTGTTCGTTTCATCAAAAAAATCTCCATCTACAATTGTCATTTTATTTACACCAGCTCTAGCTATAAATTCTGCTGCATAAGAGCCAACACCACCCAAACCAACAACTAAAACATTGGCTTTTTGTAATTTTTCTAAACCTTCTTTTTGTACTAATAATTCTGTACGTTCTAACCAACTCATTACTTAAAAATACTTTTAAAATTTTGTTTTATTTTTTGTTGAAGCTCTTCAACTTCAATATTTTTTAACTCAGCTACTTTTTTATAAATTTCTTTAATATCAATTTCAGTATTGTCTGTTTCTAATAAAATTGAAGACATTGAAACTGAAGAAACCACTTCTTGTAATTTTTTATTTTTATTGATTGCATTACCAAAAGATAAAACAATTTCATTTTTTAATAAACTTTCTGCTACTTGTAAATTTTTATTAAAACCATGTAAAACCCAAGTTTGAACTGGTTTTAATTCTTTTTTAAGCATTATAATTTCACTATGTGCTTTTACACAATGAATTATTAATGGTTTTTTATATGTTTCTGAAAGTTGAATTTGTTTTCTAAAAACTGCTTCTTGAAGTTTAAAATCTGTTTTTGTAATTCTATCTAAACCACATTCTCCAATTGCAAAACAATTTTTATCTTTTAGTTTTTCTTCAACAATTAATATCTCTTGTTCTAAATTTTCTTTATTAATAAACCATGGATGAATGCCTATTGAAAAAGGATTAGAAAAGTTGGTTGTATTTGGATATTTGTTTTCAATGAAAAAAATATTTTCATCTACACAAGCTCTATGTGTATGCACATTATAATACAACATTTAAAAACTATTCTTTGTTTTTAGAATCTATAATTATAGTAACAGGCCCATCGTTTAGAAGTTCTACTTTCATGTCTGCACCAAATTCGCCAGTTTGTACTTTTTTACCAATTTCGTTTTCTAACGTTTCTACGAACTTTTTATACAACGGAATTGCAATTTCTGGTCTTGCAGCTTTAATATAACTTGGTCTGTTTCCTTTTTTGGTAGAAGCTTGTAATGTAAACTGACTTACAACAATAACATCTCCATTAATATCTATAAGAGAGTTGTTCATTACATCGTTTTCATCATTAAAAACACGAAGGTTTGCTATTTTTCTGACTAAAAAATTAATATCTTCTTGTGTATCTTCTGCTACAATACCTAACAAAACTAAAAGTCCGGTTTTTATATCTGCAACCTTATTTTTATTAATAGTTACACTTGCTTTAGAAACTCTTTGAATAACAATTTTCATAGCTTACTCATTGTCTTCCTCGTTCCAAACATCTGTTCTAAAATGTTCTTTTTCTTCATCTCCACTTAAAATTTGCAAGTAACTTTTATCTCCTAATTCGTATTTATCTATATCTACAACTCCAAAACCTTTAATTCCTGGTGTGTCTATAATTCTCGCATCAAAACTTAAGTCGAACATTTCTGCAAACGTAGTTGTGTGTTTTCCTTGGTTATGTTGGTCTGAAATTTCTTTAGTTTTTAAATCTAAAGAAGGTTCTATTGCATTTACTAAAGTAGATTTACCAACACCAGAATGCCCAACAAACATAGATGTTTTACCTTTCATTAGTTCTTTAACACCATCTACATTGTTGTTTTCTGTTGCAGAAACCTCAACGCATCTATAACCAATTGCTTCGTAAATATCTCTTAAATATAGTATCTCTGCACGTTCTTCTATTTGATAAGAATCTATTTTATTAAAAACTAAAATTGTGTCTATTCTGTAAGCTCTTGTAGAAACTAAAAAACGGTCTATAAATGTGGTAAAAGTTGGTGGATTATTAATAGTTATTAATAGAAAAACCTGATCTATATTAGCAGCAATAATATGTGTTTGTTTAGAAAGGTTTACAGACTTTCTAACAATAAAATTATCTCTATCTAATATTGTTTTTATTACACCAGTTTCTTCGTCGTTTTTTTTCTCTAAATCGAATACAACTTTATCTCCAACTGCAATTGGGTTAGTGCTTTTAATATCTTTTATTCTGAATTTTCCTTTGATTCTACATTTGTAAAATTCTCCGTTATCAGATTTTACATGATACCAACTTCCTGTAGATTTATATACGATTCCTTTCATTACTACAAAGATGCAGAATTAAAATTGATTTAGGAAAAATAGCTTGATAATCGGCAGTTTTTAGACATAAAAAAACCTTACAGTTTTAAATCTGTAAGGTTTTGCATATTCTAAAAGTAATTTAAGAGAACTTCCTTTTTAGGTTTGCTTTACGTGTTAAGGATTGCAACGGCAGCTTTTTTATTTTTTTAAATAAAAAACTACAGTGAAAAGCCTGACCTGAAAGGTAACGCCCAAAAAAAATTATCCTTTAATAACTTTTTCTTGATGATTGATAGATTCTTGATGAATTGCCTTAAACATTTTTAAAACAAATTCTTCACTTAAACCTTTAGATTCTCCTTCTAAAATCATATTTCCAAGAATTTCGTTCCAACGTTTAGATTGTAAAACGGCAACATTCTTGTCTTTCTTTAAAGCACCAATTTGGTCAGAAACTTTCATTCTTTTTCCTAATAACTCAATTAATTGGTCGTCTGCAACATTAATTTGAGCTCTTAAGTTATCTAAAGAACTTTGGTATTCTACTTCTGTGTTTGTTTCTTTTCTGATTTTTAGATCTTCCATGATTTGCTTTAACTTAGTTGGTGTAACTTGCTGTGCAGCATCTGACCATGCATTATCTGGATCGAAATGTGTTTCTATCATTAAACCATCGAAATTTAAATCTAAAGCTGTTTGAGAAACATCAAAAATCATTTCTCTGTTACCTGTAATATGAGATGGATCACAAATTAGTGGTAAATCTGGAAATTTATTTTGAAACTCGATAGCAATTTGCCATTCTGGAACATTTCTGTATTTTGTTTTTTCATACGTAGAAAAACCTCTATGAATTGCTCCTAAGTTTTTAATATCTGCTGTATACAAACGTTCTATACCACCTAACCATAAAGCCAAATCTGGGTTTATTGGGTTTTTTACTAAAACAATTTTATCTGTACCATGTAATGCATCTGCAATTTCTTGCATAATAAATGGTGATACTGCTGTTCTTGCACCAATCCAAAGTAAATCTACATCATGTTCTATGGCTAATTTACAGTGTGCAGCATTGGCAACTTCTGTACAGGTTTTCATGCCTGTTTGTTCTTTTACTTTTTTAAGCCAACCTAATCCTAATGCACCAACACCTTCAAAATTTCCTGGTCTTGTTCTAGGTTTCCAAATCCCTGCTCTATAATAGTTTACATCAGAATCTTTTAATTCGTGTGCAATTTTTAAAACCTGTTCTTCGGTTTCTGCACTACAAGGCCCTGCTATTACTAGTGGATGATCTAAATTCATATCATCCAACCATGTTCTTAATTCTTTTGTATTCTTCATTTTTCTACTTGTTTTGGCTTTTATTTTATGCCGTTTAAAATTTGTTTTATGTGATTTGTGCTATCCATTTCGTTAAAAATTTCTTCAAAATCGTCTTTCATCATCAACTTTTTAAATTGTTGAAGATTGTTAATGTATTCTTCTAATGTTTCTATAACATTATCTTTATTCTGTTTAAAAATTGGTGTCCACATTGCTGGCGAACTTTTTGCTAAACGAACTGTAGATTCAAAACCAGAACCTGCCATATCAAAAATATCGCGTTCATTTTTTGCTTTATTAATAACAGTTTTACCTAACATAAACGAACTTATGTGAGACAAGTGCGAAACATACGCAATATGCTTGTCATGAGAAACTGGATCCATGTAACGAATACGCATTCCAATGTCTGTAAAAAGCTTTAAAGCTTTCTCTTGCAATTTAAAAGTTGTCTTTTCTACTTCACAAATAATGTTCGTTTTTCCAATGTATAAGCCAGAAATTGCTGCTGTTGGTCCAGAATTTTCTGTTCCTGCAATTGGATGACTTGCTAAAAAATTTCTTCTTTTTGGATGATGTTCAACCACTTTACAAATAGCTTCTTTTGTAGAACCTGCATCTACAACTAACCCGTTATCTGAAATTTTATCTAAAATAATTGGTAATAATTTTACGGTTGCATCTACAGGAATTGACACAATTACCAAGTCTGCGTTTTCTAAATCATCTAAAGTAGCTTTTTCTTGAATTATGCCTAATTCTTTTGCTTTATCTAAATGATCTTCATTAGTGTCTATTCCGTAAATTACAACATCTGGATTGTTCTTTTTAATATCGACAGCAAAACTACCTCCTATTAAACCAATACCAACCATGTATATATTTTTCATAATCTATAATCTTGATATTGCTTCTTTAATTACATCTGTTGTTACACATAATGAAAAACGAATATAACCTTCTCCCTGAGAACCAAAAATAGTGCCTGGAGTTATAAAAATATCATTATCATATAAAACAGCATCTGTAACTTCTTCAGATTTTTTTCCTTCGGGTATTTTTGCCCAAACAAATAAACCTGTTGAATTTTTATTATAAACTGCATCTAATTTATCTGCCAATTGCCAAATTAAATTTCTGCGTTCTTCATATATTTTATTTTGCTCTAAAAACCAATCATCAGATAATTGTAATGCTTCTATGGCTCCTTTTTGAATTCCATAAAACATACCAGAATCCATATTAGATTTTACTTTTAATATTTCGTTGATATAAGTTGCATTTCCTAAAACCATACCAACTCGCCAACCAGCCATATTAAAAGTTTTGCTTAAAGAATTTAATTCTAAAGCAATATCTTTTGCGCCTTCTACTTGTAAAATACTAATAGGATTATCGTTTAAAATAAAACTATAAGGATTATCATTTATAATTAGAATATTGTGTTTTTTACCAAATGCAATTAACTTTTCAAAAGTTTCTAAAGTTGCATTTGTTCCTGTTGGCATATGAGGATAATTTACCCACATAATTTTAACTTCACTTAAATCTTCTGCTTCTAATTCATCAAAATTTGGTTGCCAGTTATTTTTATCACTTAAATTATAAAAAAGCGGTTCTGCACCAACTAATTTTGTTACAGATGTGTATGTTGGGTATCCAGGATTAGGAATTAATACTTTATCGCCTTCATTTAAAAAAGCCATAGAAATATGCATAATTCCTTCTTTACTACCCATTAAAGGCAAAACTTCATTTTCTGGGTTTGTAGCTACAGAAAACTTGTTTTTATAAAAAGTAGCAATAGCATTTCTTAACTCTGGTAAACCTTGGTAAGATTGGTATTTGTGCGCGCTTGCGTCATTTAAACTACCTTGTATTGCTTCTAAAACCTTTGTTGGAGGTTGCAAATCTGGAGATCCAATTCCCATATTAATAATAGGTTTTCCTGCAGCAGCTAAACCTCTAACTTCTCTTAACTTTTTAGAGAAATAGTATTCTTGTACTGTGTCTAATCTTTTGGCAGCTTTAATCATTTTCTACCATTTTTATAGGTTCCTAAAATTTTAAATTCTTCTGCCATAATTTCTATTATTGCTTTTGCTTTTTCGTAATCTTTATAGTCTTCAAACGTTACATCTACAAAAAATGAATATTTCCAAGGTGTTTCTATTACTGGTAAAGATTGAATTTTTGTTAAATTCATTTTACAATCACTTAACACATTTAAAATAGCGGCTAAACTTCCTCTTTTGTGACTTAATTGAAACTTTATAGACGCTTTATTTATTTCTTCCTTACCGTTATTTGGTACTTCTGTTTGAACAATTACAAAACGGGTAGAATTATCTTTTATCGTTTGAATTTCATCTTCTATAATTGCTAAACCAAAAATTTCGGCAGCAATTTTTGGTGCAATTGCTGCAATACCAATCAAATTTTCTTTTGCAATTCTTTTAGCTACTTCTGCAGTATCCACATCTTCTACTAATTTTATCTTCGGATAGTTTTTAAAGAATTCTTTACATTGTAACAATGCCATTGGATGTGACCAAACTTCTTTAATATCTTCAATTTCCTGCCCTTTTAAACACATTAAATGATGATGAATATTCAAATATTCTTCACCAATAATATGAAGGTTATTATTATCTATTAATGCATAATTAGGTATTATAGAACCTGCAATGGTATTTTCTATTGCCATAACCCCTAGGCTTGCAGATTTATCTAACAAACTAGCTACCAAAAAATCAAAAGACATACATTCTTTTAATTCTATTGAAGTTCCATAAAAGTCTCTTGCAACTTTATGGTGGTTTGAGCCTTCTGCTCCTTGTATGGCTATAATTTTATTCATTAATATAATATCAAAAAAAAAGTCTCGAATTAAATTCGAGACTTTATATATATTTTATGTTTCTTAACAACATGATACAAAGTCTCTCCTCTTATTGTAAAAATAAAAGTAAAAGTAGAAACGAGTCCAAGTATTATTTAACATCTTAATCTTCTTTGTTTGAACAACAAATCTAAAGATTAAATCTAAACAAACAAATAATATATCATATTTTATAAAAGAATTCACAATCTGTTAAAATAAGCATCTTAAAAGTAAACAGATTTATGAATTTCTCTAATTAATTAGTTTTCAATCATAAATATGAGAAACAAGAAAAACTAACCTATATATAATGACTCTTAAAATTCTTTTAATTAACAACCTAAATAACCAGCAATTCTAAACTAGAATCTCTTTAGAAGAATATTATAATAAGAAAATTAATAGTATATTTGCAGCTTCAATAAAATAATTTTGTTGAAATACATAATAATCATTTAAAGAATATTGGCATGTACTTAACTAAAGAAGTAAAAGAAGGTTTATTCGAAAAGCACGGTAAAGGTAAAAACGATACTGGTTCTTCGGAAGGACAAATTGCGTTATTTACGCACAGAATTAACCATTTAACTGAGCATTTAAAGAGAAATCGTAAAGATTTTAACACTGAGCGTTCATTAGTAATGATGGTAGGTAAACGTAGAAGTTTATTAGATTATCTAAAGAAAACTGAAATCAACAGATATCGTGCGATTATCAAGGAATTAGGAATTAGAAAATAATTCTTACAAAAAAGAGGCTCTATAAACGTGCCTCTTTTTTATTACAACAAATTTAAAAAGCCTGATGCTAACTACATCAGCAACAATATAAAAACTCAAAAATAGTAACAGCATTTTTGAATTTCCATTGCAACAACAGACGACAACACAACAACAAACAGTATTAAAAATTTAGAATTAAAAATTTATGATTCCAAAAGTATTTAGAGAGGTTATAGACCTTGGAGATGGAAGAACCATTTCATTAGAGACCGGTAAATTAGCAAAACAAGCACACGGTTCAGTTGTTGTTCAAATGGGTAAAGCAATGTTATTATGTACAGTTGTATCTAGCTATAAAGCAGGTACAGTTGATTTTTTACCATTAACAGTAGATTATAGAGAAAAATTTGCTGCCGCAGGAAGATATCCTGGAGGTTTCTTTAAAAGAGAAGCAAGACCAAGTGATGGAGAAGTATTAACTATGCGTTTAGTAGACCGTGTTTTACGTCCGTTATTTCCAAAAGATTACCATAGTGAAGTACAAGTAATGATCCAATTAATGTCTCATGATGAAGATGTTATGCCAGATGCATTA